>JAMWZG010000079.1:5401-11806 GCA_024304855.1 Paracoccaceae bacterium
CGGCGAGGATCGCGACCACGAAAACGTCGATCATGGACCAGCGCCCGATGAATTCGACCACTTCGTAAAGATGTTGCCGCCCGTGCAAACCGCTGCCGCGCCCGATCCTGGCACCGGCACGCTGACCGGGGCGCACGACAAGGGCAAGGTAGCCGATGGCGATGAATTTGCCCACCGGGATCAGGACGCTGGCGACAAAGACGATCAGCGCCACCCCGATGGAGCCGTAGTTGATCAGCTCGACCACGCCTCCGATGATCGTATTGTCGGTGGTGCGGCCGAAGCTGGTGGTCCGCAGCATCGGATAGATATTGGCGGGGATATAGACGACCATCCCGGCAAACAGCCAGGCCCAGACCTTTTGCAGGCTGCCGGGCATCCGGCTGTGCAGCGCGGCCCCGCAGCGTTGACACTGACGGACCCCGGCGCGATGGACACGGCCGCAGCTTTGACAGCCGACCAACCCGGCCGCCCGCGCGGTCAGCGCCGGAGGGATCTGATGGGGGGCGTTGGCGGTCATGGGCGTCTGCGCTCTTCCAGGGTTTTCCAGACGGTCAGGCGGCACATGTAGCTGTCGCTGAGCACGGTCACCAGGACCAGCGCCGCAAAGGTCCAGAAGGCCGGACCGAAGGAGAGTTTCGCCAGCCCCGCCACCTTGACCAATGCGACCGAGACGCCGACGATGAAGATCTCGGCCATGGCCCAGGGTCTGAGCGCCTGTGCCAGACGGAAGGCGGCGACAGCGTGGCGGGCCGGATACCAGCCCAGCGCCATCGGGGCCAAGGCATAGACGATGCTGGCCAGACGCAGGGTCGGCAGCACGATGATCAGCGCCGCCGTGGCAAAGGTCAGGGGCAGCATCATCCCCGACGAAAAGGCAAGCACCGCATCCAGCAGCGAGGAGCGGCGCACCATGCCCCCGGCGCTGAGTTCCAGAAAGGGGAAGAAGACAGCCACCACCATGAGCACCAGCGCGGTGACGGCCAGCATCACGATCTGCGTCATGGCCTGCCGCCGCGGGGCCATGAGGACCGTGCCACAGCGATGGCAGCGCGCCCGCGCGCCCACGGGCACGGCGGCGTCACGCTGGAGCGCGTCGCAGTTCGGGCAGGCGATCAGCCCCTCGGGATCAAGGGGTTCCGGGCCTGTCGATCGCTGCGGCGCGGCGTTGGAGGCGGGCGCGTCATTCATGGGTGCAGTTTCTAGGTCGCGCGCGACATATGCAAGGCAGGGTTGACAGGAACGTGATGTCAGCCTGGCATTCGGCGATGAATTGCCGCTCGAAAACCGCTCTGGACGGGCGATGGCGCGGTTGCGCACAGGCGCGGAGCCTGTAGGCTGCATGGGCAGACCGATGGCAGGAAGGGCATGTCAGGATGCGCAAGCCGCAAAGCGTGAAGGCGCTGGACGATCTGGGGCGGGTGCGGCTGTCGCGCAATTTCTATCTGCGCGAGTTCCTGCATAGCGAGGTTGCCGCGTTTCACGGGATACCGAACATCCCGGACGATCCCGATCTGGCCATCGCGGCGGGGCGGCGGCTGTGCGAGGATCTGCTGGAACCCTTGCAGGCGGCCTTCGGGCGGATCACGATCCGGTCGGCCTATCGCAGCGCCGCCGTCAACGCCTTCTGCAATGCGCAGCAAAGGGCGGGCAAGGCGGGCTATCCCTGCGCGTCGAATGCGGCGACGGCGGCTAATCACATCTGGGATCTGCGCGATGAGCAGGGGCGGATGGGCGCCACCGCCTGCGTCGTGATCCCCTGGTTCGCGGATCGCCATGCCGCCGGGGCGGATTGGCGCGCACTGGCCTGGTGGGTGCATGATCACCTGCCCTGTCACAGCCAGTATTATTTCCCACGCAACGCCGCCTTCAATCTGACCTGGCGCGAGGAGCCCGAGGGTCGGATCGACAGCTACATCGCGCCGCGCGGTTGCCTGACCAAGCCGGGCATGGCCAATCACAGCGGATCACATGCGGCATGGTATGAGGGCTTTCCCCCGGGGCCGGAACGGGGCAGTCTGGCCGGGACGCTGTGACGAGGCCTGCCATGCTGACGATTGATCCCGCCCGCTCTGCCCTGCTGATGATCGACTATCAGGCGCGGTTGATGCCCGCCATTGATCAGGCCAATCTGCGACTGGCGCAGGCAGCCCGCCTGATCCGCGCGGCCGAGGTGCTGGACCTGCCGCGCCATGTGACCGAGCAGAACCCCGCAAAACTGGGCGGAACGGTCTCCGATCTGGACCTCGCGCCGGGCGAGGCCTTGGCCAAGATGGATTTCGACGCGACCCGCGATCCCGCCATTGCCGCGGCGCTGGCCGGGGATCATGCGCTGGTCGTGTCTGGCTGCGAGGCGCATGTCTGCGTCTTGCAGACCGTGCTGGGCCTGCGCGCCATGGGGCGGCAGGTCTATGTCGTGGCCGATGCCTGCGGATCGCGGCATGAGGCGAACCGGCAGGCGGCGCTGACGCGCATGGCCCTGCACGGGGCAGAGGTTGTCACGACCGAGATGGTCCTGTTCGAATGGCTGGGAACGGCGGCGCATCCGGCCTTCAAGGCGCTGATGCCGCTGATCAAATGACCGCAACGACTCGTTGACACACAGCCCCGCGCGGCGCGACCCTTGCGGCAGGACGGGACGAACCCGCCTGCAACAACAGGGAGTGTGAAACGATGTGCCATGCCTGTGTGATGGAGTCAGTAAAAGACCGGATGTTGAGCCGCCGCGACCTGTTTCGCGGCACGGCAGCCAGTGCGGCTGCGGTCGCTTTGGGCGGGATCGCAGGGGGCGCGCTGCTGGCTGCGCGACCCGTGGCTGCCTCAACCCATTCCAGCGTGGCGGATATGACCCATACGATCCACCCCGATTTCCCTACATTCTTCGGGGACCAGCAATTCTTCGAGGAACAGAAGTTCAATTTCGCGGAACACAGCTTCAACCTCAAGGAATTGCGGGTGAATGAGCATACGGGCACGCATGTGGACGCGCCGTTGCATTTCTCGGCCGATGGGGCGTCCGTGGACGAGATTGCGGTGGAGAACCTGATCGTGCCGCTTTGCGTCGTGGATATCCGCGCACGCGCCGCCGAAGATGCGGATGCGCAGGTTACGCCCGATGATCTGAAGGCCTGGATAGCCGCCAATGGCCCGATCCCGGATCGCGCCTGCGTGGCGATGAATTCGGGCTGGGGTGCCTTTGTGAATGATCCCAAGTTCCGCAATGCCGATGCCGAGGGCAAGATGCACTTCCCCGGCTTTCATGTCGAAGCGGCGCAGATGCTGCTGGAAACCGGGGCGGCGGGCATCGCCAGCGATACGCTGTCGCTGGATCATGGCATCTCGCCCGATTTCGCGGCGCATTACGCCTGGTTGCCGCAGAACCGCTGGGGCATCGAATGTCTGGCCAATCTGGATGCGGTGCCCGCGACGGGGGCCACGCTGGTGGTAGGCGCGCCCAAACATCGCGGCGGCACGGGTGGCCCTGCGCGCGTCTTTACCCTGATCTGATCACGACCGGGGCGGGACCGTCCCGCCCCATTTTACAAGGAGCGCCCGATGGCCACTGTCACCCCCCCTGCCGATCCCGAAGCCGATCCCCGCGTCAAGGCGGTGTTCGACGACATCCGCGCCACACGGCAATCGGATTTCATCAACAACGTCTGGCGCTATCTGGCCTTTGATCCCGGCCTGCTGGAGGAGGTCTGGCGCGATGTGAAGGCGGTTCTGGCCACGCCATCGGCGCTGGACCCCAAGGTCAAGGAGATGATCTATGCCGCCGTTTCGATCGCCAATGCCTGCGATTACTGCACCCATTCGCATCTGGCATCGGCCCGCGCCAAGGGGATGACGGCGGCGGAACAGGCGGATCTTTTGCGCGTTGTGGCGACAGCGGGAAAGACCAACCATATCCTGAACGCGATCCGTCCCCCTGTAGATGACGCGTTCCTGATGGACAGGGGGTGAGGCGACAACCGCTGCCCCTGCCCGGTCGGCAATGATCCGCGCAGGGGGCGCTTTCTGCGTGTCCTACACGCTGATGTGACGGAACGAATGCCCCACTGCCTGCGTTATATGTGCAGATGAGCCCTGTCATTCGCGACAAGGCTTCGGCCCGCAAGGGCCCCGCACAAAGGCACAGGTGAGACATGACACGCAGAACCTTGAAAACCACGACGGCCAGCATTCTGGCGCTGTCGCTGATCCAGCCCTACCCCGCGATGGCACAGATTCGTGCAGTCACACCGCAGGCGGCGCAACACTCCAGCGCGAAACCTGGGTCCGAGCAGCTCTTTCTTGCGCAAGCCGAGGTTTCGACCTGTTTCACGAATGGCGAGGTCGATACCGCGCGCTGCGACATCGACATGCTGCGCGCCGAGCTGGAAGGGCTGTTGCAGGATGGCCTGCCCGACCCCGCCGACCGCCCCGCCGAGGATGAGCTGACCGCAGCCCTGAGCGCCGAGGAGCGCATCGGGTTGCTGAGTGCGGCGATCGAGGAGGCGGAGCGCGAAGCATCGCTTGCGACTGAGCAGGTGGCTGCGGCAGAGGCCGAGGCAACAGCCGCCGCCGAAGCGGAAGCCGCTGCAAGGGCAGAGGCCGAGGAGGCCGCCGCCGCACAGGCCGAGGCGGAACAGACCGCGCAGGCGGAGGCCGAAGCGGCCGCCGCAGCAGAGGCTGAAGCGTCAATCGCCGCTGAGGCTGCGGCCGAAGAGGCGGCAAGGGCCGAGGCAGACGCGGCAGCAGCCGCTGCGGCTGAAGCCGAGCAGGCCGCCGCCGAGGAGGCACAGAAACTGGCGCAGGCCGAGGCTGAGGCCGAGGCCGCCGTCGAGGCAGAAGCCGCCGCAACCGCAGAAGCCGAAGCCGCGCAGGCGGAACCAGTGGCAGAGGGTGAAACCGCAGCCGAAGGCGAAGCCGCAGCCGAAGCGGAAGCAGAGGCGCTGCGTGAGGCGCTTGCCGCAGCAGAGGCGGCGGAAGCCGCCGAGACCGCGCCGGAGGCCGAAGCGACAGCCGAGGCCACCGCAGAGGCGGAGGCGCCAGCAGAAACTGAAGCCCCGTCAGAGGCGACCCCCGCCGAGGAGGCGACAGCCGAGGAGGCCCCCGCAGAGGCAGCACCCGCAGAGGCCGAAGCGACAGCCGAGACAGAGGCGACAGCCGAGGCCGCGACGCCGGAGCCCGAGACATTGGTGACGCCCGAGCAAGAGGCCGAAGCCTCGGAAGCCAAGGATGCCGAGATCCTGGCCGAGCAGGAGGCCGCACAATCGCTGGGCGCCGTCGCCAGTGCCCTGGCCGGTGCGGCAACGGGCGAAGCCGCCGCGACCGATGGCGAAGCGCCCGCATCCCCCGCCGCCGGTGAGGCCGAGGTGACGACCGAGGTGGTCACAGAGCAGGATGTCCGCAGCAGCGACGAGGAATTCGCAGCCCCCGCAGCCAACAGCGCGGCCGCCCCGCAGACAGAGGCGCGCGACGATGACAAGGGGCTGTCCAATCTGGAAAAGGCGGGCCTTCTGGCACTGGGTGCGCTGGCCGTGGGGGCGATCATGTCCAACGGACAGCGCGTGGCGGCCACCTCGGGCGACCGGGTGATCGTCGAGGACGACATGGGCCGGTTTCAGGTTCTGAAAGACGATGACGCCCTGCTGCGCCGCCCCGGCGCCACGGTTGAGACGCGCCGCTTTGACGATGGCTCCACCACCACGATCACGACGCGCGAAGATGGCTCGCAGGTCGTGACGATCCGCGATGCCGGGGGGCGCGTGCTGCGTCGGTCCGTGATCGACACAAGCGGGCGCGAGACACTGCTGATCGACGACATCACCCGTGTCGAGCCGGTCAATGTGGCCACCCTGCCCCCTGCCCCGCGCATGAATTTCAGCGCGACGGATCGTGACGCGCTGGAAGCGGCGCTGCGCGAGGCCGAGCGGCGGGATCTGGGCCGGACCTTCAGCCTGCGTCAGGTGCGCGAGATCGTCGAGGTGCGCGAACTGGCGCCGCAGATCAGCCTTGAGGATGTGACCTTCCGCACCGGATCGGCGGCGATCGAGCCCTCCGAGGCCGAGCAACTGCGCGAGATCGGCAACCTGATGCGCCGGATGATCCGCGAGAACCCGCGCGAGGTGTTTCTGGTCGAGGGCTATACTGATGCGGTGGGACGTGCTGCGTTCAACCTGCTTTTGTCCGACCGTCGCGCCGAAAGCGTGGCGCTGGCGCTGACCGAGTATTTCGACGTGCCGCCCGAAAACATGGTGGTGCAGGGGTATGGCGAGCGTTTCCTCAAGATCCCCACGCTGGAAGGCGAGCGGCAGAACCGCCGCGTCGCGGTGCGCCGGATCACCGATCTGATCGCCGCGCGGTAACGCGCCGGACGTCAAACCCTGAAACGGCCCGCCCTGACCCGGCGGGCCGTTTGCC
>JAMWZG010000008.1:0-42581 GCA_024304855.1 Paracoccaceae bacterium
AATGCGTCGGATGAATTCGGCACGCGCGCGCGCACAAGGCACGGAAGTCGGCCACCCACCGGATAGACACAGCAGGATGGCGCAGTCGATCGGATAGGTTTGCGCGCGTGCTTGCGTCGGAAAAGATGGTCCGACTACCGCTGCAGTCAGCAAGGCGGCCAATAGGAGATTGTTGCATTTTAAACGCATGGCAAAGGCCCTCTGAAAACTTCGCCAGCATACATACGAAAATATACTTTCGCAACATTGACTATGCGTTTGATAGTCATGCTGGTCAGCAAGGCCGAACGGTGACAGCGCCAATTGACGTCAGCAGATCAGGCCGTTCCGAGCGTTTCCGCACGCAGCAGGTCCACAATCTGTTTCAAGCTGGTCAGGTCATCAATGGAACCCGATCCGAGACAGGTGTCCTCAATGTCGACAAAGTGGTTGTCCTCGGTTAGCCGCTGCTCGAGCGCGGTGAGGTAGGTTGCCATGGTTTCGCGCGGAAACATCTGCCGGACGTCGCTAACAAAGGCCGGTAGCTGTGCGGCGAAAGCCGGATTGTACCGGGCGGCGGAGACATAATGGAGGAGTTTTTCGCCTACGAGATAATCTAAGGCCGCCTCTTCGCCAAAGCGTTTCCGGATACCCAGCGTGGCCTCGCACTGTTTGCGCCAGATATCCTCGAACATTCGCATGCTCCTTTCCTCCCCTGGGCTGTTTGTTCCTTTCCAGTATCATACCGCGATCCCAGATCCGAGCCACTGTTGAAGTTTAGATCAGCGCCGCCGCCCGGAGATATTCTTGATCACGATGGCCGCCGCTTTCTTCTGCCCAGCGAGGATCACCAGTTTCTTGCCCGCGCGTCATATCTATGGAGATCAGGTTGCACTGCAAGATCGGCTCTAGGATCGATCACCGACAGTTCCGCCCTGGGGCGAACATGTCGAGGACGTGGACTTCGCGGGCGACAGCATGGTGGTTATAGAGGAAAACATATCCCTCTAGCGGTGCGCCGTCACCACCCCTTGCCCAGCCGGATCGAGATCTCCCCGGCTTTTACGGAGATGTCGTGCTGCGCGCTCTGGGCAGCCAGGCCGGCCACCAGCGACACTAGCGGCGAGCGGCCGACGGGCTCTTCGCGCACTGGCGGTAGGCGGCGCACCATCTGCACCGCGGCGTCATCAACATATGCGCGGAGGATCAGCTCCTCGTCGCTCAAGTCGCCACCGGCAGCGCGCCGGACTTCTGCCAAGTCGGGCTGGTCGATCTTCATAGCCGCGATCTCGCGGGCCCGAGGCCGGTCGAGGATCAGGTCGCGGATGTTGGCGTCCATGTGCTCCAGCGCTTCGCGCCCCCATAGCCCCAGCGCATACTGGATGATTTCGTCGGTCACTTGTTTGTAGCGCGCGCCGGTGATCACGTTGATCGCGGCCTGAGTGCCGACGAATTGCGACAGCGGCGTCACCATGATCGGATAGCCCAACTCGGCGCGGACGCGGGCGGCCTCTTCGCGGATCAGATCCAGCCGCCCGCTCATACCGACCTTTTCCAGCTGGTATTCCAGGTTCGAGATCATGCCGCCAGGAATCTGGTGGGCATAGAGCGTCTCGTCATAGGCACGCGGGCTGCCGATGGCCAGTTTCTCTCGCCGTGCGATGCCGGTCAGGTAGTCCGAGACCTCGTGCAGCGGGTCGAGATCGAGGGGCAAATCATGGCCCAGGGCACGCAGGTTGCGCGCGACGTCGAATACAGAGGGCTGCGACGAGCCGTCGGCCAGCGGCGGCACCGCCGTATGAACGTGCAGGATCCCTAGCGCCACGGCTTCCTGCGCGTTGAAGATACCCAGCCCGTTGTTGCAATGGTTGTGGAACTCGACCGGGATGTCGCCCGCGGCCTCGAGCACCTTGGGCAACAGCTCGCGCAGCCTCGAGGGGGTCAGCAACCCGCCAACGTCCTTAAAACACAGCCGATAGGGCTTCAACGCCGCCGCGTCGCGGGTGCGCTGGACGAAATACTCTGTCGTGTGGCGGGGCGAGACCGAGTAGATGATGTTAACCACCGATTCCAGGCCCATGCGGCGCATCTCGTCATGCTCTTCCTTGAGCATCGCGAAATTGTTCCATGGATCCGAGATCCGGGCGGTGGAGATGCCGCAGTCGATCACCTTCTGTAGCATCAGCTTGGAGACCGATTCCGGGACCTTGCTCAGCCCGCTGTGATAGCCCGCATGCAGCCGCAGCGGCGTGTTTTTTGCCCGCGCAGTCCCCTGGCGCAGCCATTCGAACGGATCCTCGTTCAGATCGCGGATCATCTTCTTGATCTGGACCACGGGCACGAAGAACTCCATCGCCTCGTAGCCGGCGCGGTCCAGCCGCTCCATCGCGGGCAGCATCCAGCCGGTGCGCATGTTCATCGCCCAAAGGCTCTGCTGGCCATCGCGCAGGGTGGTGTCGATGATGTGGATGTCGTTGGTCATGCGTGGGGCTCCTCGGCCTGCTCGGCGATAAAATCCTCGGCAATGCCGGCCAGCCAGTTGGTGTTGATCCGCCCGGCAGCGAAATCGGGCTGGGCTAGGACCTGGCGGAGGAACGGGATGGTCGTGTCGATGCCGCCCACCTCGAACTGCGCCAGCGCCTCGGCCATGCGCGCGATGGCATCGGCGCGGTCGGTGCCGTGCACGATCAGTTTGGCAATCAGCGAGTCGTAAAAGGGCGGCACCACGTAATCGCGCTGCGCATGGCTGTCGACGCGGATGCCGGCGCCTTGCGGTGGTGCCCATTCGGTGATGCGCCCCGGCGAGGGCGCAAAGTTGCGGGCTGGCGCCTCCGCGTTGATCCGGCATTCGATGGAGTGACCCTCGGTCCGCACGTCCGATTGCGTGAAGGACAAGGGCTGACCGGCGGCGATGCGCAACTGCTCGGCCACGATGTCGACGCCGGTGATCATCTCGGTCACCGGGTGTTCGACCTGGACCCGCGTGTTCATCTCCAGAAAGAAGAATTCGCCGCGATCCACGTCGACGATGAACTCGACGGTGCCGGCGCTCCGGTATCCGATGTGGCGCGCCAGGGCGACGGCGGTCTCGCGCATCCCTTCGCGCAAGGATTGGGCCAGATCGAAGGCCGGCGCTTCCTCGAGGATCTTCTGGTAGCGCCGTTGCAGCGAGCAATCGCGCTCACCCAGGTGGATCACGTTGCCCTGAGCGTCGGCCAGCACCTGCACCTCGACGTGGCGTGCATTGCCGATATAGCGCTCGACGAACAGCGCGTCGTCGCCGAAGGCGGCCTTGGCCTCGGCCGAGGCGGCCTCGAACGCGCCGCGCAGCTCCTCGTGTCGATGCACGATGCGAATGCCGCGCCCGCCACCACCGGCGGCGGCCTTGAACAGCACCGGCATCCCGATCTCTTCGGCAATGGCCCGCGCGGTGGAGAACTCGGAGATGTGCGGCGAGCCGGGGGCGATGGGCACGCCTACCTCATGCGCGATCTCGCGCGCCACCAGCTTGTTGCCCATCTGGCGGATATTCTCGGCGCTGGGGCCGACGAATATCAGGCCGTTCTCGACGCAAGCGGCGGCAAAATGGGCGTTTTCCGACAAAAAGCCATAGCCGGGATGCACCGCGTCGCATCCTGTCCCCAGCGCGGTCGCCAGCAGCGCGTCGATCCGCAGGTAGCTGTCGGACGAGCGCGCCGGCCCAATGCACACAGCGCGGTCGGCGATCCGTGCCGCCATGCTGTCTCGGTCGGCAGCCGAGACAGCCGCCACGGTCTCGATTCCCAGCGCTTGGCAGGCGCGGATTACGCGCACCGCGATTTCCCCGCGATTGGCGATGAGAACGCGTTTCAGTGCCATTCAGGTCTCCGGGCGGATCAATAGGATGGGCTGGTGGAACTCGACGAACGCACCGTCCTCGACCAAGCGGCGGACGACGGTGCCTGAGGTCTCGGCATGGATGCTGTTGAACACCTTCATCACCTCGATGATGCCGACCGTGGTGTCGGCGTCGATGCGATCGCCCTCCTCCACGAAGGGTGCGGCGCCGGGCTCGGGAGCGACGTAGAAGATGCCGACGATTGGGGCCTTAATCTCGACTAGCCCATCCTCGTGCCGATCTTCGGTTTTTTGGTGGGGGGCGGATACCGGCGTCGCGGGGGCTGGCTGCGGCGCGGGTGCCGATACGGGTGGCGCCGCCTGCCGAGCCACGAGTGGGCCGGACTTGCTGGCGGCAAGGCTCACGTCGCCAATCCGGATCTCGATGCTGTCGAAAGAGGACGCTTCGATGATCGATAGTATCTGCCTGACGTCTTCATGGGTAAGCGTCATCTGCGCGTTCCTTTCGAATCGATTTGAGCTTTGGACAGCACCGGTGACCGTCTAGGGGTGAGCCGTGCGCCTCTATCTTCGCGCGTTTCGAATGGATGTAGCCACAACTCCCCCGCTGTCACAGATTAAGGATTGTCGCGCCTCGATCTATGCGCGAACGATGATCCGGTGCGTGATTTCCCATATGTGAAATCTGGCGGGACGACGTGAATGATCGATGCACACGCAAGATGGTCGGATAAACTTAGATAGCTTAGAATAAGAAAGCGCTGCCCGCCCCCGGACCTTAGAACGGGTTCGTTGGGCCGGCTCGAAACGGGAGGAAACGACATGAAACTATTCAAGACCACGGCCTTTGCCGCTGCCATGACGCTGACCGGGGCGGGCATGTCTCATGCGCAGGACCTGCGGTTGCTAGCCGGCTGGGATTCCAGCTATGCCGCCGTCGGTGAGGTGCTGATGCCCTTCATCGCTGCGATCGAGGATGCGACGACTGCGGATATCGACATCAACGTGATGGGCCCCGAAACCGTGCCGCCCTTCGAGCAGATCGATCCGGTGGTCCGCGGCGTGTTCGACATGCTCTATACGAACGGCGCCTACCACTTCAACGAGATCGCCTCCGGCATGACCATGGATGCGATGAACGGCAATACCGAGAAAATGCGCGAGGCCGGTGTCTGGGGCGCGGTGGACGCGCAATACCAGAAAATTGGACTGAAGCTGATTGCCGCCCTTGTGGACCTGAACGGCTATCACATCATGCTCAAAGAGCCCGCCGGCGATGGAGGCCTGGAAGGCCTCCGGATTCGCGGCACCCCGATTTATCACCCGGTGATCGAGGTCCTTGGCGGCGCGCCCGTAGTTCTGCCGGGGGGCGAGATCTATCCCGCCCTCGAGCGCGGCGTGATTGACGGTGCGGCCTGGCCGACCGTCGGCGCGGTCGCCTACAAGTGGTACGAGGTGGCCGATTACATGATGCGGCCCTCTTTCGGGCAGGTCTCGCACTTGGTGCTGATGAATCTCGACACTTGGAACGGCCTCGACGACACCACCCGCTCCGAGATTGAGGCCGCCGCCCGCGAATTCGAGATCGAGGCGAACCGCCTGTTCGACGACCTCGCAGCGCAGGAACGCGAAACCCTCGAGGCCGAGGGAATGAGCGTGACCGAGCTGAACGAGGAGATGGCCGGCAAGCTCGGTGGCGCCTGGTTTTCCGGGACGATGGGGCTTGCGGCCAGCAAGAACGCCGAGGATGCAGAGGAAATCCGCGCGCTTGCGACCGAAGCCGGCATTGACGGGTGATCCTCATACCCTGTCTATTGCCACAGACGGAATGCGACGGACCCTCGGGTCCGGCGCGTTTCATGATACCTGGGGGTCGATGCCGATGCGACGGATACTGAGGGCGCATGACGCGCTGACCTGGGCGGGCTTCATCCTGGGTGCCACAGCCTTAGGCGCGATCGTGGCGATCTACGCGTTCGAGGTGATCTCGCGATACGCGTTCGGAGCGCCGACCATGTGGGCCAGCGACTTCGTGTCCTTCCTGCTGCTGATCTCGGTCTTCGCTACCGCCCCCTGGCTGACCCGCGACGGCGGACATGTCGCCGTCACCATCCTGCCCGACCTCCTGCCGCCAATCCGGGACGCGATGCTCATTACCGGATACCTGGTGGCGGCGGGGGTCTGCCTGTGGGCCGGCTGGATCTGCTTGGGCGAGAACATTCACCTTTTCGAGCGCGGCACGTCCACGCTGACCACGATCCGCATCCCGAAATGGATCCTGTCGGCCTTCATCACCTACGGCTTCGTCAACACGGGCCTCTATTTCATTCGCCTGGCTTTCATTTCGACACCCACTGGAACGCAACATGATTGAAGGTATCGAGGCCGTCCTCTTGGGCGTGGGCCTGCTGCTCTTGCTGATGGCGACCGGGCTGCCGGTTTTCGCGGCCTTCCTGCTGATCAACCTCCTGGCGGTCGGGGTGATCATGGGGCCGGCCGGATACGGCATGTTCGCCAACAGCCTCTACGAGACCACCACGACGCAGTCGCTGGTGACGATCCCGCTGTTCATCCTGATGGGCGAGATCCTGTTCCGATCGAATTCGGTCGAGGTGCTGTTCCGCTCCATCGACACGCTGGTCGGGCGGGTGCGCGGGCGGCAATATGTCCTGTCGATCGTTCTGGCCACTGTGTTCAGTACCCTGTCGGGGGCGGCGATGGGCGTGGCCGCGATGCTGGGGCGGTCGCTGCTGCCGGGGATGATCGCGCGCGGCTATGATGCGCGGCTCTCGGCGGGCACGATCCTAGCCGGGGCCAGCCTGGCGCCGCTGATCCCGCCTAGCGTGCTGGCCATCATCATCGGCACGCTCGCCGGCGTGTCCATCGCCGGCCTGCTGATCGCCGGCATCCTGCCGGGGCTGATGTTCGCGTCGATCTTCCTCGCCTATTGCTTCATCCGGACCTGGCTCAACCCGTCGCTTGCGCCCGAAGAGGACGACACCGATGCCCGGTTCACGATGCGCCAGAAGTTCTGGGCCCTGCTGCGCGTGGTCCCGTTCTCGATCATCATCCTGTCGGTGATGGGCCTGATCCTGATGGGCATCGCCACCCCGACCGAGGCCGGCGCCATGGGGGTGATCGGCTCGCTGGTGACGGCGGCGATCTATCGCAACCTGTCGCTGCGGATGATCGGAGAGGCGCTGGCCTCCTCGGCCAAGGTCTCGGCGATGATCCTGATCATCATGGCCAGCTCCAAGCTGTTCAGCCAGCTGCTCGCCTTTACCGGCGGAGCGACGGCAATGACCGAATGGGTCGTTGGGCTGGACCAGTCGCGCTGGGTGATGCTGCTTTTGCTGATGGTCCTGCCGTTCCTCCTGTGCATGTTCATCGACCAGATCGCGCTGATGCTGATCGTGATCCCGATCTACCTGCCGATCATCGCCGAGCTGCAATTCGACCCGATCTGGTTCTGGCTTCTGTTCCTGGTGAACATCACCGTTGGCGGCATGACCCCACCCTTCGGCTACACTTTGTTTGCCCTGAAAAGCGCGTGGCACGGGGGGTCACTGGGCGACGTGTTCCAGGCGGCCTGGCCATTCGTGCTGCTCTACATCCTGGGCATGATCATCCTGGCGCTGGTGCCGGGGCTGACCACGATCCTGCCCTCGATGATCTGACCCGAAATTGGAAACCGCCATGCCGACCGACACCCTGACACCCGACACCCCCACCGCCGCCGACAGTTTCGGCGGACGTATGGGCTGGGGCGCGCGCCCGCTGCTGCTGGTGATCGACATGACCCGCGCCTTCACCGAGCCCGGCAGGCCGCTGGGCTCGGATACCAGCGCGCTCACCGACCAGGTCAACCGGCTGCTCGGTGCCGCGCGCCGGGGCGGGGTGCCGGTGATGTTCACGCGCGTGGCCTATGACCGGCCCGATCTCTCGGATGCGGGGCTCTGGGCGCGCAAGATCGGACGGCTCGACGACCTAGTCGACGGGAGCGACGGCGTCACACTAGACTCGAGGCTGGACGCGCTACCTGCGGACCCGATCCTGACTAAGAAGTACGCTTCGTGCTTTTTCGGAACCGACTTGGCCAGCCGACTGGTCTCGGCCGGGATCGACACGCTGGTCATCGCGGGTCTCAGCACCAGTGGCTGCGTGCGCGCCACGGTGGTCGACGCCATCCAGATCGGGTTTCGCCCAATAGTGGCAGGCGACGCGGTAGGCGACCGCTGGGACGACGCGCACCGGCAGGCGCTGGCCGACATGGCCGCCAAATATGCGGACGTCGAGACGACCGAGGCGATCTGCGAAACGCTCGACAGATGGACTGACCGATGACCGACGCCTACACTCCCGAGATCCTGCCCTCACATCGCGGCCTCTATTACGGTGGCGCATGGCACGACTCCGCGACCGGCGTACGCGACACTATCCTGAACCCAGCTACCGGCGAGACCCTAGCCGAAGTGGCCACCGCGGGCCGCGCCGATGTCGATGCGGCGGTCGCAGTGGCACGACGCGGCTATCTCGAATGGCGCGACGTGGCCCCGCTGGAGCGCGCGCGCATTCTCAAGGAGATCGCCGCGATCATCCGCAGGAACGGCGACGAGCTGGCGCTGATCGACGCGGCCAATTGCGGCAACCCCTATGGCGAGATGAAGAACGATTCCGTGGTCGCCGCCGCCCAAATGGAGTTTTTCGCAGGCCTTGTCACCGAGATGAAGGGCGACACCATCCCGATGGGCCCCGACCGTGTCAACATGAGCGTGCGCGAACCGTTGGGCGTCGTGGCGCGCATCCTAGCCTTCAACCATCCGCTGATGTTCTGCGGTGGCAAGATGGGCGCGCCGCTGGCCGCCGGCAACGCGGTGATCGTCAAGCCGCCAGTGCAGGCGCCGCTATCGGCGCTGCGCTTGGCCGAGTTGATCCACGGGCTGTTGCCCGCCGGCGTGTTCAGCGTGCTGCCCGGCGGCTCCGAGGCCGGAGCCGCGCTGGCCGGCCATCCCGGCATTGCCAAGGTCACACTGATCGGCTCGGTTGGGGCGGGGCGCGCGGTGATGCGGGAGGCGAGTGACACGCTTAAACCCGTACTGCTGGAATTGGGCGGCAAGAACGCCCTGATCGGCTATCCCGACAGCGATCCCGACCGGTTGGCCAACGCCATCGTGGCGGGGATGAATTTCGGCTGGTGCGGCCAGTCCTGCGGCTCGACCAGTCGCGCCTTTCTGCATGACGACATCCATGACGCCGTGGTCAGTCGGTTGGAACGCGCGGTCGAGCGGTTCAAGCCGGGCCTGCCGACTGATCCGGCCACAACCATGGGCGCGCTGGTTAGCCGCGACCACTTCGACCGGGTGATGGGTTATATTGCGTCGGCCAAAGACGAGGGCGCGCAGGTCGTGACCGGCGGTCACGCGATCACCGAGATGCCGCTGGCCAAGGGCTGTTTCGTCGCGCCAACGATCTTTTCGGAAGTCACGCCCGAGATGCGGGTCGCCCGCGAAGAGATCTTCGGCCCCGTTCTGGTGCTGCGCCGCTGGTCGGACGAGACCGCGATGCTCGACGAGGTCAACGGGCTCGACGTGGGTCTCACCGCGTCGATCTGGAGCCGCGACCTGGCCACCGCCCACCGCGCGGCAAACCGCGTCGAGGCCGGGTTCGTCTGGATCAACGAGGTCGGTCGTCATTTCCTGGGCGCGCCGTTTGGCGGCTACAAGCAGTCCGGCCTTGGCCGGGAGGAAGGCATCGGCGAGTTGATCGCCTTTACCCAGGAAAAGAACATCCACATCAACCTCGGCGGCCAGTAGGCCGCCGGGATCAGTCCAGTCTGAATCCGCCCACCGGGTCGCGGTCGCGCAACCACGCGAGCAGGTCGGTCAGCTGCCGGTCGCGTTCCTGAACCACCGCGTCGGGGGCGTCGTGGAACCGATACCATCCCTGCCCCGTCATCGCGCCCAGGTGGTTCTTCTCGACTAGGGTACGCAGCACCTTGCGGCCCTTGTAATTCTCGTCGCCGGTCTGACGATGCAGCGAGTCGGTCACCGCGAGCGCCGTGCTTTTTGGCACGATCAGATCCTCGGTCAGCAGCGGGCCCCACAGCGCCAGCCGCGGCCCGATGCTGAGCCGTACGGCCGCGTCTATATCGTCGCGGCTGGCCAACCCCTCGTCCATCAGGCGATAGATCTCGGTCAGCATGGCGAACTGGATCTTGTTTATCAGGAAACCGGGTCGCTCGGGACAGGCCACGCCCACATGGTCGATCGAATCGACAAAGGCGCGGCCCCAGGCGACCAGCCCGGCGGGCGTGAAATCGGCGTGGATGATCTCGATGACAGGGATGATATGGCCGGGAGTGATGTAGTGAATGCCCAGAACCCGGGCCTTGTCCTCGACGCGAAGGACGATGTCGGACAGTAGCAGCGACGAGGTGTTGGTGGCCAGGACCACCTCCGCCGGGCAGAGACGGTCCAGATCCGCGAACACCTCCTGCTTGGTCTCGAGCACCTCCTGCACAGCCTCGTGCACCATGAACACCCCCTCGACCGCCGCCGCGAGCGAGGTCTCCAGCGTGACACGGTCCAGTATATGCGCCACCTCCGCACCATCATTCGAGAAGGTGGCGGCGATGGGCCGCGCGCGCGTTGCAAAGCTGTCGAGCATCTCGGCATTGGCATCGCAAAGCGCCACCTCATAGCCGTAACGGGCATACAGAGAGGCGATCACGCAGCCCATGAACCCCGCGCCCACGACGCAGATTCGTCCGCCCGGCGGTGGGGGCGCGAGATGGAAATCCTGTTCGGTCATTGGGTGACTCCTTCTGTCGGCGCTGGTTGCGGCGACTATTAGGGGCCAGCTTTGCCGCCGGGGCGCGGCTGTCAACGTTGCGGGCCAGGTGACGCTACAGATTTCGAGCATGTGAAATCCGGCCCCCGGCCCCGGTCGCACTGCCATTCGCTCTGGCCCAGCCGGGCGGGAACATGAAAAACTCGAACCTGCCCAAACAGGCGGGTTTCCCTTCCCGCCCCATGGCCTCGGCTCCAGAAAGGATGATTGCGACATGACCGGAGACATTGCAACATGATCGGAGATCTGGTCGCCACCCCGCGCCGACCTGCCACCTCCAGACGGCTCAAGTGATGGGCGGCTCGAGCCCCCTGCCCCTCGACGGGCTCCGCGTGATCGAGATCGGTACCATGATCACCGCGCCGCTCACCGCCATGATCCTAGCCGAGATGGGCGCCGAGGTGATCAAGGTCGAGCGCCCCGAGGGCGACCCGTTCCGCAACTTTGTCGGAGGCAGCTACGCGCCGCATTTTCGCGCCTACAATAAGGGCAAGGCGAGCGTCACACTGGATCTGCGCCAAGAGGCCGATCGCATCCGGCTACGCGCGCTGCTCAAGAGCGCCGACGCGCTGGTCGAGAATTTCCGACCGGGCGTGATGGACCGCCTGGGCTTTCCGGCCGAGACCATTGCGCGGGACTATCCGGCGTTGGTCCATTGCTCGATCACCGGCTTCGGGACGGAGGGCCCTTATCACGCGCGGCCCGCCTACGATACTGTCGCGCTTGCACTCTCGGGCATCGCCAATCTCAAGATCGACCCGGAAAACCCGGGCATCTCTGGCCCGACCATTTCCGACAATGTGACCGGCATGTATGCCGCCCAGGCCATACTGGCCGCCCTACTGGGGCGCGCGCGCGGCGGCACCGCGCGGCGGGTCGAGGTCAACATGCTCGAGGCCTCCATCGCCTTTACCCCCGACAGTTTCGCAATGGCCGACGAGGGCCATGCCGTTGACCGCCTGACCCGCGTTCGAGCTTCGCAGAGCTTTGCCATGACCACCGCCGACGCCCGGGTTCTGGTCATCCACCTGTCCTCGGCCGAGAAATTCTGGGATGCGCTGCTGGCCGCCACCGATGATCCTGTGCTGTCGGACGACGAGCGTTTTGCGACGCGGCAGGGGCGCTATGACAATTACACTGATCTGCAAGAGACCCTGAGTTGCGTGTTTCGCGCCCGCACGCTAGCCGATTGGTCCGCGCGCCTGTCTGATAACGATGTGCCGTTCTCGCCCGCCCTGCGCATCGACGAGGTGCCCGAGAACGAACAGGTGCTCCACCTGCGCAGCTTTACCACGATAGAGGCGGCCGACGGCCTGACCTATCGCGCAATCGCCGCCCCGGTGCGCTTCGATGGAAAGCGTCCACCACTGCGCCGCGCGCCGCCGCTACTGGGCCAAGACAACGCCGATTTCACACGAGAGACATAAGGAAATCCCGATGAGCGACAGGCTGAGCACCGAGATCTCTCAGGCCACCGAGACGGAAATCCGCTGGCGCGGGCAGGACCTGATGACCGACATCCTGGGCAAGCGCGACTTTGCCGAGGCCATGTATCTCTTGCTCACGGGCCGTTTTCCCGAGCCCTGGGAGCGCAAGATCCTCGACGCATGCCTAGTGACCTTGATGGAACACGGCCTGACCCCGCATGCGATCGTCTCGCGGCTGGTCGCGGATTCCAACCCCGACCAAGTGCAGGTGGCGATGGCCGCCGGGCTGACCTGTGTGGGCGACGTGTTTGCTGGGACGATGGAGGGTGCAGGCCGACTGCTGCAGGAAGGGCTTGCCGCCGAGGATCGCGCAGTATGGTGCGACGAGACCGCCGCCGCCTACCGCCGCGCGCGGATGCCGCTGCCCGGTTTCGGTCACCCCCTGCACAAGCCCGACGACCCGCGCAGCCCCAAGCTGTTCGCACTGGCCCGCGACGCCGGCGCGCCGGGATCGGCCATCGACCTGCTGGAACAGTTCGGCGCTGCAGTCGATGCGTCCTATGGCAGGCACCTGACGATCAACGCGACCGGGGCCATCGCGGCACTGCTGCTGGAAATCGGCGTCGCGCCGTCCATCATGCGCGCCATCGCCGTCACCTCTCGCGCCGCCGGTCTGACCGCGCATATTGCTGAGGATCAAAGGACCCGGTCGGGACGCCGGATCTGGACGCTGGTGGAAAACGAGTTCGCCTATACCGGCGAATGAGATTCGAACCACCCCTTGGCTGACCGCTTCCAAACCGCGCGCGGGCGCTTTACGCTGCCTGTCGGGGAGGCCATTGCGATGCAACAGGACAGGGTAAAGTCCGCGGCGCGCGTTTTCGCGATCCTGGAGTTCTTTTCCGAACACAGGCAACCGGCGCGGATGCACGAAATGACCGCCTCGCTGGGCTATCCGGTCTCGAGCATGACTGCTCTGCTGCGCACGATGGTGTCGCTGGGCTATCTCGAATTCGACCCCGATACCCACCGCTATTTCCCTGCGCCGCGGCTGTCCAGGCTGACCAACTGGATGGATGCCAGCGGGTATGAACAGACCGTTGTTCTGGACGCCATGCACCGGCTGCGCGAGCGCGCAGGCGAGCCGGTCGTCCTTGGCACGCAGGAGGGGCTGCATCTAGAATACGTGGTGTCGCTGCACCGGTACGAGGGTACGAATTCCCACATCAAGGCAGGCACCCGACGGTTGATGATCCAAAACGGGATCGGCTGGATGATGCTGTCGCGCCAGCCCTATTCCGAGGCGATCTCGATCTATCGCCAGACCGTCACACGCGGATTGCTGCGCGCCGACGACTACGACGAGGCCGCCTTTGCCGCGACCCTGCAGGCGCATGCGGCGACCGACATATCGGTGCTGCACGCCCGTCATCTGTGCGCGCCCACAGCGCATTGGAATGCCTCGATGGTCTCGACTCTGATCCCCGCGCCCTACGGACATCACAGGTCGCTGGGCGTCGGTCTGCACGGGCCCACCGACCGGATCACCGCAAAGGTCGAGATGCTGTCAGCCCTGCTACGGGAACTTGTGGTCGATCTGAAAAGCCAGCTCTGAAGTCAAAAACCCCCGCATGGCGCGGCTGCGCGCATGTGGGCCCTGACCTCATCGCACCGGGCAAAGGCGCTACTCGGCCGCCTCGCAAAGCGTGCCAACGACCAGTGTGCGCCAATCTACTTCCTCGGGGTAGACCCCTTCATGTGCCGCGATCCGCGCCTGCGGGATGACCGCCTCGGTCCCGATCGCGGCGCCACCCTCGGCCACCTTTTTGGCGGCGTCGGTCATCAGCCGACGGAGCTCGACGATCGCCAGGTCCGAGGCCCCATGCACATCGGTATGCCATTGCACCGGGCTGCCCATCGACACCTACATCATCAGACCCTAGTTGGGAATTCCCGGCACGCCGGTGAAATTGCCCTATTTCATCGCCTTGCGGTCCTGCAGGAAATCGTTTTCGAGCGTGCGTAGTAGGCGCCACTTTTCGTCCACATAGACACCGGGCTCGGCATGGGTAAAACGGCGCCATTCCTAGGTCACAGTCACGTTGTCCCCGCCCCAGGCGATGAAGTGAAAGGCCGACGCGCCCTCGACGCAGGCGGACTTCATGTCCGACGAATGCGCGCTGTCGATCTTGCCCTCATGGATCTGCGCCCAGTTGGCAGGTATCCGCATCTTGAGGATCGACACCTTGGTGTCCTCCTTCGGGGCAAAGGCGGGGAGCTGAAATTCCGGCATGTCCTTGATCTCGCCCAGCCGGGCCCAAACAAAGCCGCCCCACTCCCGCAACGGGTAGGAACGCGCCTTGACTTTGTCCATCAGCGGGCTGCCTTCGGGTTTGGAAGACATGGCGACGACATTGCCGTCCACGTCCATTTTTCAGCCGTGATAGAGGCAGAGTAGACCGCAATCCTCGTTGCGGCCGTAGACCAGCGGTACTGTGGGATGCTGGCACAGTTTGTCGAGCATGCCCAGCCGTCCCTTGCTATCGCGGAACGCGACATAGCTTTCACCCAGGACCTCGACGCGCAGCGGGGTCTTTGGGACGACCTGTTCAACACATGTCCCTGCACGGAACGTCTTGCCAGAGCTTGACAGAAACTTAGGTATCTAAGAAAAAGGGGTGCGGAAGGCATCTTTTGACAAAATGACGGGATCAAGGAGAGAAATATGGACAGCATCGCGGTGACCGTGACCGGACGTCGCCAACTCACCGAACATATTTGTGAGTTCACTCTGGCCTCATCGAATGGCGCCAAGCTTCCTTCTTTTTCCGCCGGCGCGCATATCACCGTCGAAACACCCTCAGGAGCAATGCGCCGATACTCTCTCGTCAACGACGGCAGGGACCCCGATGTTTACAAGATCGCCCTCAAGCGTGAGGTAAACGGAAGGGGCGGATCGATGTCGATGCATGACCATGCGCACGAGGGGACCAAACTGAAAATAGAGGCTCCGGAAAACACATTCGCGCTCACCGAAGCCAAGGAGTATCTGCTCATCGCGGGCGGCATCGGCGTTACGCCAATTTACGCCATGTCCCAGCATCTCCTGCGCGAAGGCAAGCCGTTTCATGTCATTTATTGCACGCGTTCCGAAGCTGAGACGGCATTCCTGGACGAGATGAAGTCGACGCTCGGCGATAAACTCACCCTGCACCACGACGGTGGCGACCCTGATCGGATCTATGATTTCTGGGATCACTTCGAAGACCCGAAGGACATGAAAATCTATTGCTGCGGCCCGCAGCCGCTGCTTGAAGAGATCGAGGCGATCTCGGGGCACTGGCCTGAGGGTCGCGTGATTTTCGAGGATTTCAAACCGGTCGAGGTGGTGCGCGCTGACGACAAACCCTTCGATGTCATGCTACGGAAATCAAGCGTTACGGTTCATGTCCCGGAAGATCGCTCCATTCTTGAAGCTCTCAGGGACAGCGGCATCGCCACAGTGAGTTCCTGTGAAAGCGGCACCTGCGGCACTTGCAAGACCCGGCTCGTTTCCGGGGAGGTCGATCATCGGGACATGGTTCTGATGGACGAAGAAAAAGACCGCTACGTGATGATCTGCGTGTCACGTGCCAAGGAAGGGGGTCTGGTCCTTGACCTTTGATCCGATACGGTTGGGTGTTGTGGGGTTGGGTAGAGCTTTCGTGCTCATGCTTCCGACCTTACGCAACGATGCGCGCGTCAAGCTGATCGCCGCTGCCGCACCGCGTGCAGAAAGCCGCGAAGCCTTCGAGGCCGAGTTCGGTGGGCGCGGTTACGCCTCTGTCGAGGCGCTTGCCAACGATCCCGAGGTTGAAGCTGTCTACATTGCAACCCCACATCAGATGCATGCAGAACATGTTGCTGCTGTGGCTGCGGCGGGGAAGCACATTCTGGTCGACAAACCGCTGTCAGTCACGATGGCGGATGCCGACAATATGGTGGATGTGGCGCGCGCTGCCGGGGTTCATCTTATCGTTGGGCCCAGCCACAGTTTCGATCCGCCGGTTCTAAAGGCCCGCCAGATCATAGAAAGCGGCCAGTTCGGTGCTGTTCGGATGGTCCAGGCGCTCAATTACACCGATTTTCTTTATCGGCCACGTCGACCGGAGGAACTTAGGACCGAAGAAGGCGGTGGTGTTCTGTTCAGCCAAGGGATTCACCAGATCGACATCGTGCGGCTGCTGTGCGGCGGGCGCGCAAAGAGCGTCACGGCAATGACCGGCGCATGGGATCCCGAGCGCCCGACTGAAGGGGCTTATTCAGCTTTGATGGATTTCGACGGTGGTGCTTTCGCCACGCTAACTTATTCGGGCTACGCTCATTTCGACAGCGATGACTGGATGGACAACGTGGCCGAGCTTGGCGGCGCGAAGGGACCTGAAAGCTATGGCGCGGCGCGGCGCGCGCTTCAGAACCTTGACCCGGTCGCTGAAGCCAAATTGAAGGCTACCCGCACCTATGGGGCTGGAACTGTTCCGCCTTCTGCGCTGAGCAACGAACACTTCGGGCCGATCATCGTGCTGTGCGACCGTGCTGATCTGCGATTGCGCCCTGGCGGCATCGACATTTTTGGCGACACGGAGCGGCACAGGGTGGAAGTGCCGCTGAATGCCGCGCCTCGGAAGAGTGTAATTGATGCTCTTGTAGCCGCGGTTCGACAGAAGATTGCCCCACCGCAGACCGCAGAGTGGGGTCGGGCCAGCCTCGAAGTTTGCCACGCAATCCTAGACTCGGCCCAAACCGGGGAAACAATCAAGCTCACAAGACAATGTGGCATCGAATATCGGGAGGAGACCCAGTGACAAATCTTACCCTTTCTCTTGCGATGGGCAATTATGACCGGACTCGCGCCATAGTGGACGGCAGAGTCAAGATCGACGGCGTTGATCCTGTGCCGATGCTTCTATCGCCTGAAGAGATGTTCTTTCGGGCCTTCCGCCACCAGGCGTTTGACATCTCCGAATTGTCGTTGTCCTCGTATTCGATCTCGGTTGCGCGCGGAAATGCACACTATGTTGCAGTTCCTGTTTTCCTCAGCCGGGCCTTCCGGCACACTTCCGTCTACATCCGCACAGACCGGGGGATCGACCGACCGGAGGATCTGAAAGGTCGCAAGATCGGGATCGCGGAATATCAGCTGTCCGCCAATGTCTGGGTGCGCGGCATCCTTGAAGAGCATTTCGGGGTGAAGCCTTCGGATATCGAATGGATCCGGGGCGGCATGGACACACCCGGTCGACCCGAGAAGATCAAGGTTGATTTGCCCGCGGACGTTCGCGTCACACCGGCGCCCGAGGGGGCAACGCTCAACCAGATGCTTGTGGACGGAGAAATCGACGGGTTCATCGGTCCGCGTTGGCCGCGTTGCTATGCAGAAGGGCACCCGCATGTCGGGAGGCTTTTCTCCGATAGTGTCGGCGCTGCGGAGGCCTATTTCCGCGAAACGAAGATCTTTCCCATCATGCATGTGCTGGGAGTGAGGCGCAGCTTGGCGCAAGAGCACCCGTGGCTGCCCGGCGCATTGATGAAGGGCTTTGTGCAAGCCAAGGCGATTGCGCAAGACGCGCTGCAAGACACGTCTGCAACAAAAGTGACGATGCCCTTTGTCGAGGACACGCTGAATAGGGCACAGGCGCTCATGGGCCCGGATCCTTGGTCTTATGGCGTGACGCACAACGCCCATGTGCTCGACAAGTTCCTGCAATATCACCACGACCAGGGGCTCTCGCCGAAGCGCGTCGCTGTCGAGGATCTCTTTCATCCTTCGACCTACGAAGCCTACAGCCTTTAAGGGAATCACATGACGGACTTGACCCCAGGGGACCTTGTCGAAATCCATGTTGTTGGCGACAAGAAGGCCTATGCCCAGATAACGCATAGTCATCCCAGCTATCCGCCTGTCGTGCGTGTGATTAAAGGGCTATACGATACGCGTCCGGCGGATCTGGATGCGCTGGTTTCGGGAAAGACAAGCTTTGTCGCGATGATACCTCTGGCCAGCGCGATGACCCGCGCCGGTGCGACAGTCGAAAAACTTGGCAGCTACCAGGTTCCGCTGGAGCACCGCGACTTTCCGACCTTCCGAACGCCGATCCGGGACAAGAAAGGCGAGATCGTCTACTGGTGGTTCTGGGATGGGCGCGGCCTGACCTACGACGCAGAACTTACCGAGGCGCAAAGTGCCTTGCCGATGCGCGAGGTCATGACCGGCGCGCGTTTTCTCGAGCTTCTGGCGCAGTAACGCCGGTCTGCAAAGATCGGAACTTGCGATCGTGGGCGAATTCACCGTTGTGGGGAGGACAACCAAGTGGGAGTTTTCGATATAAACGCCGCGCTACCGCAGCGCTGCGATATCTACGCGGGGGGCACTTGGCAGCCCCCGCTGTCGGGTCAGTATGCCGACACGTTCAATCCAGGGTCGGGAACGGTTTTGGCGTCCGTTGCGGACGCCGGTAAGCCAGATGTTGACATTGTCGTTGCAAAGGCGCGCGCGGGTTTCGCTGAATGGCGTGATGTCGTGCCCTTGGAGCGCGCTCGAATCCTGAAGGAAATCGCCGCATTGCTGCGTCGCCATGGTGATGAACTGGCGCTGATCGATGCGGCCAATTGCGGAAATCCTTACACGGAAATGCGCGGTGACGCCGCCATTGCAGCCGCGCAGATGGAGTTCTTCGCGGGTCTGGTTACCGAGATGAAGGGCGATACCATTCCGATGGGGCCCGACCGGGTCAACATGACCATCCGCGAGCCTTTGGGTGTGGTCGCCCGCATCCTTGCGTTCAACCATCCCTTCATGTTCTGTGGCGGCAAGATGGCCGCGCCGCTCGCGGCTGGAAACTCGGTGATCATAAAGCCACCGGTTCAGGCGCCGCTTTCTGCATTGAGGCTTGCTGAACTGATTGATGGTCTGCTTCCTGACGGCGCCTTCAGCGTGCTTCCCGGCGGGACAGAGGCGGGCGCGGCGCTGGCCGAACACAAGGGTGTCGACAAGGTGACCCTGATCGGCTCGGTCACGGCTGGCAAGGCCGTGATGCGCAGCGCGTCCGATACTCTCAAGCCGGTCTTGTTGGAGCTTGGCGGAAAGAATGCCCTGATCGCATATCCTGACAGCAATCCCGAGAAGATCGCGGATGCCATAGTTGCCGGCATGAATTTCGGCTGGTGCGGTCAATCCTGCGGTTCGACAAGTCGCGCGTTTCTGCATGCGGATCTGCATGACGCGGTGGTAGAACTCCTGCCGGGGAAAATCGCGCGTTACAAACCCGGCATCCCGACTGACCCGGACACCACGATGGGGTCCCTCGTATCCCGGCAGCATTTCGAGCGGGTCATGGATTACATTGAAAGCGCAAAAGCCGAGGGTGCACGCATCGTGACCGGCGGTCATGCCATCACCGAAGGAGCGCTTGCCGCGGGCTGTTTTATTGCGCCGACCATTTTTGCAGATGTCAGGCCCGCGATGCGGATCGCCCGCGAGGAGATCTTCGGGCCGGTGCTTGCAGTCCGACGCTGGTCTGACGAAGTTGACATGCTGAAAGAGGTCAACGGACTAGAAGTCGGGCTGACCTGCGCGATCTGGAGCCGTGATCTGGCGACAGCACATCGCGCCGCCAACCGCGTAGAGGCCGGGTTCGTCTGGATCAATGAGGTCGGTAAACACTTCCTCGGTGCTCCATTCGGCGGCGTCAAGCAATCGGGCATAGGCCGTGAGGAAGGGATCGGCGAGCTGCTTTCCTTCACAAATGAAAAGAACATTCACATCAACTTGTCGGGCCAATAGGACAGAGTTTGACGGAGACAGAAATGCGAGACGACCTCGACCGCCCCGTTCCCAGTGAAATCACTGATCTCTTCGGTAGCGACGCCATTGCTGAAATGCTTCGCCGGCTGGGCGCGCCTTATGTGGCGCTGAATCCCGGTTCGAGCTTTCGTGGATTGCATGACAGCCTCGTCAACTATCTTGGCAACCGGGACCCGCAGATCCTGCTGTGTCTGCATGAGGAACATGCGGTGGCTATTGCCCATGGCTGGGCCAAGGTGACCGGCACACCGCTGGCGGTCATCCTGCATGCGAATGTCGGTCTGATGCATGCGTCAATGGCGGTGTATAACGCGTGGTGTGATCGTGTGCCGATGATGATATTCGGAGCGACTGGCCCGGTGGATGCCGCCAAACGTCGGCCCTGGATCGACTGGATCCACACCTCGCGTGATCAGGCGGCAATTATCCGACCCTATATCAAATGGGACGATCAGCCAGCGTCACTCGAGGCTTCGCTGTCCTCGATGTTGAGGTCTTCGGTTATCACACAAACTGCACCGAAGGCCCCTACTTATGTCTGCTTCGATGTGACCGTCCAGGAAGAACGCATAGTTGAAATCCCGGCGCTGCCCGCACCCGAACGCCACGTGGCGCCCCGTATGGCCGAAATTTCGGAATCCGATGTGCGCGAGGTTCTGACGATGCTCGAGGCGTCTCAGAAACCTACTTTCTTGATGGGCCGCATGTCTCGCGACCAAGGGGATTGGGACCGGCGAGTCGCACTTGCCGAACATTTCGGAGCGCGGGTAGTCACTGATATCAAGACCGCCGCAGCCTTCCCGACCCGCCATCCGCTGCATATCGGCACTCCGGGCTACTTCGTCTCTCGCGATGCCGCCCAGGCAATCGCCGAGGCAGACTTGATCATAGGCTTCGACTGGGTCGATTTGGGTGGAACCATGAAGCAGTCAGCTGTCGATGTCGCCCGCGCTAAGGTTGTGAACATCTCGCTCGATTGCCTGTTGACCAACGGCTGGTCATTGGATCACCAGGCTTTCTCACCCTCCGATCTTTCGCTTCTGGCGGATCCAGACGCAGCAGTTCGCGCGATGTGCGCGGCGGTGGGACTTGCGGAAAATGCCAAGGGACAGATGAGTATTCTCTCGCCCGAACCTGCAGAGCACAGGGCGGAGGGAATGATCTCGATTGACTCGCTTGCTGACACACTTGCCGAAGAGCTGTCGAATGTGGCAGCAAGTTATCTTCGACTGACCCTGAGTTGGAGCGGATCGAAGTGCGATTTCCGGGGGCCGCTCGATTATCTCGGATATGATGGAGGTGCCGGTATCGGCTCGGGTCCCGGAATGGCAGTCGGATCGGCGCTCGCACTTCGGGGTTCTGGAAAGGTGCCTGTCGCCGTTCTCGGAGATGGGGATTTTCTGATGGGGGCAACAGCTATCTGGACGGCAGCTCATCACCGGATCCCGATGCTGGTCGTTGTTGCCAACAACCGGTCATACTTCAACGATGAGGTGCATCAGGAGCGTGTCGCGATTGATCGTGACCGGCCAGTGGAAAACAAGCATGTCGGACAGGCAATAAGTGAGCCGGATATCGACATTGCCGCGATTGCTCGCGCGCAGGGTGCAACGGCGTTCGGTCCGGTCGAGACGATTGGCGCGCTGCGTGCCACTTTGATCGAGGCCATCAGCGCTGCACAATCAGGACAGACGGTAGTAGTCGATGCAAGGGTCAAGCCAGGATATAACGACGATATGGCCGAAGGTATGACCAACAACTGATTTGAGCAAACCAAAGGGTTGGCATATCTTCGCCGGGGCGACACAAAGTTTTAGCACAGGCTGGCTGTGCCGACGGTGTGTTTAGCCCGAGAGGCAAATATGACAGAACTACCCCGGAAGGAAGTAACCGCACAAAGGCTCGGGCAAACCGAGGAACGGATCGCACGGCTGGTTCGGCTTGCCGCACGTGCGTTCAATCGTTCTTTGCAGATACGCCTTAACACGGAGGGCGTGACGTTCGGGCAATGGATTTTCCTGCGGATTCTCTGGACGAATGACGGTCTGTCTCAACGCGAACTTAGTGAGAAAGCGCAGTTGACTGAACCTACCGCGCATACTGCCTTGCTTCGCATGGAAGAGTTGGGCTTCATCACGCGCCAGAATGTCGGTGGCAACAAGCGGCGGCAGCATGCGTTTTTGACCGAGAAAGGCTGGGCATTGCGTGACCGTTTGGAGCCTTTGGCGGTCGAGACCAACGCTTTGGCAGTCGAGGGGCTGTCAGAGGAAGAGGTCCGGGCCCTGAGACGCGCGTTGGGATTGATGATTCGCAATCTGGAGCAGGACGAGAAGAATGGCGCTGAACTCGGGCTTAAGGTGCCCTCAACGCGCTCGCTCAACAGTCTCTGACGATTCCTAAATCGCTGTTTTGCTAAGGCGCTCCTTTTTAGCACCTAAACTAAGATATCTAATATGTTGACAGAGGCGTGTTTGATTTAGATCATAGACATCTAAGATTCTTGGTCTTGCGTCCAAGTTCTTTGTGACACTCAAGCGGCAATCGCGCCGTAGAGCGAAAAGGGAGGGAAACGAATGAAACTGACTGCAATGGTTGCCGCGATTGGGATTGCCGCAACCTCAACGATCGCAACAGCTGAACCTGTAAACTTGACGCTTTCAGGTGGCAACCCGGGAGGACTTTGGTCGTTGCTCGGTGCGGGTATTGACCGTGCTACAAAGGCCGATGATGCTAACTCGGTCATCACCTACCAGGCAACTGGCGGTGGCTTCGCGAACATCGGCCTTCTAGGTGCCAATCGGACAGATCTTGGGCTTGTTCACGACGCCGAAGCCAAGATCGCGCTTCAGGGTGGAGAGCCGTTCCAGGCTCCGATCGAGAATATGCGTGCGATCGGCTACATGTATAACTGGGCGCCTATGCATTTCTTCCTGACGAAGTCTGTCGCGGACCAGTATGGAATCGACAGCCTCGATGACATTGCCACAAGCGGAGCGCCGTTGCGTATCGGAATCAACCGGTCCGGAAACATCACGTCCAATATCGCGCTCAAGATGCTCGAGGAAGCTGGTGTGACCGAGGAATCCCTCACTGCGGCTGGGGGGCAGCTTGTGCGGGCAGGGGCCAACGAGCAGGCCGAGCTGATCCAGGATGGTCGTTTAGACATGATCAGCAACGGCATCTTCATCAACCACTCGTCTTTCCGGGCTGTAAATGAAAACAGCGAAGTGGTCCTTCTGAGTATCCCGGATGCAGTGATCGCCGCGACTAACGAAGCCTTCGGAACCGGTACTATGGTCATTCCCGCTGGTAGCTATCCGTTCCAACCCGGCGACGTACCCACCGTTACGCTCGGCGCGCTGCTTGTCGCGACAGATTCCTTGGACGACGCAACCGCAGCTTCACTGGCAAGCTCGCTGCTAAAGAACATCGATGAAGTGCGCGCTGTTCATGGCGCTATGAAGTCGCTGTCGCCCGAACTTCTGGCAACACCCAGTGTTCTCGAGTTCCATCCGGGTGCTGCGGAAGTCTACAAAGAGGCAGGGCTACTCAAGTGATTGGATCTCTCGTCGCCACCGGCCGCAGGCGTAAGCTTGCGGCAGGTTCGCAACGTGCCCTGATCATCGTCGCAGCTATTTTTGCGGGATGGGTCATTTACGCGAACCTGTTCACTATCTCAGATCCTCTAATCCTGGGAATCCTCTTTGTCTGCGGCATCTACACAATCATGTTCGTTGCGATCGGTGCTACGCCGGCCGCACCGGACAAGGTCCCTTTCTATGACTGGGGAATGTCAATTCTAAGCCTCGCCTGTGGTGTGTTTTTCTTTACAAACGCCGGCGCGATCTCGGATCGGATCAGTTTGCTGGAGCCGTTCACTCCTGCGCAGCTGTTCTTCGGAAGCGCCCTGATGTTATTGACGCTTGAAGCGACGCGGCGGACCACGGGCATGGGATTAACCGCCGTGGTGATGTTGTTCCTGCTCTACAACCAGTTCGGTTCATTGCTTCCCCCGCCATTCGGACATGGCATCTCTGATTACACGTACCTTCTGGACATTCTTGTGTTCACAACGGATGGCGTTTTCGGGGTCCCGATACAGGTGGTGGCCAGCTATGTCTTTCTGTTCGTGATGTTCGGAACCTTCTTGTCTAACGCAGGTGGAGGAGAGTTCTTTTTCAATCTTGCTTCGCTAGTCACTGGTAAGTCACGGGGCGGTCCGGCCAAAATCGCTGTTATCTCTTCGGGTCTCTATGGCACAATGTCGGGAAGCCCTACCTCTGATGTCGTTGCAACAGGCTCGATCACAATTCCGGTTATGAAGCGGCTGGGCTACAAGGCGCGATTTGCAGGAGCTGTCGAGGTGGCTGCATCAACAGGCGGCAGCGCCATGCCTCCGATCATGGGGTCGGCCGCATTCATTCTCGCCGAATATACCTCGGTCCCTTACCAGGAGGTGGTCCTTGCTGCGTTACTCCCTGCCTTGCTTTATTATCTCGGGGTTTTCTTGCAGGTTCATCTGAGAGCCGTGAAGGATGACCTTCGTCCTTCGGATGGTGAAATACCAACCGTCGTCGAGACATTCCGTACAGGCTGGGTGTTCATGATCCCCATCATCGGGATCGTCTGGGCACTGCTTGCCGGCTATTCTCCGACATTCACCGCTGGTGTAGGTGTTCTGGCTGCTGTGGGTGCTGCTACGCTTCTGAAGGCAACGCGTCTTTCGGCTTGGCAAGTCATCGAAGGTCTGGGCGAGACGACCCTGCGTATTCTTCCCGTAGCGGGGGCATGTGCCGCCGCAGGCTTGGTGATCGGCGGGCTGTCCATGACCGGGCTTGGTATGAAGGCTGCCAATGTGATCCTGACAATCAGCGGTGGCCAAGCCGCAGTGACGCTGGTGATTGCAGCTGTCGTAACGATCATCCTTGGGTTGGGCATGCCAACCCCAAGCGCATATATCCTTGCGGCTGTTCTCGTGGGCCCGGCTCTGGCAAAGCTTGGTTATCCAATACTTCAGAGCCACATGTTCCTTCTATACTATGCGATCATGTCGGCTCTGACGCCACCCATTGCGGTTGCGGCTTTGGCTGCGGCGGCGATAGCTGATGAGGATCCATTCAAGATCGCGTTTTCGGCTGTCCGGCTGGCCGCAATAGGCTTCTTGATGCCCTTTGCCTTCATCTGGAACCCCGGCCTTCTATTGCTGGGAGACACCCTGACGAACTCGGTTGCGATTCTGGGCGGCGTTCTTGCAACCGCTGCCATAGCAATTTCGATTGAGGGCTACGTGGGCGTCGCGCTCCGGCAGGTCGAGCGACTTTTCCTCGTTCTGGCCGCGATCGCCGCCGTGCAGCCGGTGTTGTCAGCGTCCTTGGCGGGCATCGTGGTCATTTTGCTCTTGTCGGCGCGCTACGTGATCTTGTTGCGCAGGCAGGATGGGATGAAGCCGGCCTAAATTCGTCACGGGGGCCGGAAACTATCCGGTCTCCGCGTGAAACCACATCGCCGGGTTGCAGGGTCGGATCTACCTCCGCGTTTTGGCAACCCGCTTTTTCTCGAGTTGATGGAGCTAAAAAACGTGTTGGCAAAAAGCAATTCCACTGGCAGCGCCGGTCGGGTCGCGAATGACTCTGAAGATTCCGTGACAAGGCCTGTTCCCGTGTTCTGGAAGCGGTGGGCAGTTAGCATGCTAGCGGTTTATCCGCCTTTGGTATGTCTGGTATTTGTTTCAAAGTATGTGTTGGAGGGTGCACCAATGATGGTGTCGCTGTTCATTATCGCGTTTTGCCTGACCGGTCTCTCGACCGGCTTGATCCTGCCTTTCCTCAATCGGCGCCTCAAAGAGTGGCTTCACCAATGAGGAGGATAAATGCTCGGTTCAATCGAGAATTGGATGCGTTCCTGTTCAAGCCATACAAAACTTGACACAAAAACTTAGATAGCTAATTAGTAGGATGACCCAGGTTCATCTCGCTCAAGGAGGAACAGATGCTTACTTTCGAGGAAAACGAGCTGCTCACGCGCGTTAACGGCGATGCTCCGATGGCGCGCCTCATGCGGCAACACTGGACCCCTGTCTGCCTAATCGAGGAAGTTGCTGAACCCGATGGTAAGCCTTTGCGCGTAGAGGTTCTGGGCGAAAAGTATGTGGCCTTCCGTGACACAAAAGGTCGCCTGGGCATGCTGGACGAACTTTGTCCGCATCGCAAAGCTTCACTTGTTTATGGTCGCAACGAGGATTGCGGCCTGCGCTGCCTTTATCATGGCTGGAAAATGGACGTGGACGGCAATGTCGTCGCCATGTCGTCCGAACCCGAGGGCAGCCCGCTGATGGACAAAGTCAAAGCGCGTTCCTATCCGGTGCGGGAGTGGGGCGGCTTTGTTTGGGCCTGGCTGGGCGAGAAGGACGAAATGCCCGAGTTTCAGCCGCCGGCCTTCGCGCCGCACGAGGACACGCCGGTTTCGATCCTCAAGATTCGCGTTCCGGCAAATTGGGCCCAGATCCACGAAGGACAGATCGACTCGGCTCATTCCTCGTCATTGCATTCGTCTACGATGAAGCCTGCACGGGTTGAGGGCGCCTCTGCAGATGACAAGGCGTGGTATCGCCCGTCCACGGATAAGTCACCACGCATGCAGACTGAAACCACAAGCTACGGCTTCCACTACGCTGCGATCCGCAAACCAATCAAGAATCCGAAGACGCACAACTACCTGCGAATTACCGAGTTTGTGGCTCCATATTATTCGCTGATCCCACCAAACAACAATTACAAGGTTGCCAGCGTCATCGTGCCGATCAACGATGACGAATCAGCCTTTCATTTCCTTGCCTTCGGCGGGCCGAACGTGCCGTCGACTGAAGAATGGCGCGCATTCAACCATGCTGTTCCCGGTAAGGATCTGGATCATAAGTGGCGCACCAAGCGCACCCTTGAAAACGACTTCATGCAGGATCGCGACTGGATGAAGGAAGGCCACTTCACGGGTGTTCCGGGCATTCCGAACGAAGACATCATCATGTGGGTGTCGATGGGAAGCCGAGTGCAGCGCCACACGGACGTGCTTGGCGCTTCCGACCTCGCGATCGTCGAGTTTCGCCGGCTAATGGCTGATGCTGCCCAGAAGGTCGCAGATGGTGGTAAGGCGATTGGAACCGACTCGGACATTCCGCAGGCGCAAATTGCTTCCCACGAAGGTGTTTATCCAAAGGAAGTCGACTGGCGAACTTTGGTCACGCCCGCTTCAAGAGATCAGGCTGCCGAATAAACTTCAAACTCAAAGCCGGGACCGACACACCCGCCAGACAATGGCGGGTGTATTACACTGGCACACATCTCAATGAGATGGGCGCGACCGGCACCATTTTTGCGAACGGATTACTCGAGAAACGGAACTGAATGCGAGGCCATCAGAATGGGTGAATTCTACGCGCTTCTGTCGGCGGCAAGTTTTGGTGTCGCAGGAGCAGCTGTTGCGAAAGGGGCGCCCGAGGCGAGAGGCGACAATGGGATATTCCTGTCGATCGTCCTCACGCTGTCGCTGTCATTCCTGCTGTGGATAGTCTTCGGCATCGACTTGGATGCCTTGGGCGACAAATCCGCTTTTGTGATCGGTTTGAGCTATTTTGCCGCCGCTGGCGTTCTGGCGACGGTTCTCGGTCGGTTGACAAACTTTCGCTCTATCGCGCTTTCCGGGGCTATTAGGTCAAGCGTATTCCGACGTATGATCCCGGTCTTCTCCACAATCCTCGCTGTGGTGCTCCTCTCGGAGCGCTACGCGCCTTTGAGTGTTGCAGGCATGATACTGATTCTAAGCAGCATCGGGCTTGCGATGTGGGAGAGGGCGCCGAGCATCGGCAGCGGCACTTGGGTCCGATCCTCTCTCCAATTGCGTATCGGCTTGTTGTTCGGAGCCGTTTCGGCCTTTTGCTATGCGCTTGCCTATGTTGCACGTAAGCTAGCCATGGACCATCTGCCAGATGCCGCCTTCGGTGCGTTTGTGGGCGCGGTAACTGGCGTGATCTGGTATCTCGTCGCGTCATCAGTGAGCACTCGATACCGCCGGAGCCTCATCTCGGTGTTCAAGGATGCCGGTCCTTGGCAGTGGCTTGCGGCACTGGGGATGTCTTTCGGGCAAATCTTGCTTTTTTTTGCATTGATTTCAGCTCCTGTTGCCGTTGTTGCCATTATCGGCTCACTAGAGATGTTTGTTGGCGCGTATCTTGCTGCTTTCCTCTTCAAGAGCGAACCTGTGCCGGGCCGTACGATGGTGTTGGCGACCATGATCGCTACCGCGGGTGTTGCGATGGTGGCTTTTGGCACCTGATGAAAGCCATTTGACCCAGCCCATCCCATTCGGGACGATCCCACTTCTTCACTTGCCAAGCCAGCTGGACTATTCGTTATAAACGTAGAAATCTAATTTAAATCAAGGCATGCTATTTGTTGAGTTAGATGACGGAAGACTGATGAGAATCAAGAACATACTGATAGCCCATACAGGTAGCGCTGCTTACCAGAGCAGCCTCAAATATGCTGTGAAAATCGCCGTCAAACACGAGGCGTGGTTGACGGGGCTCTACGGCAACACGAACTCCTATTTTGATCAGGTGCTTGACCTTACCGAAGACCTGACAATGAAGCTCAAATCCGTAAGACAGGATAGGATTGAGATCGCGAAAACGCTCTTTGATACCGAGACATCAGCGGCAGGCATAACGAGCCGCTCTCGATTTTTTCTACCTGAAGATGTCGGCAAGCTTTCGCCTTCGGAAGTTGCGCGGCATTTTGACTTCGTCGTGACCGGATTCCATCCGAACCGCCCCGCTGACGAGTTTCGCGCTGTTAGTCCGGACATTATCGCCCTTCAAAGTGGTCGCCCTGTTCTGATCGTTCCTGAAGGATATGTAGCCGAGTCCTTGGCAGACCATGTGCTGGTGGCATGGGACGGCAAGCGTGCTGCCGCCCGGGCCTTGAATGATGCGATGTCAGTTCTTGAGGAGAAACCACGAAAAGTGTCTGTTGTCACAGTCGGCAATCTTCTCCGTGATATGCCGGAAGCAATCAGTATTTCGACACATCTTGGGCGCCATGGTGTAGACGCTGAATTCATCTCCGTCCCGGACACTGGTCACGACATAGCTAAGGCAATTCAAAAAACTGCAGAGGAAGTTGGTGCGAAGCTGATCGTTATGGGTGCCTATGAGCATAGCAAGTTTTCCCAAGACATTTTTGGCGGTGTAACGCACGATGTGGTCCGCTCTTCTTCTGTCCCGGTGTTCATGTCCCTTTAGAGCGTGTCGCGCCTGATCAGATTCTGGATTCCCATAGCGATCATCCTGTGATTCCATGTCTTGGAGGCAGATATGGGGGTCAGAGATGGGAAAACCGCATCGTGTTAAGTTGCGTGATCGTGCCGTGCGGCTTGTCGAGGAGGGCAACACGCATACCGAGGCGGCGCGGCGGCTGTGTGTTTCGATCAAGTTCGTGAACGATATGGTGCGTCTCAAACGGGAGACCGGCTCGCTTGCGCCGAAGCGGCAGGGCAATCCCGGGCGCGGAAAGCTGACCGGTGTAAAGGGCTGGGTGGAGCGCCGGATCGCGGCGCAGCCCGATCTGACAATTGACGAATTGACGGCGGAACTGGCCGCAGAGCACGGGGTGAAGATGCATCGTTCATCCATCGGCCGGCTGCTGCTCAGATTGGGACTGTCACACAAAAAAAGACCTGCAAGCGTTTGAGCAGAAGCGCCAGGACGTGGCCGACCTGCGCCGCATCTGGATCGGCAAACGGCAGCCCTTCATGGGCAGACATCTGGAAAGACTGGCCTTCGTCGACGAAACCTCGGTCAAGACCAACATGGCCAAGACCACCGGCTGGGCTCCGCGCGGGCAGCGCCTGGTCGATCACGCACCGTTCGGGCATTAGCGCACCCAGACGTTCATCAGTGCCCTGCGCCGTGACCGGCTGGACGCGCCCTGGGTGATCGACGGAGCGATGAATGGCGAGATGTTCGACATTTATGTCGAGACCCAGCTGGTGCCTACATTGCGCGAGGGCGACGTGGTCATCCTCGACAACCTGTCGAGCCACAAGAGCCCCGGCGCGGCCAAAGCCATGCGCGACATCGGCGCGTGGTTCCTGTTCCTGCCGCCCTACAGTCCCGACCTCAACCCGATCGAAATGGCCTTCTCGAAGCTCAAGGCGCTCATCCGAAAGGCCGCCGCCCGAACCTACCAGGAACTCTGGAAGGCCGTCGGCCATGTCTGCGACCTCTTCACCGACGAAGAATGCTACAACTTCTTCAAAGCCGCCGTATACAAAACCGATTAAACGCGACACGCTCTAAGGGCTACGCGACACTTGGCTTTCAACCGGGCGCGCGGGAACGACAGGGTTCCCGCAGGCTACCTGCTGGGGTTCATGCGCTGATGGCGAACCTCGCCCGGTTCGGTAAGCCGACTAGCCGAAGCGACGACGCCAAGACAGGCGGCTGACCCGCGGGAGCGTGAGCTGCACGATCAGATCAAGGCCGCACCCAGCGGCAACCGGCAGTTTCACGAGTCAGACCTGTGTCGCCTCATCGGGCAGGCAGCCTACGACGCACGGGTCATCGATGTCATCCGGCAGTTCGGCTGTCCAAGGTTCACCGCGACGCTCGCCGTTCATGGGAGGGCCGTGATGGCCGGCGAGATTTCACGATGAAAGATGACCGGCTCATGCTGCTTTGCCACAATGTGGTTGGTCGGCACGGCCCAGTTATCCGGGCACATCAGCAAACTGCTCCAAGTCGGCGCCTGTGGTGACCAGGCTTCGCTCTGTGAGGATTATAGACTACTCTTCGACGCTATTGGGCGAGATCAAACACCTACCGCTCCTTGAGTATCAATCGGCCCTTCACTCTTTTTGGGGGGCCTTATCCTGAAGAACAGCGCGTACAGCACCGGCACGGCAATCAGCGTCAGGATCGAGGCGAAGGCGAGACCACCCATGATCGTCACCGCCATGGACGCAAAGAACGCGTCGGGCAGCAGTGGGATCATGCCGAGAATCGTTGTTCCGGCCGCGAGCACCACGGGCCGTAGACGGCTGACCGATCCATCCATCACGGACTGGTAATCTGGAACACCATTTGCACGTTGCAGGTCGAATTCCTCGACAAGAACGATGGCGTTCTTCATCAGCATCCCCGAAAGCGACAGGAAGCCGAGCAGTGCCGTGAAGGTGAACGGCAGTCCGGTGAACAACAGCCCCAGAACCATGCCGGTCACCGACATCGGCACGACAAGCCACAGGATCAGCGGCTGACGGATCTTGTTGAACATGAGGATCGAGATCGTCAGCATGATGAGAAAACCGAGCGGCAGCTGCTTGCCAAGGCTTTGCTGTGCTTCGCCGGCGCTTTCGAATTCGCCGCCCCACTCCATGGTGTAGCCCTCCGGAAGCGGCATCGCCTCGATCTGTGCCCGGACACTTCTGAAGGCTTCGTCGGCCGTCAGGTCGTCGCGTGCGCCACCGAGCGCGGTGATCGTTCGCTCCCGGTCGCGCCGGTGAATGAGCGCCTCGGCAAGGCGTGTCTCCAGGCTTTGCACCAGGTTGGCCATGGGAACATATGCGCCTGCTCCGGCGGACCAGACCGGCAGGTCGCGCACATGGTCTGTGCCGGTGCGTTCGCTCTCGGGCAGGCGGAGCAGGATCGGGATCACCTCGTCGCCCTCCCGCAATTCGCCGACACGCAGACCCGAGGTTCCGAGCCGAATGGTGTCCGCGATGGCGCTCCGCGTGGCACCGGCAAGCCGCATCCGGGATTCGTCCACATTCGGCTCAATGAGCAATTCTCGTTGCCTCCAGTCCGTGCGAGGATTTGTGATCGTCCCGGCGTCTCTGAAGATCCCGATCGCATCATCTGCCAGCTGGCGCAGGATGATGGGGTCGGGCCCCGAGAAGCGGACAGCGACATCGGCACCGGAAGGCGGTCCGAACACGATCTCTTCGACCCGGATCAGGGCATGGGGAAATTGCGCCGGGAGGTCCTGGTTGAGCCTGGCTGCGATGGAGGGGATCCGTGTAGCATCGGCAACCCGGACAATCAGCTGGCCATAACCGGAATCGGCCTGCTCGGGATTGTAGGTCAGCATGAAGCGGCTTGCGCCACGCCCCACCAGCGTGGTGACGTCCGTCACGGCCTCCTCTTCACGAAGTATCGCTTCCAGCCGAAGCATTTCACGGTCCGTGATATTGATGTCGGTTCCTTGCGGCATCTGGAACTCGACGTAGAAAAGTGGCGTGTTGGACGCAGGGAAAAACGCCTGCTTCACCTGACCGAAGGCCATCAGCGACCACACCGTGATCCCCACAACCGTCAGAACGACGGGGATACGCGCCCGCAGCGCAAGCCAGAGAATCCCACGATAGGTGCTGTAGAACGCCCCTTTGTAAGGGTCGTCCGAGGTGTTCTTGGGTGCCTTGAGCAGCAGTTTGCCCAGATAGGGCGTGACGGTGACCGCAAGGATCCAGCTTAGCAACAGCGATATGGCGATCACGGCGAAAAGCGAGAACAGGAATTCTCCCGTCGCATCGGGCGACAGACCAATCCCGGAAAAGGCCATGATCCCGATGACCGTGGCGCCGAGAAGCGGAACGGATGTCGAAGTTTCGGTTTCGGCTGCGGCGTCCTCGGCGCTTTTTCCGCGCGCCATGCCGATCACCATCCCTTCGGTGATGACGATCGCGTTGTCGACCAGCATCCCCATCGCGATGATGAGGGCGCCAAGGCTGATCCGCTCCATCTGGATGCCGAAGATCGACATGAAGAACAGGGTCGAGAAAACGGTAAGCCCAAGGGTCGCCCCCACCACGAGGCCCGCGCGCCAGCCCATGGTCAGCATCAGGGCGCCTACCACGATGGCGATGGACTGAGCCAAACCCACCAGAAAGCTGGAAACGGCCTGATCGACGACGACGTGCTGTTCGTAGATCGGGGTGATCTCGACCCCTTCGGGCAGGTTCTCTTTCAACTGATCCAGGCGGACGGATACGGCTTCGCCGACCTCGACGACGTTGCGGCTCGTCAGCGCCGAGACGCCGAGTGTGAAGGCGGCGGCTCCATTCTGGCGGATGATCTGACTGGGCTGTTCGGTTTCTTCCCGGGTGACGCGTGCGACGTCGTAGACCGATACCTGCCCGACTTCACCGGCGAGGCCCAGCCGTAGGGTCTCGATCCCTTCTGGTGTGATGTAACCCGGCGGCACCGAGAGGCCGATGCGCGCCGGACCCTCGCTCAGTTCGCCATTCTGGAAGACCTGGTTCTCGTCGCGCAACAGGCCGAGGAGTTGATCGGGCGGAAGGCCGAGTTCGGCAAGAACCGCAGAGGGAATTGCAATATTAATAACCTCCTCGGTCAGGCCTTGCACATCCACTTTCGCTACACCGTCGACTGTCACAAGGCCCACGCGCAGGTTCGTTGCGAGATCCCGTTGCTCCTGCGGGCTCAATCCTTCGGTCGTGACGGCATAGAACATCCCGAACACATCACCGAAATCGTCGTTGATGATCGGGGCCTGCGCCCCGGCAGGAAGTTGCCCTTCTACATCGCGGATGCGCCGCCGCATCTCATCCCAGACCTGGGGGATTTCGTCCGGACCGTAGCTCGTCTCGATTTCCACGGTGATCTGGGCCATTCCCGGCATCGATCTCGACTCGATCCGATCGAGCTGCATCATCTGCTGAAGCGCATCCTCGATGACGTCAGCTACTTCTTCCTCGACTTCCACCGCTGTCGCACCCGGATAGGGGACGAAAACAAGTGCGGTCTTTAGAGTGAAGCTTGGATCCTCGAGACGGCCGACTGTGTTCAGCCCCCAATACCCGCCAAACAGGCAGAAGATGATGATGAGCCAGACCGCCACCGGACGCTGGATGCTCGCACGAGAAATACTGAGTGCCATGAGACGATCTTCCGTTCTGCCCAAGGAAAGGAAAGGAATTATAAGCCGGCGGCGATGACGGACTGGCTTTCGCTCAGTCGCCACCAGCCACCGGACACAACCAATTCGTCACCCTCCAATCCGTCCAGAACGACAATGTCGTTCTCGAAAGGCAGGCCCAACCGGACCGTCCTTCGCGTGACCTTACGGGATGCTTCGTTGTAAACCCAAACGGATGGTTCGGACCGGCTCGTCGTATCCACCGCCGATACGGGGATGACCACGGCTTGTCCCGTGTCGGCATCGGCTGAAACAGCGATGCCGACATCAGCCGTCATGCCCGGCAGCAGACGTGGATCGATTTCGCCGGTAATGGCAAATTCCAGATCATATGTTTGCGTCGTTGGGTCTGCATCGGTTGAAAAGGATCGCAGTTCGAGCGACACAGTGTACCCGGGCACTGCCGGAAAGCTGGCAGTAATGTCGAAGGCGTCGGGCGTCGCGCGCGCAATGGCGGCCAGTGCCTCGGGCAAAGAGATCACAATCCTCATTTCGCTGAGATCCTGCAGACGCGCAACAGGCGCGGCCGTCGTGGTGTTGACGAATTCCTCAACGAAGGTTCTGGCCACGATTGCATCGAACGGGGCCAATATACGCGCTTGGGACAAGCGCCGCTCGGCTTCGCGAAGCTGTGCTTGCGCTTGCGCAAACTGCGCCTGCGCCGTCTCGAGCCGGGCATCTGCAGCAACACCCCTCGCCGCGAGATCGGCAGCGCGCTGAAGCTCAGAATTTGCAAGATCGTAAGACGCCTGCGCCCGGTCCAGAGCAAGTTCAAAGTCGACCCTGTCGAGCTCCGCTATGATGTCGCCATTGCGGGCCCTGTCGCCTGACTGAACGGCAAGATGCACGATCTGCCCAGGTATCTGGAAGGCAATATCGACGGTTCTGGCAGGTTCAACGCGGCCGGCGACTGTGCGGGTCTGAGTGATCGTGCGCGAGACCGCTTGGGTCAGCTCGACAGTGACGGGTCGACCCACCTGGGGGGCGGGTGCCAAACCCGCCGGATCGGGCGCCGTTTCAGTCTGGGCCACAACGGCGGAAAGCACCGTCGGCAGAAACGGCGCCGCAAGGGCGGCGAGCGCCGCGACCGAAAGGACGACGGCGAGACGTGTCATGCTAGAGTGCCTTTTCTTCAAGTTCATCGATCATGGTCCTCAACCGTTCGACGACACGCCGTTTGAGATCGGCGCCACCGTCAGGAAGTTTAAGAAGTCTCTGAAATCGCAGACCCTGGATTGCGAGCGCGGCAATCATTGCTGCCGGAGCGTCTTGCGTTTCAGAAAGGATACGTTCGATATCGCCGGTCAGCTCTTTGCGGAGCGGGTCGAGCAACTGCGGATCGGAGGCTGCTGCCGCGAGTATCGCCATGGACAGATCATCATCCACGCCCTCCGTTTGAACGATGGTCTCAAGATGCCCCCGTAATGTGCGTGACGACTGGTTCTCCGGGAGCATTTCAAAAAGTTCGCGATGCGCAGTGAGCATTTGGTCCAGAAGCCCGGCCAAAAGAGCTTTCTTGCTTGGATAGTTGTAAAGAACGCCGCCCTTGCTCAGGCCGGCTTCTCTGGCCACGGACTCGATCGTGACCTTCCCGGCACCCTCTCGCATGGCGACGGTCCTTGCCGCCTCGAGGATCCGGCGCGACGCGTTGCCGCCGGCCTCGGAGTGCGAGCGCTCATGCATGACTATACCATCCGGTCGGTTAAGTTCAGCGGGGAACTAGGTCGCTTCCACGACCGCGTCAAGCCTCCGCGAAGGCAATTGGTGTCAGCATGGACGAACGGCCCACGCGCGGATGTTGCTGCATCACGTCGCGCGAGGCTGTCCTGTGTCTGAATAGATCTTCAAAAAGGCGTCAACCGCTCTTTTGGCATAATCTGAAACGTCGATCTTTGGGTCGAGGGTCAGCAATCGAGGCATGATGACGCCTGACACGGAAAGGTGAATCAACTGTCCGGCAGCGCTTAGATGGTCTTCTACGTTGAGGGCTTTCGCGTCATGAAGAGCGTGCACGACTTGGCCGACATGCCTTGTGGCCAGCTTCGGCCCTGCCTTCATGTATATTTCGCCGGCCTCGGGCAAAACTGAAACCGCGCCGATGCACGCACGCAGTAGCCGAATATAGTCGTCGTCAAGCACAAGGTTGATCAAGCGCCGTGAAAGCTCTTCGAGGATGGCCCGCGGGTCCAGGTCTTTGGGAAGGGGCCGAGAGATTGCCGCCGAGAGCCTGGCGCATTCCGTGTCCACAACGATGAGAAACAGTCGTTCCTTGCTTGGGCTATGCGCATAGAGCGTCGCCTTGGACACGTTGGCTTCCTCTGCAATCGCATCGACGCTTGCCCCTTCGAAGCCACATCGCAGGAAAATGGTCCGGGCACCCCTGAGCACGTCATCGGCTTTGCTGTTCCTCATGCTCACCATCTCCATCAACTTTGGCGTTTTTGTACAGTCAGACAAAGCAGGGTCAATTTTGTGGAAACTACAAGTAACGCAACAAATGCCGTTCCGTTTGGGACCGAAAAACGTGCCTACGTTTGATCCTCTCGAAAGCCTCCCTCCACGACGGCGCAGTTTTTTGACGTTCAGGCGGTGGCACTGCTCAAGCCGGTCATCGTAACGACCACAAACACGTAACCTAAGAGGAACTCGTTCGTGCAATCATCGGGATTGGGACAGAGGCGCAAGGCCCTACTGAACAGGATGCCGGGCCTCGCGTGCTGCAGGCGACGCTCCCGCATCCGCGGCTTCAGTCAGCCGTACAGTCGCGTAGTGCAGGATGGCAGTTGGGATAAGTGCAATCAGGAAGATCAGCGTGACCACAATAAATCCGTCACGAAAGGCCAAGGTATTGGCTTGGATCACGACGGTCTGGCCAAGGAATTGCGCGGCAGTCGCAAAAATCTGAGTGTCCGGCAGCCCCGCGCCCCGCAAGATCCCGCTCACCTCCCGAAGGAATGTCATCGTTGCGAGATTATCGCTGGTTTGCGTGGCGGCCAGAGCGTCCGCATGCAACATCGTACGTCGTTCCATGAGCACCGCCAGAAGATTGACGCCGAAGGCGCCCCCGAGCTGGCGCACAAAATTTATTGCCCCCGACCCCTGCCCGATCAGATCGCGAGGAAGAGTTTTCAATGGGCCTGCAGAAATCGCGGGAAACACGAAACCAAGACCGATCCGCGACAGGATCGTCCACCAGGCCAAGGTCCAAAAGCTTGTGTTGATCTCGACCACCGACGACAACCAGGAGGACCAGGCGAATATCGCCATGCCGGCTCCTATCAACAGTGCGGCTGGGACCTTGTCCGACAACCGTCCCGCCAGCGGAAAGACCAGCACCAGCACGAACCCTGATGGCATGAGCAGCAGCCCCGCCTGCGTCGGCGTGAACCCCTGGATCGTCTGCACGAACAACGGCACAAGATAGGTGGAACCGAAAAGGCCTGCCCCCATGATGAAGGACACCACAGAGGCTGCGGCGAAGGGCACGTTGCGGAACAGCCTCAAGTCCAGCATCGGCTTTGACGTATGCAACTCCCAAATCACGAAGCCGGTCGCAGCCGCTGTCGCAATCGCGAACTGAATCAGGATCGGATCGGACCCCCAGCCCAGCCGCTGCGCGTTGGTAAGCGCATTGAGCAACGAGGCGAGAAAGACTGCAAGCAGTCCAAGACCAGTCCAATCGAAACCTGGCCGTGGCCCGGTATTGTCCCGGCGCGGCACAAACAGATTGGCAAGCGCCATGGCCATGATCCCGGGGGGAAGCCCGAGGTAGAAAACCCAGCGCCAGTCGAACGCGTCGATCAGCAAGCCGCCGATCCAGGGCCCAAGTGCAGGTGCCAGTACCACCCCGATGCCAAAGATACCCATTGCTGCGCCGCGCTTTTCAGGGGGAAAGACACGAAACAGCAAGATCATGCTCAGTGGTTGGACCACACCTGCCGCCGCGCCCTGTACGACGCGCGCAAGCGTCAGAACACCTTCGTTGGGCGCGATCCCTCCAAGGACCGATCCCACGATGAAAACCGTAAGCGCCACGTTGAGTGATAGGCGCAGACCGAAAGCACGGTCCGCCCAATCCCCAAGCAGCATGGTCGCCGTCATCGCCGCAAGAAAGCCGGTCGAAAGCCATTGCGCCTGAACCGCACTGATCCCGAAGGCGCCCATCACATCAGGGATGGCGACATTCACGATCGTCGTGGACAGAACGACTGAAATCGTTGCGATCATGACGGTTGCGGTCGCATAGGCTCGATAGGCCGGACCGTATTTCTCAAAAAGCGCGTCAGTCTGCGACATCGATACTCAACACTACCATTGAGCCGGGTGGCAGAACCTCACCTTCTGTCTCGATTGACACTCGGATTGGCACCCGTTGGGTGACCTTGGTGAAATTGCCGCTTGGGTTGGGGCTTGGAAGCAAGGCAAACTGGCTTGTGGCGGCACCCCCGATCCGCTCCACCACGCCGTGAAAGGTACGGCCGGGATAGGCATCTACCGTGATCGAGACGGGCGCTCCGATGCGGATCCTACGCAAGTCCGTTTCTTTAACATTCGCGTCCACCCAGACCTCATCCGGGCGATGATAGATGAGCAGCCGCGTGCCCGGGGTCACATATTCACCCTCGTCCACGAAGGACGCATCCACCACCCCGTCAAAAGAAGCCAATACCCCTCTGTTTCGCAGATCGATCAGCCGCTGCGCCCGCTCTGCCTCAAGGCCTGTCCGTTCTGCCACAATCCGCGTTATCTGGTGCTCAATGACCGCGATTTGTGCGGCTTCAGACTCCACAGTGCCCAGATTGGCCCGGGCGGCCACAATCGCTGCGGCCGTCGCAAGTTCCTGCTGACGCGCCACGTCCAGTCTGCTTTGGGCGTCCTCCGCGCTCTGAGTAGTTGCGATCTGTCGGCTTTCCAGTTCAGCGATCCTGTCGAAATGGCTTTGTGCGTTTCGCAACTCCGACTCACTTGCAGTATGGTTTGCCTCGGCTGCGGCTATTTGGGCTCGGGCGGCGGCACGGCGGCTTTCAACCTGCGTTCGGATCATATCCTGCTGCGCGCGCAATTGCGCGACCTGCGCGCCAAGTGCTTCTATCCGCGCCTCTGTGCCTTCCACGACAGTTTTGCCTGATCCGTGTCTATAGACACCAGCACATCCCCCGCCGCAACACGCGTGCCCGTCGTCACCGCAATCGCTTCGACCTCGCCGCTGACCTCGCTCGAAACGGTGACAAGGCTGGCAGCAATTCGCGCATCGTCGATCGAGACCTGTGACCAGCGCCCGCCGAGCCAGCGCCCGCCGAAGACCACAAGCGCTATAATCATCAGAATGAGAATGCCAAGGCGCAGCGGTTTGAAACGACGGCGGGCAGGTGCAGGGTCCGAGGGCTGGGATAGCGCCGCTGCTGCAGCTTCCTGAGTTAACTCAACGAGCTTGGGCTTAAGTGCATCGCTATCCGTGCAAATATCGCGGGGCTTGTTCACTCGGTTTGCTCCAGACGTTCGGCAATCAATGTAAGGACGCGGAGCGCTGTCGAAAGGTCTTCCACAACCACCCCGGCAAGAAGCTCACTCCGCGTTGCATCGGTGATTTTGCGGATCTCGTTCAGAATAGGCACTGCGGTAGTTGTCACGCGGACGCGCTTGACCCGGCGGTCGTCCGGGCAAGGCTGCCGCTCGATCAGGCCCTGTCCTTCAAGCCCGTCGAGAAGGCGCACCAAAGTCGGTCCCTCGACCCCGAGCGTTGTGGCAAGCTCGCGCTGGGTCAGGCCGTCCGCCCGCGACAGTTCCAGTAGCGCCATCCAGCGCGCCTGCGTCAGCCCCATGGTCCGCAGGCGCGAATCCAATCGGGTCCGCCAACGCCTGGCAACTTTTCCCAATTCGACGGCAAATTCTGCTTCTTTAGAAGTCAACTTTGTTTGCATCCTAATAGATAGGGTGCTACCTATAAATCTAGGTAGATAGAATATCAACTCGGAAATTCGTGAGATGTATCGCACAATCCTTCTGGCCTACGATGGCACGACCGAAGGACGGCTGGCGCTGCGCGAAGGTGCTCGGCTGGCCCAGATTTGTAATGCGGAGGTGGTGCTGCTGGCGGTGGTCGACATGTCCATCGGCGCATCGATGGCGGGAACTGCGGTGCCCTATGCGTCCCCCTACGACATGGACGAATACAAAAAGATCCTGGACGAAGGCGTTGCACGGCTGAAACGAATGGGGCTTTCGCCGCGTGCGCGTTTTGAAACCGGTGATCCGGCGGACCGCATCGTCACTGTCGCCAATGACGTGCAGGCCGATCTTGTCGTGGTCGGCCATCATAAATACGGGCTCCTGAGCCGCTGGCTTCATCCCTCGGTGACCGCGGCCCTCGTAGACCGATTGTCATGCAGTCTCTTGATCGCGAGGCACGAGGTTGAAGATGCCGACCTGTTCGCGGCAGGCGAGACAGGCTGAGTGTCGACCTGCTTTGATCATAGGATTTCGCGTTGCTGCTAAATCGGGTCATGCTCAATTTGTGTGGCGCCACTATGCTGAGACCGGAAAATTCAGGAGGCATAGCCGTGATCTCAAAGAACCACTGGTCGCCCGAGAACGATCTTTCGGTTCAAAGCCTTGACCGAAGTGAAGCGGGCGGGTTACCGAGAGCACCTCTACAGTCAACAGGTGCGGCGAAATCTGCCGTAGCGTTCAGTTCGTAGTACGCCACATCCGATACCGTCCCTGCCCAGTCAGCTCACGGACTAGACCCTGCGCTTCCATCCAAGAGAGGTTGCGCTGGATGGCGGCTCGGCTCGAGCTTGTCAAAGCCTCTGCCATTGGAGCGGATACAAGGGGCCATTCGGTAAACGCGGCGCGCAAGGCGCGAGGGGTCTTGCCCGAGAGGGAGGTCATCGCGATTTCTGCCCGCGCTGACCATGCCTCGATATCGTCAAGGTGCCGCATTCCGGTCAAACATGCGGTGTCCATCCCTTCGAGCCAGCGCGCCAAACGGTCAGCAGGTGGGCCGCCAGTGCGCAGCCCCCCTGCCCCGCCCATGGCCACAGGCGCAAAGACTGCCCCCTTTTCCTCGCTGACCGCGATCCTTGCGGCGGTGACTGCCGCCTCCATTCGATCTCCCTGCTGCCCGAGACCCGCGAGGCTCCAGAGGTGAAAGCCCATGCAAGCACGGGTGATCGGGTGCAGCTCGACGGCTTGCGCCATCAGGTCGAGCCAACCTCCCGCGCGATCCGCGAAGGGCTCGGCTTCATCTGCCATGTTCGCGGGATCGCGGCGATCGAGGAAGGCGGAAAGGTCCACCTCTGGTCCTGGCCCCCCTGTCAGACGGCGCACCGCCCAACCGATACGCGCGAGTGCGGCGCTGTCGTCTTGCAGGCCAGAAATGCGCATGGATATCCAGAGCGCCAGCCGATCCGGGCCGATGCGGTCACCCACAAACCAGCTGAGGCCGGCAGCCTCGATCAGAGCAAGCCTGTGCCGCCATCCTTCCGGACCGCGCTTCAGCCGGTCATCCAGTGCTCCGACGCGACCGGCCACACGGGCAAGACGGGCGGCATGACCCGCCTCTGCTTTCCGCCAATCATCGAGGACCTCGGCTTCACGCGGATCGGCCCGTGGTCCGGGTGGCAGATAATCCGGCTCTTCTTCCATTGGACCGGGCAGGAACCAAAGATCGTCCTCGGACGATTCCTCGACCTCTTCAGCGTCGAGGAGGAGAGCATCATATTCATCATGTAAAGCGGGCGCTTGAAGCTTCATATGTGCAAAATACTGATATTTTGCATTTTACCCAAGTGTTTTGTCAGAGTGCGCCCACGTTCCTTATATAGCACTCGCGGGGGATGGTCGGCGAGGGCTCTCTCATCGCGCTCAGCCTATGGAAACCAAGGGCTTTCCGTTGAGCAGGGCCACAGAGAGCGCCCTTGCATCCGCTTACAAACGGTCGTTTACTAGCGATACATAAAACTGCAAAAAGACTGTTTTCATGCCCCTGATCGGTTATGCCCGCGTATCGACCGAAGATCAGACCCCCCTGCCCCAGTCGCAGGCCCTGAAATCCGCGGGTTGCGCCGAGATCCATGAAGAACAGGCCTCGGGCGGCAATCGTGCGCGACCGGTGCTTGCGCGGGTGTTAGAACGCATCGGCAAAGGCGACACGCTGGTCGTCGTGCGAATCGACCGCCTCGCGCGATCCCTGTCGCATCTGCTGGAGGTGATCGAGCGGCTGGAGGCGAAGGGAGCCTTCTTCCGCTCGCTGACCGATCCGATCGATACGTCCTCCCCGCAGGGCAAGTTCACGCTGCAGGTCCTAGGCGCCGCTGCGGAGTTCGAGCGCGCCTTGATCCGGGAACGCACCAAGGCGGGGCTGGCCTCTGCGCGCACCAAGGGCCGCCTCGGCGGGAACCCGGGCTTACGCGCCCGTGATCCGGCGGCGCTGCGCAAGGTGCGGCTGGCGCGGCAGGACGGCTATATGGAGCGGCTGAACGAGACTGCCCAGGACTGGGTGCCCCATGTCCGCCGCCTGCGGCCCGAATTGGCTTGGGAAGACGTAGTGCGCATCATCAACGGCCCCTTGCCCGAGGCGCGTCGCTGGACCCAAAGCCGTCTCTTGCGCGCTGTGAAGGCCTATGTCCGCGACGGCTTCCTGCCTGCCGAGGTGCT
>JAMWZG010000008.1:42591-43118 GCA_024304855.1 Paracoccaceae bacterium
CGAAACCGACGACCGCCTGCCGGCCATTATTGCTGGCATAAAGGGCACAGATCCCGACATCACGCTTCAGGCGATCTGTGAACGGCTGGAAGCGATGCGCGAGCGCACGCCCCGCGGGCGGACAAGCTGGCAGCCTTCGTCGGTGAAGATGCTGCTGGAGCGGGCGGAGAGGCTGTCGTTGCTCGACTGAGATCCCCGAGAATCGTCCATCCGATTCTGCCGACTGATTTCTGTACGCACTCACAATACATCTTGTGGTCACCTCGTGGCTGGCAACGAGGTGTTGAAGTAGAGTGAGAGCGCAGTCGCCCAAGGCGCTGATTTTTAACAGTTTACCGTCGACAGAAATCGGTGGCTTCAACGCGCCCAGGCCGCTCAACGGTTTGGTCTGGATTTATCCACAATATCTGTTAAGCTTTGCAAAACAATAAAGACTTGAGGGCAGTGATGAACGGGATACGCGCCTCCCAGAGATTTGAAGTCATGTCCAAGCGGCTTGGTAGTCGGTTGCGTGAACATGCGCAGGA
>JAMWZG010000080.1 GCA_024304855.1 Paracoccaceae bacterium
CCCCCTCCATGGCGACGACCGAGCGACCCACGGGATCGAACTGCCCCTCGTTGAACCGCGCCTCAAGGGTCATGACGACCTGATGAGTCTGGTCGAACACCCGCCGCGCCGCATCGAAATCATCGCAGAACATCGCAATCCCCGACACCTGAGAGGTCGGGTCCGAGATGTTCATGCGGAAAAACCGCGTGCCCCGCCCCGATTTGCGTTCCTGCAAGGCAGAGACCAGCACCCCCACCTTGCCGATGGCCCCGCCGTCCCGTTCCGCCTTTTGCTGCAACTCGGCCAGCGTCATCACCTTGCGCCGTTTCAGCGCGGGCAGATAATCATCCAGCGGATGCCCGGACAGGTAGAAGCCGATCGCCTTGTGCTCCTCCTCCAGCCGTTCCAGCGCCTGCCAGTCGGCCACGGGCAGCAGGCGCGGCTCTGGCAGGTCATCACCCGCATCGCCAAAGAGTGACACCTGATTGGACGCTTTCTGCTCATGGATCGCGGCGGAATAACCCACCAGCGCATCCAGCGCCTCGAACACCCGGCGGCGATTGGCATCCAGCATGTCAAAGGCCCCGGCGCGCGCCAGCATTTCCAGCGGGCGCTTGCCCACGCGCTTCAGATCGACCCGGCGGGCGAAGTCAAAAAGCGTGACAAAGGGCTTCTCGCGCCCCGCCTCGTCGCGGCGGGCGGCGGTGATCATCCGCATCGCCTCCATGCCGACGTTCTTGAGCGCGCCCAGCGCATAGACCAGCTTGCCGTCCTGCACAGTGAAGCCGGCTTCCGAGCGGTTCACGCAAGGGGGCACGATGGTGATCCCCATGCCGCGCCGGACCTCTTCGGCATAGGTCGAGAGCTTGTCGGTCAGATGGCTGTCGCAGTTCATGACACCCGCCATGAATTCGACCGGGTGGTTCGCCTTCAGCCAGGCTGTCTGATAGCTGACCACAGCATAGGCGGCCGCGTGGGATTTGTTGAAACCGTAGTTGGCGAATTTCTCCAGAAGGTCGAACACCTCGGAGGCTTTCTTCTTGTCCACACCATTGCCCATCGCGCCCTTTTCGAACTTGGGGCGCTCCTTGGCCATTTCCTCGGCGATCTTCTTGCCCATGGCGCGGCGCAAGAGGTCGGCCCCGCCAAGGCTGTAGCCCGCCATGACCTGCGCGATCTCCATCACCTGTTCCTGATAGACGATGATGCCTTGGGTTTCCTTAAGGATATGGTCAATCGACGGATGGATGGATTCCAGCGGCTTGAGGCCGTTCTTCACCTCGCAATAGGTGGGGATATTCTCCATCGGGCCCGGACGATAGAGGGCCACGAGCGCCACGATATCCTCGATACAGGTGGGTTTCATGCGCCGCAGCGCATCCATCATGCCGCTGGATTCCACCTGAAACACAGCCACGGTCTTGGCGCTGGCATAGAGCTTGTAGGTCGCCTCATCATCCAGCGGGATGGCCCCGATGTCGTCGATCGCCCCTTCGGGCGGGTCGTAAAGCTGCACGCCATCCGCACGGATGTGCAGATGCCGCCCCTGCCCCTTGATCAGATCGACCGCATTCTGGATCACCGTCAGGGTCTTGAGGCCAAGGAAGTCGAACTTCACCAGACCCGCCTGTTCCACCCATTTCATGTTGAACTGCGTGGCCGGCATATCCGAGCGCGGGTCTTGATAAAGCGGCACCAGACGATCCAGCGGCCGGTCCCCGATCACCACACCGGCGGCATGGGTCGAGGCGTTGCGCAGCAACCCTTCGACCTGCTGGCCGTAATCCAGAAGACGTTTCACCACTTCCTCGGACCGGGCCGCCTCGCGCAAGCGCTCCTCCTGCGCCAGCGCCTGCTCGATGCTGACAGGCTTCACCCCCTCGACCGGGATCAGCTTGGACAGGCGGTCCACCTGCCCGTAAGGCATCTGGAGCACGCGCCCGATGTCGCGCACCGCCGCCTTGGACAGCAGCGCGCCGAAGGTGATGATCTGCCCCACCTTGTCGCGGCCATAGCGTTCCTGCACATAGCGGATCACCTCCTCGCGGCGGTCCATGCAGAAGTCGATGTCGAAATCCGGCATCGAGACACGTTCAGGGTTCAGGAACCGCTCGAACAGCAGGCTATAGCGCAACGGGTCAAGGTCGGTGATGGTCAGAGCATAGGCCACCAGCGAGCCCGCGCCCGAGCCACGCCCCGGACCCACGGGAATGTTGTGGTCCTTGGCCCATTTGATGAAATCGGCCACGATCAGGAAATAGCCGGGAAAGCCCATCCCCTCGATGATGCCCAGCTCGAATTCCAGCCGCTTCTCATACTCCTCGACCGGGGCGGCATGGGGGATGACCGCCAGCCGCGCCGTCAGCCCTTCCTTGGCCTGCCGGCGCAGTTCCAGCACCTCATCATCCGCGAATTTCGGCAGGATCGGGTTGCGCTTATAGGCGCGGAAGGCACAGCGGCGCGCGATTTCCACCGTGTTTTCAATCGCCTCGGGCAGATCGGCAAAAAGTGTCACCATCTCCTGCGGGGATTTGAAATAGTGCTGCGCGGTCAGACGGCGGCGCGGTCCCTGCTGATCGACATAGGCCCCTTCCGCGATGCAGATCAGCGCGTCATGGGCCTCATACATGTCGGATTTGGGGAAATAGACATCGTTTGTGGCGACCAGCGGCAGGTCCATCGCATAGGCCATTTCCACGAAACCGCGTTCGGACAGGCGCTCTGCCTCGGGCAGGCCGCCACCTTCGGGATGGCGCTGCAACTCGACATAGAGCCGGTCGGGATAGATCGCGGCCAGACGGCGCATCAGCTCCTCGGCCGCCGGGCGCTGGCCCGCGCGCAACAAGCGCCCCACCGGGCCATCCGGCCCTCCTGACAGGCAGATCAGCCCGGCGCTGAATTCCTCCAACTCCGCCAGCGTGACCTGCGGCAACTGGCCTGCCTTGTCCAGATAGAGGCAGCTGTTCAACCGCATCAGGTTCTCATAACCCGTCTCATTCTGCGCCAGAAGAACGACCCCCGCCGGATCGCGCGGCCGCTCGCCGGGCTGCGCGGGCAGATAGGCGACCGAGACCTGACAGCCCATGATCGGCTGCACCCCCGCACCGCTGGCCCCGACCGAGAACTCAAGGGCGGCGAACATGTTGTTGGTATCCGTCACGGCCACGGCCGGCATACCCGCTGCCGCACAGAGGCCGGGCAGCTTCTTCAGCCGCACCGCTCCTTCCAACAGGGAATATTCGGTATGGACGCGCAGGTGGATGAATCGGGGGGATGTGCTCATACCGGCCAAGCTAGCCCAAGCCCGGCGGCACGAAAAGCGCCTAACGCCGGGGGTGACGTGGCGCGGATGGTCCTTCCATCGCAGCTTTTTCTTGCCAAGTGACGGAATCCGCGCTTTTCTGGGGGGAACCAACAGGGGCCCGCGCTGCTCTACGCCGCATCGAGACAGCGCATCACCGGGCAAACAACAGGTAAGGCGGCAGGCTTTTACAACATGGATATCTCCTTTCGTCTGAACGGGGAAACGGTGGTGCTGCGCGATGTCGCGCCGACAACCACCGCGCTGGACTGGCTGCGCGAGGCGCGTGGCCTGACCGCCACCAAGGAGGGCTGCAACGAGGGCGACTGCGGGGCCTGCACCGTGATGGTCACGGACCCCGATGGCCGCAGCCGCGCGCTCAACGCCTGCATCCTCTTTCTGCCACAGCTCAATGGCCGCGCCCTGCGCACGGTCGAGGGAATCACCGGACCAGAGGGGGAGCTGCACCCCGTCCAACAAGCGATGGTCGATCACCACGGCAGCCAATGCGGATTTTGCACGCCCGGATTCGTGGCCTCGATGGCCGTCGCGCATCTGAATGGCGACACGGATCACGACACAGCGCTGGCGGGCAACCTCTGCCGCTGCACCGGCTATGCCCCGATCATCCGCGCCGCCAAAGCCGCCCAAGGCGCGGCCATCCCCGACTGGATGACCGCCGACCGCGCCTTCTTCTTGCCGGAAATATCCGCGGGGGGGGTGTCGAACCAGCGGTTCGACACGGGGGGCAGCCAGCCCCCCGCCGGCACCGGTTTGCAGCCAAGGACAACGGATGATCTGGCCGCCGCCTATGCCGCCAACCCGCAAGCCACGCTGGTGGCCGGGGCCACGGATGTGGGGCTGTGGGTCACGAAACAGATGCGCGATCTGGGGCAGATGATCTTTCTGAACCAATGCGATGACCTCGGACAGATCGCGCAAGGCGATGACGGGCTGCGCATCGGCGCAGGCGTCACCATCGCGCGGCTGATCCCGGTCATGGAGGATCTGCACCCCTCTTTCGCCGCGATGCTGCGTCGTTACGGCTCGGCCCAGGTGCGGGCCGCGGCCACGATCGGCGGCAATATCGCCAATGGCTCGCCCATCGGGGATGGTCCGCCCGCGCTGATCGCGCTGGGGGCACGGCTGCATCTGCGGCAAGGCGACGCGCGGCGCGAGATGGCGCTTGAGGATTTCTTCCTCGATTACGGCAAGCAGGACCGCCGCCCCGGCGAGTTCGTCGAAGCCGTCACGATCCCGCGCCAGCCGGACCGGCTGCGCTGCTACAAGCTCAGCAAACGCTTTGATCAGGACATCTCTGCCGTTTGCGGCTGTTTCAACATCACCGTGACGGATGGCACCGTGACCGCCGCGCGCATCGCCTTTGGCGGCCTGGCGGGCACGTCGAAACGCGCGCCCCATGTCGAAGCGGCCCTGATCGGCCAGCCGTGGGATGAGGCCAGCGTGACCTCAGCGGTGCAGGCCTTCGCGCAGGATTACACCCCGCTGTCGGACATGCGCGCCTCGGCCAGCTACCGCCTGAACACGGCGTCCAACATGCTGCGCCGCTATTTCCTCGAAGACACAGGCCAGACCACCGCCATCATGGAGGTGCAGCCATGAGCCTTGCCAAACCCCTGCCCCATGACGCGGCGCGCCTGCATGTGACGGGGCAGGCGCGCTATGTGGATGACATCCCCCTGCCCGCCGGGACGCTGCATCTGGCCTTTGGCCTGTCCAGCGTGGCGCGGGGGCGGATCACGGGGATGGACCTGTCCGCCGTGCGCGCCGCCCCGGGCGTGGTGATGGTGCTGACGGCAGATGACCTGCCCTTCGCCAATGATGTCTCGCCCTCTGCCCATGACGAGCCGCTTCTGGCCGCGGGTCAGGTGCATTACGTCGGCCAGCCCGTCTTTGCCGTCGTGGCCCACAGCCATCTGGCGGCGCGGCAGGCGGCCAGGCTGGGCCGGATCACCTATGCCGAGGAAACACCGATCCTGACGATCGAGGAGGCCATGGCCGCGAACAGCCGGTTCGAGGATGGACCCCGCATCTATGCCAAGGGCGATGCCCCCACCGCCATCGCCGCCGCCCCGCACCGGATCGAAGGGCGCTTGGACATCGGCGGGCAGGAGCATTTCTATCTGGAAGGTCAGGCAGCCCTGGCCCTGCCGCAGGAGGGTGGGGATATGGTCGTGCACAGCTCGACCCAGCACCCGACCGAGATCCAGCACAAGGTGGCCGAGGCCCTGGGCGTGCCCATGCACGCTGTCCGGGTCGAGGTGCGCCGCATGGGCGGCGGCTTTGGCGGCAAGGAAAGCCAGGGCAACGCTCTGGCCGTGGCCTGCGCCGTGGCGGCGTCACTGACCGGGCGGCCCTGCAAGATGCGCTATGACCGCGACGATGACATGATCATCACCGGCAAGCGGCATGATGTCCGCATCGACTATGCCGTCGGCTTTGATCAGACGGGACGGATCGCAGGGGTGGAATTCGTGCATCATGTCCGCTGCGGCTGGGCGCAGGATCTGTCCTTGCCCGTGGCAGACCGCGCGATGCTCCATGCCGATAACGCCTATCTGCTGGAACATGCGCGGATCGAAAGCCACCGTCTGAAGACCAACACCCAAAGCGCCACCGCCTTTCGCGGCTTTGGCGGCCCGCAAGGGATGGTGGGGATCGAACGGGTGATGGATCACATCGCCCATCACCTTGGCCGCGATCCGCTGGAGGTGCGGCGGGTGAATTACTATGCCGAAGCAGCACCTGTGGCAGAGGGCGCGGGGGGGCTATCCGCCCCCCGGTTCACCTCTGGTGAACACCCCCCCGAGGATATTTCAGGCAAGAAGAAACAGACCACGCCCTATGGGATGGAGGTCGAGGATTTCATCCTTCATGCCATGACAGACCGTCTGGCCAAGACCGCCGATTATGACAAACGGCGGCAAGTCGTGGCGGCGTGGAACGCGGGCAACCCTGTGCTCAAACGCGGGTTGGCGCTGACGCCGGTGAAGTTCGGGATTTCCTTCACGCTCACGCATCTCAATCAGGCGGGGGCCTTGGTGCATGTCTATCAGGATGGATCTGTGCATCTGAACCATGGCGGCACCGAGATGGGACAGGGCCTGTTCCAGAAGGTGGCGCAGGTGGCGGCGGCACGGTTCGGGCTGGATGTGGGCGCGGTGAAGATCACCGCAACCGATACGGGCAAGGTGCCCAATACATCGGCCACGGCCGCGTCTTCGGGCAGTGACCTGAACGGGATGGCGGTCAAGGCCGCCTGCGACACGATCCGCGACCGGATCGCCGCGCATCTGGCGGGGCTGCATCAGGAAGATGCGGGCCGCGTACGGTTTGAGAGCGGTCGCGTGACCGTGGGCGATGCCAGCTACAGCTTTGCCGAAGCCGCGCAATCGGCCTATGCGGCGCGGGTCAGCCTGTCATCGACGGGCTTCTATGCCACACCCAAGGTGGAATGGGATCGCATCAAGGGCCAGGGGCGGCCGTTTTTCTATTTCGCCTATGGCGCGGCCCTGACCGAGGTGGTGATCGACACGCTGACGGGCGAGAACCGCATCCTGCGCGCGGATCTGCTGCATGATGCAGGCGCCAGCCTGAACCCCGCGCTGGACATCGGCCAGATCGAGGGCGGCTATGTGCAGGGTGCCGGATGGCTGACGATGGAGGAACTGGTCTGGGACGACAGGGGCCGGCTGCGCACTCATGCGCCGTCCACCTACAAGATCCCGGCAGTGTCGGACCGGCCCATGGTGTTCAATGTCGCGCTCTGGGATCAGGCCAATCGCGAAGAGACGATCTATCGCTCGAAAGCGGTGGGTGAGCCGCCCTTCATGCTGGGGATTTCGGCGCTGATGGCGCTCTCGGATGCGGTGGCGGCCTGTGGCCCCGGCTATCCCGCGCTGGATGCGCCCGCCACGCCCGAGCGTATCCTGGCGGCGGTGCAACGGGTGCGCGATGGGCTTTGATCTGACAGGGCTGGAGGCGGCCGTCGCACGCCATGGTCGCGTGGTGCGGGTGGTGATCGCGCAGCATCGCGGCTCCTCTCCCCGCGAAGTGGGGGCTGCGATGCTGGTCTGGGACGGCGCTGAAGGCGGCGGGCAGTCCGGGACCATCGGTGGCGGCGCGCTGGAGCATCAGGCCGCCGCCGCCGCGCGCCGGATGCTGGCGCAGGGCGAGCAGACCCGCCTGACCCGCCATGCGCTTGGCCCCGATCTGGGACAATGCTGCGGCGGCGCGTTGCTGCTGCTGAGCGAGACGCATGATGCCGGCACCCTTGCAGCCCTGACCGGGCAGGACATCATCGCGCGCCCCGCGACCGAGGAGGCCGTGAAGCAGGGCAGCGTGCTTCCGCTGGCGGTGCAACGCCTTTTGGCGCAGGCACGCGGACAGGGGCAACGCCCTGCGCCGCAACTGATCGACGGCTGGATGGTCGAGCCTGTTGCCCGCCCGACGGTGCCCCTGTGGATCTGGGGCGCGGGCCATGTCGGCCGCGCGCTGGTCGATGTCATGGCCCCGCTGCCAGAACTTGGCATCACCTGGGTGGATACCGGAGCGGACAGGTTTCCGGCAGAGGTGCCGCAGGCCGTGACCCCCCTGCCCGCCGCCGATCCGGCGCGGCTGGTCCGCCATGCCGCCAGTGACGCGCATCACCTGATCCTGACCTATTCCCATGCGCTTGACCTGGCCCTGTGCCACGCCCTGCTGGGCCATGGCTTTGCCAGCGCGGGGCTGATCGGGTCTGCAACGAAATGGGCGCGGTTCCGGTCACGGCTGGGCGCCTTGGGCCACAGCCCTGCCCAGATTGCGCGCATCCGCTGCCCCATCGGTTTGCCCGCACTGGGCAAACACCCGCAGGCGATTGCCATTGGCGTGGCCTCCGTCCTATTGAGCGATATTGCGGCCATCACCGCGAAAGAGGAACGCAGCGCATGACGGCACCAGTTCTGAGCATCAACGGCCTCACCAAGGCCTATCCCGGCGTCGTGGCGAATGCCGACGTGTCCTTCGATGTGCAGCAGGGCGAGGTTCATGCCCTTCTGGGCGAGAATGGCGCGGGCAAATCCACGCTGGTGAAAATGATCTACGGTCTGGTGAAACCCGACCACGGCACGATGACCTTTCAAGGCAAACCCTATGCGCCCGCCGAGCCGCGCGCGGCGCGCGCTGCCGGGGTGGCGATGGTGTTTCAGCATTTCTCGCTCTTCGACGCGCTGAACGTGGCCGAGAACGTGGCACTGGGGATGGAGAACCCGCCGCGTCTGGCCGATCTGGCAGGGCGTATCCGGGAGGTGTCGGAAACCTATGGCCTGCCGCTTGATCCGTTCCGCATCGTGGGCGATCTGTCGGCGGGCGAGCGGCAACGGGTCGAGATCATCCGCTGCCTTCTGCAAGACCCGCGCCTGCTGATCATGGACGAGCCGACATCGGTTCTGACCCCGCAGGAGGTGGAGATCCTGTTCCAGACCCTGCGCAAACTGACCGCCGAAGGGGTGGCAATCCTCTATATCAGTCACAAGCTCGAGGAGATCCGCGTGCTCTGCGATACGGCCACGATCCTCAGGCTGGGCAAGAAGGTGGCGACCTGCACACCCGCCGACACGACGGCCCGGCAACTGGCCGAGATGATGGTGGGCACGGTGCTGCACACGCCAGAGCGCAGCGGGCGCGCCCTGGGGGATGTCGCGCTGGAATTGACCGAACTCTCGGTGCGCTCGCCCTCGGCCTTTGGCTGCTCGCTCAAGGGGATCAGCCTGAACGTGCGACAGGGCGAGGTTCTGGGACTGGGCGGCGTTGCTGGTAACGGGCAGGATGAATTGCTGGGCGCGCTGTCGGGGGAATTGCGCGCAGCCCCCGAGATGGTGCGGATGCACGGCAAGCCCGTAGGGGCGCTGGGGCCGATGGAGCGGCGGCGGATCGGATTGCTCTGTGCGCCAGAGGAGCGGCTGGGCCATGCGGCCGCACCCGACATGAGCCTGACGGAGAATGCGATGCTGACCGGATCCCTGCGTGAGGGGCTGGAGCGGCGCGGCTTTCTGGACTGGGCCCGCGCCAAGGACTTTGCCGAGGCGATCATCGCGCGTTTCGATGTGCGCACGCCGGGGCCGGGCAATGCGGCGCGGTCGCTGTCGGGGGGGAATTTGCAGAAATTCGTGATCGGCCGCGAGGTGATGCAGCGCCCCGAGGTGCTGGTGGTGAACCAGCCGACCTGGGGCGTCGATGCTTCGGCCGCGGCAGCGATCCGGCAGGCCTTGCTGGATCTGGCGGCGGGGGGCACGGCAGTGGTGGTGATCAGTCAGGATCTGGACGAGCTGATGGAGATTGCCGACCGTTTCGGCGCGCTGAACGAGGGGCGGTTGTCGCGTATCCGGCCCACGTCCGAGCTGAACATCGAGGAGATCGGTCTGATGATGGGTGGTGCGCATGACATGGAGGTGGCGCATGTCTGAGGGCACGGGGATCGAGTATTTGCAGCAAGATGAAACGGGGATTGCGCCATGCTGAGGCTGGAGAAGCGTCCGCAGCCGTCACGGGCCTGGGTCTGGCTGGCCCCTGTCGTGGCGGTGATTGCCACGATGATCGCAGGCGGCGCGCTGTTCGCGCTTTTGGGCAAAGACCCGCTGGTGGCGATCCGCACGATTTTCTGGGATCCGCTCTTTTCGGAATTCGCCTTCTTCTATCGCCCGCAGCTTCTGGTGAAGGGGGCGCCACTGATCCTGATCGCCATCGGCCTGAGCCTTGGGTTTCGGGCCGGGATCTGGAACATCGGGGCCGAGGGGCAGTATATTGTGGGCGCCCTGACCGGGGCGGGCGTCGGACTGGCTTTCTATCCGCTGGAGGGCTGGTTCGTCTTTCCGTTGATGGTCATGGCCGGGGCCTTGGGTGGCTGGGCCTGGGCGATGATCCCGGCGGTGCTCAAGGTCAAGTTCGGCACGAATGAGATCCTTGTGTCCCTGATGCTGGTCTATGTGGCCGAACAGCTGCTGGCCTCGATGGCGCTGGGGCTGATGAAGAATCCCGAAGGTTTCGGCTTTCCCGGCTCGCGCAACCTGCAACAATATCCCAGCGCCCATAATGCCGAGTTGATCGCAGGATCGGGGATGCATTGGGGCGTGGTCGCGGCGCTGATCGCGGTGATCTTTTCCTATGTGATGCTGACGCGGCACATCCTGGGCTTTCACATCCGCCTGACAGGCGAGGCACCGCGCGCTGCGCGCTTTGCCGGTGTGAACCCGGCGCGGCTGGTGCTGATCTGCCTGGGCCTTGCCGGGGCGCTGGCCGGGCTTGCGGGGATGTTCGAGGTCTCGGGGCCGGCGGGCCGCGTCAGTATCGACTTCAACGTGGGCTATGGATTCACGGCGATCATCGTGGCCTTTCTGGGCCGCCTGCATCCGCTTGGCATCGCCTTGGCGGGGCTTCTGATGGCGCTGACCTATATCGGCGGCGAAATCGCGCAGTCGCGGCTGGGGCTGCCTGCGGCGGCGATCCAGATGTTTCAGGGGATGCTGCTGTTCTTCCTTCTGGCGGTCGATGTGATGACCAATTACCGGCTGCGGCTGACACGGCAGGAGGTGGCATGATGGATCTGTCGTCAATCAATCCGGTTCTGCTTCTGGCCTCTCTCATGGTGGCGGCCACGCCTCTGCTGCTGGCTGCGGTGGGCGAGTTGGTGGTGGAAAAGGCGGGCGTTCTCAACCTCGGGGTTGAGGGCATGATGATCACCGGCGCGATCTGCGGCTTTGCCATTGCGGTGAACACGGGCAATCCACTGCTGGGCGTGCTGGCCGCTGCGGGCGGCGGGGCCGTCCTGTCGCTGCTTTTCGCGCTGCTCACGCAGGTGGCGCTGGCCAATCAGGTCGCCTCGGGGCTGGGGCTTACGCTGTTCGGGCTGGGGCTGTCCTCGCTGATCGGTCAGGGCTATCAGGGCATTCGACCACCTGCCTTTCCGCGCCTGAACATCCCCGGCCTGTCGGATCTGCCGGTGGTGGGGCGCATCTTCTTTTCCCATGATCTGATGGTCTATCTGGGCCTGATCATCGTCACAGCCGTCTGGTTCATGCTGAAATACACGCGCGCGGGTCTGATCCTGCGTGCGGTCGGTGAAAACCACGAGGCGGCCCATGCCCTTGGCTACAAGGTCGTGCGCATCCGCATCCTCGCGATCCTGTTCGGCGGCGCCTGCGCGGGCATGGGTGGTGCCTATATCAGCCTCATCCGGGTGCCCCAATGGACCGAGGGCATGACAGCCGGAATCGGCTGGATTGCCCTTGCGCTGGTCGTCTTTGCCAGCTGGAAACCCTGGCGTGTGCTGCTGGGCGCCTATCTTTTCGGCGGAGTCACCGTGATTCAGCTGAATCTCCAGGCGGCAGGCGTTGCGATTCCGGTCGAGTATCTGGCAATGTCGCCCTATCTGATCACCATCCTCGTGCCTGTCTCTT
>JAMWZG010000081.1 GCA_024304855.1 Paracoccaceae bacterium
CGCAGCAGCGGGGCGGGATCTGCGGTCCGGTCGGTGTCTATGCCGGGCGCGATGCGCTGGGGGCGGGATTGTCCGAGGAGATGCGGCGCATCGAGGAGGACCGCCCGCGGGCCATCGTGATCGGGGCGCTGGGGCGTGTGGGCACGGGGGCCTCGGACCTTTGCGAGGCGATGGGGATGCAGGTCACGCGCTGGGACATGGCCGAGACCGCAAGCGGCGGGCCGTTCCCGCAGATCATGGAGCATGAGATTTTCCTCAACTGCATTCTGGCGCGGCCGGGCACGCCGGTGTTCGTGCCGGCCTCTGCACCGACAGACCGCCGCGCCTTGACCGTGATTGGCGATATTGCCTGTGATCCCACCAGCGATTTTTCCCCGATCAAGGTCTATGACCGCACGACCACATGGGCGGAGCCTGCGCTCAGAGTGCATGACGCGCCGCCGCTGGATGTCACGGCAATCGACAATCTGCCGTCCATGTTGCCGGTGGAAAGCTCTCAGGATTATGCCGAGCAGCTTCTGCCAACCCTTCTTGAACTGCCTTCCCTTGAAACCGGCGTCTGGGCGCGTGCGAAAGACACGTTCCTGACCCATCTGGCAAAGGTCTGACATGACCCCTCTCTATATCGGCTATGCTGCGGCGATCCTTGGCACGATCTGCTGGATTCCGCAGGCTCTTCAGGTGTGGCGGACGCGCGATACGCGCAGCCTGTCGTTGATCGCGCAACTGCTGTTTCTGGCGACGGTGTTCCTGTGGCTTGTCTATGGGTTGATGATCATGGACTGGCCCTTGATCCTGGCCAATATCGTGTCGGTCACGGCGATGATCGCCATTGTCACCGCCAAGCTGAAATTCAAGTAAGGAAAGGAAAGCCCATGACAATCCACTGGTGCGGCACCGGCCTCTCGGCCATCCCCGGTCTGCGTCGCCTGATCGAGGCGGGGCATGAGGTCACGGTCTGGAACCGATCCGCCGACAAGGCGCGCAAGGCGGTGGGTGATCTGACCGACCGGATCGCCGCCTTTGACATGGCGGCACTGGGGGCGGTTCTGGCCAAGGGGGATGTCGTGGTCTCGATGCTGCCGGCCGACTGGCATGTGGCGCTGGCGAAGCTCTGCCTTGAGAAGGACGCGCATTTCGTCTCCTCCTCCTATATCGCACCGGAGATGCGTGATCTGGACGCGGCTTTCCGGGACAAGGGCTTGTGCTCGGTCAATGAGGTGGGGCTTGATCCGGGCATTGATCATCTGATGGCGCATCACCTTGTGGCGGCCTATCGCGCGTCCGAGGCCTATGATCCGGCCAATGCAGTGTCGTTCCTGTCCTATTGCGGCGGGGTGCCCAAGATCGCCAATGCCTTCCGTTACAAGTTCAGCTGGTCGCCTTTGGGTGTGCTCAAGGCGCTGCGCTCGCCCTCGCGGTCGATCCGCAACTTCTCGGAGCTGCGCGTGGATCGCCCCTGGAACGCGCTGAGCAGCTATGATGCGCCGCTGCCTACGCCTGAGACGTTCGAGGTCTATCCGAACCGCGATTCGGTGCCGTTCATGGCGGATTATCGGTTCGATCCGGCCTGGCCGGTGAAGGATTTCGTGCGCGGCACCCTGCGCCTGAACGGCTGGTCCGAGGCCTGGGCCGATGTCTTTGCCGAGATCGAGACCTTGACCGGGCCAGAGGGCGATGCGCGGCTGAAGGAGATGTCGGATCAGTTCTGGTCCGAGAACGCCTATGACGAGGGCGAGCCTGACCGTGTGGTTCTCTGTGTCGAGCTGAAGGCCGAGAAGGATGGCCGGACCGTCTGGCACATGTCCTATGTCATGGATGCCTGGGGGGACGCGCGCGGCACGGCGATGGCGCGCCTGGTCTCGGTGCCTGTGTCGCTGGCCGTCGAGGCGGTGCTGGCGCGCGAGATTCCGGTGGGCGTGTCCGCCGCGCCGCATGATCCGCGGCTTGTGGAACGCTGGATGGGCGAGATCGGCAAGCTGGCGCAGCATGTGCAGATCGTGGATCGCACCGCCGCCTGACCAGCTTTGGCACTTTGCCGCAAAAGAAAACCCCGTCCCGGGATACCGGGGCGGGGTTTTTCCGAACAACGGGGAGCTGTTCAGACAGACGCGGGGGAGGAGCCGCGCCCGAGGTCTTGGGTCAGCGCGGCGAGAAGGTCACGGCGCTGTTGTCGGCCGGTGCGTCAAAGCTGTAGACGGTGACTTGACCATCTTCGGCAATCGCCTGCTCACGGGGCTCCAGGATCAGGCCAGCGTCAACCATCGACGGGGTGCCTGCGGTTGCGGCAATCGTGTCGCTGCCGGAGATGCCGCGGTCACGCTCGAAAACAGTGACGGAGGCGGGCTCGGAACGGGTGGCCAGTGTGTCGTTTGCAGCCATGTCGCCTGCATAGGCAACGGAACCAAAAGTGGCGGCGGCGATAGCGGTCATGATAATGCGGTTCATGGTGTAACTCCTTGGTGTTGGTTACGATCGTTCTTGATCTGCAGCTAATATGAGCCTGCATGAGCGCACATTCAAAACACGCCTGCTCAAGGGAACGTGTGAACTTGCGACCTTGAAAGGTGAAACTTTTCACCAAGACACACGTATCGCGATATTTACTGTTATTTTTCAGTGGTTTATTTTCCAACCGCGCTGAAACGCCGGAAATGTTGCTCACGCATGACGGTTCCGTCATCGCACGGGTAGGGAATTCGTGAAGGCTGACGCGACGTCGAAATCAGGCTGAAATGCGGATGGCTGCACGATCTTGGTGCAATTATGCACATGAGGCGGAAAACCGAGGCCCGGAGGCGGCGGGGATAGTGTCTAACCGCCTCGAATCAAATCATCTTCTTCGTCGATGGCAGACAGGCCCAGCGCATCCAGACCATTCTCAAGATGGTCGGACAGATGCGGCGTGCCCAGCAGGTAATCGGCGGTGGGGGTGGTTGCCTCCTCGGCGGCGGTCTGCATGGCTTCGGCCAGCTCTTCGGCCTCGAAGGTGCCGCGCCCGATCCACATCAGCGCGACAAGGCTGATCTGCTCGTCATCGCTCAGCCGGTCGATGAAGGCGCGCAGCTCGGCCTCTGCCCGGCCCAGTTCGCGCGACATCAGGACAACCTGCGCCACTTTGTTGACGGAAATTTCCAGCATGGGGTGATCCTCCTGTCGGCATTATGCCAGACAGGGATGATCCCTCCAAACGGAAGCGTCCTTGATCTCAGGCAAAGAGGCGGTAATACATCCAGTCCGGCATGAACTGCGACAGGCGGAACAGCCAGCTGAAGACGGTGGGGAAGCTGCGCTTGAAGGTGCCCGGATCGTTCATCAGCTCGAACATCTCACGCGCGGCCTGTTCGGGTTCCATCAGGAAGGGCATGGAAAAGTCGTTCTTGTCGGTCAGGCGGGTGCGGATGAAACCGGGGTTGGCCACCTGCACACGCACGCCGGTCTTGCGCAGATCGGCATAGAGGCTTTCGGCCAGCGACATGGTGCCGGCCTTGGAGGCGGCATAGCCAATCGCGCCAGGCAGGCCGCGAAACCCCGAGAGCGAGCCGGTGATGACGATATGGCCCGCATCGCGCGCGACCATCTGCGGAATGACGGCACCAACCGCGCGGATCGCCCCGGTGAAGTTGATGTCGGCCATCGCCTCGGCCTGTTCGGCATCCCAGTCCTGCGCCTTCATCGGCCAGTAGACGCCCGCCAGGTAGACCATCCCGTCGATCTGGCCCACTTGTTCCGCGGCGGCCTGCACACTGGCACGGTCGCTGACATCCACCGTGACATAGGAGGCCTTGCCCGGCAGGTCGGCCACTAGCGCCTTGAGCCGATCCTCGCTCCGGGCGGAGACGATGACATCGACACCGGCAGCGTTGAGTTTATGCGCAAGCGCCGCGCCCAACCCCTCGCTTGCGCCGATCAGCCAGTAGCGTTTGCCTTGCCAGTCGTTCATGCCGCATCCACCTTTCGCATCGTGGCAACCAGTTCCGCCACAGGGATTCCGAACTTTCTAAACTGACTCCGGTTCATGACAGTTCCATTCGGCGCAAGATACATCCAGTCCACGGTATCAAGAACATGGCCGCCCGACTCCTCGGGCAGACGGATGCGGTATCTGAGCTGCACCGCCGAGCCGGTCATCTGGCCCTGACCCGGTTCGACCAGATCATCGGCATCGGCCTTGATGCGTCCGTCATTGCCCAGCTCCAGCCGCCATTCGCGATCCTGCGTGGCACCGCTGTCATAGATGAAATGTTCGCGCATGACGCCGCGATTGCCGTCCCAGCGCGCCTCGAACTTGCCGATGAAGCGCGAGGTGACGCGGCCAAGCGGGCCATAGATCACACCTTCGCAGAGGATGGGACCGTTCAGATGTTCGCGCAGGTCGAATTGCGGGCGGCCAAAGGCATAGTCCTCGGGCTTCTGGGACTGGAATGACCAGAATCGCGCTTTGGCCCAGAACAGGGTCAGCACGACCAGCGCGCCCAGCGCCATGAAAAGGATGGAATCGGTCATCTAGTCCTCCTTCCAGGTGGTCGTGGCCAACAGGCCGATGGCCAGCAGTTTCAACAGACAAGGCACCAGCCCGTAAGCGAGGCTGAGCGCCCAGAGCGCGGGTTCCGTGTTGTTCGTGCCTGCGCGGAAGCCCGCAGCCTCGAGCGCGGGCAGAAGTGCAATGGCGGCGAAGGCCAGCGAGAGTTTCGACACGAAGGACCACAGGCCGAAGGCACCAGAGGCCCCCGGTGCGATCTTGGCCATGCGCGTGGCAAAGATGGCAGGCAGAAGGGTCATATCCGCCCCCAGCGCCGCCCCCGATGCGATGCAGATGAGAGCGAAGGCGATGGTGTCGCCCGCGCCCAGCGTGATGGCAAAGGCAAAGGCGGCGATGGCCAGCATCATGCCCGCCAGCAGCACGCGCTTGGGACCGAATCGTTCGGCGGCACGGCTCCAGCCCGGGGCGGCGATGGCGGCCGAAAGGAAAAAGAGCAGCAGGAAAGGGCCTTCCCAGCCCGGCGCGGCCAGGCGGCTTTCCACGAAGAAGAGAAAGAGCGTCGAGCTGACGGCGACCGGGGCCGCGTTGACCAGCGCGATCAGAAGCAGGCGGCGGGCGATGGGGTCGCGCAGAACCGGGGCAAAGCCGGCCTCGGGGATCTGCCCGGTGCTGCCCCATTCGTTGCGCATCAGCCAGAGTGCGGTCAGGCCCAGCGCGGCGAAGCCAAGGGCGAAGCCTGTGAAACCGCCCAGCACCACCGGGACAACCGCCGCGACGCAGACGCCCAGAAGCGCACCCGTTTCACGCCAGCGGGCCAGACGCAGATGACCGGCACCGGGCAGGCGGTCGGCGGCCTGCACGCCTTGGGCATAAAAGCAGATGGTCAGAAAGCTGAAGGCAGAGAAGACACCGGCCAGCATGATGGCGAACCAGATCAGCGGCGCGATGGGCGGCGTCACGGCAAAAAGGCCCAGCATCGACGCGGTCATGACGGCGACACCACCTGCAACGGCCATGGCGCGCTGATGGCGCAACAGTCCGGCAAGACGCCCCAGGAGCGGGTCTTGCACCACGTCAAAAAGGCGCAGGCCAAACAGCACCGCACCCAGTGCGGCCAGTGACACGCCATAGTCATCGACATAGGCCTTGGGCGCGTGGATGTAGATCGGCAGGCCCGCCGCCGCCAGCAAGGCTGCAAAAACGCCATAGGCGGGCAGCGAGACAGCGCCAGCGCCGCCTTGTGCCGTGATGGCCACCGTGGGTGCCGCCTGTGATGTCACCGGCTCACCTCCTCCACCGGGGGTTCGGGCCGGGGGCGATAGGCGGCCCCTTTCCACCAGAGCTTCAACGCCTGCCAATGGATCAGCGCCAGCACCCGACGAGACCCGAAGGGCCGACGGAGGGTTGCTTTCAGGATGCCCGCATTGGTCAAGGGTTTGCGACTGCCGACCAGGGTGGCGATGACCCCACCATTGCCGCCGGTATAGTCGATCCAGATCCCGACCCGGTCCGGCGTGATGTCAAAGCGGAACTCATACCCGCCCTCGACCGGCTGGAAGGGGCTGACATGCATCAGCTTGGTCGCGCGCATCCTGTCATCAGGCTGGATCGGCGCATGATCGTCGCGATGCATCAGATAGGAGTGCCGGTCGCCAAAGGTATTCGTCACCTCGGCGATCACCACGCGCAGGCCGCCATCCGCATCACGGCACAGCCAGAAGGACACCGGGTTGAACACATGGCCCAGAACACGCGGTTGCGTCAGCAATTCGATCCGCGCGGGCGCGTCGATCCCGTTGGCGGCCAGCACATCGCGCACCCATGGCGCGCCCCTGCCCGCCTTGGGCGGCCCGCCGTGATCGCTGTCCCAGACCGAGGTCAGGTTGCCGCCATTGCGCCCGAACAGGGCCGGGGCCGTCTGCGGCTGTTCGGCATCCAGCAAGACGTAGTCCACGCCATAGCGAAAGGCGTTCTCGATCCCGCCCTTGCGCCCGTGCCAGGTATGGCCCGCGATATGGTCGATCCTGCTCACTGGGCCGCCACCAGCGCCACATCGGTGCGGCGCAGCGCCTCAACCACGTCCACGGCGCTGGACAGGCCATCTTCGTGGAAACCATGTTTCATCCAGGCGCCGCAGAACCATGTGTTGCGCGTGCCATTGGACAGGCGCACCCGGTCCTGCGCGGCCAGCGCGGCCAGATCATAGACCGGATGGCGCAGCGTGACCTGATCATAGATCAACTCCTCACGGATGGGTCGCGTGCTGTTCAGGGTCACGAAATGCGGGTCATCCTTGGGGATGGGTTGCAGCGAATTCATCCAATAGGTCAGGTCGATCTTGTCGGATTGCTTGTCCATGATCTCGGTATAGTTCCACGACGACCAGACGATCTTGCGCTGCGGCATCACGGCCGGATCGGCGTGCAACACGATGTCATTGGGCTGATAGGCGATGGCCCCAAGGTTCGCCCGCTCCTCGGGTGTGGGATCGGCCAGAAGGCGCAGGCTGTCGTCGGAATGGGTGGCAAAGATCACCTCATCGAAGGCCTCCCATTCACCGCCCTTCACCTTGACCTCGGCCCCGATATGGGGGCGGCGCACGGCATCCACGGGGGTGCCAAGGCGGAAGGTCACGCCCTGTGCGCGCATCGCATCGCCCAGACGGCGAACATATTCGACGGACCCGCCCTGCACCGTATACCACTGGTGTTGACCTGTGGTGTTCAGCAGCGCGTGGTTCTCGAAGAACTGGATCATCGCATGGGCGGGGAAATCCATGATCTGCTCGACCGGGGTGGACCAGATCGCCCCCGACAGCGGCAGCAGATAATAGTCGCGGAACCAGTCGCCCGTCCCCAGCTCCCTGAGGAATTGCCCGGTAGTCAGGCTGCGGTCCTGCGCGACGATCAGCGCCTGTGCGTTGAACTTGAGGATGTCGCGGACCATGCCGATGAACTTGGGGTTCACCAGATTGCGCTTCTGCGCAAAGAGAGCCGAGAGGCTGGTGAGCGCATATTCAAGCTGCCCCCCTTTGAGGGAGGCACCAAAGCTCATGCTCGATTTGGTCACAGGCACATCTAACCTGTCAAACAGGGCCGCCATATGGGGATAGTTGGCATAGTTGAACACGATGAATCCGGTATCCACGGGTTGATCGCCATTCTTGCCGGCCACGATGGTGCGCGCATGTCCGCCCAGACGCGGCTCTGCTTCGAACAGCGTCACCTTGTGGGTATCGGCCAGCATATGCGCCGCCCCCATCCCCGAAATCCCGGCCCCGATGACGGCTATTTTTCTTGGGGCAACGCGGCCCGCTTCGAATGGCATGTGGTATGTGCTCCGACTGGCGATAGTGGTGTTGACTGGGAATACGCAGTAGAGCGCGGTTTGGATGATTTACAGAAAAATCAGGCAGCCGGTGATCCGGGGCGGATGTGCCCGCGTATCCCTTACCATGTTCAACCTTGTTGATCCTTCGGAACCAAATGTCGCCTCGTCCCCGCCCGCCCTGCGTGTTAGGACAGGTCTCAAGACAGAATTGTCCGCGAAGGCGCAGCCGTTGGCCATGAAGACCAAATACGATCCGACCGACTGGATCACCCATATGACCCGCATCCGGGATACGCAGGATCAGGCGGCCTTTGCCGAATTGTTCCAGTATTTCGCGCCACGGGTGAAGGCCTTTCTGATGCGGTCCGGGGCAGACGCAACCCTGGCCGAGGAATGCACGCAGGAGGTGATGGCGACGCTGTGGCAGAAGGCGCATCTGTTCGATGCCTCTCGTGCCTCGGTTGCCACCTGGGTGTTCACCATCGCGCGGAACCGCAAGATTGATGCGCTGCGCAAGCAGCGCCGCCCCGAACCCGAGGATCTGGTCTGGGGGCCGGAAGAAGAACCTGATCAGGCCGATGTGCTGAGCCTGCAACAGGAAAGCGAACAACTGGGGCGTGCGATTGCCGCCCTGCCCGAGAAACAGCGGGAACTGATCGAAAAGGCCTATTTTGGCGATCTGTCGCATAGCGAAATTGCAGAACAGACAGGCCTGCCCCTTGGCACGATCAAATCCCGCATCAGATTGGCGTTGGACAGGCTTCGCCACGCAATGAAGTGAATACGCATATGAATAACGTGAAACATCATCTGACGGACTCGCTGCTGATGGCCTATTCGGCCGGAACGCTGCCTGAGGCGTTCAACCTGATCGTGGCGGCCCATATCTCGATGTGCGATGAATGTCGCGCCCGTGCGGCCAGCTTCGACAGTGTCGGGGGCGCCTTGCTGGAGGAGGCAGAGGCGGTCGCGATGGACGACAGCAGCTTTGCCGAGACGATGCGCCTGATCACATCCGGAGCCATGGCACCGCTGCCGACACCGTCCCGGCCTGCGGGGAAATCCGTCCTGCCCGCGCCGGTGCGCGACTATGTGGGCGGTGATCTGGACAGCGTGAAATGGCAATCCATCGGGATGGGCGTGAAACAGTCGATCCTGCCCACCTCCAAGGATGCGTCGATCCGGCTGCTCTATATCCCGGCAGGCACGGCGGTGCCGGATCACGGCCATCGCGGGATGGAGCTGACTCTGGTTCTCCAAGGGGCCTTTGTCGATGAGACGGACCGCTTCGGCCCCGGCGACATTGAAATCGCGGATGAGGAGCTGAACCACACCCCCATCGCGGATATCGGCGAGGATTGCATCTGTCTGGCGGCCACCGATGCGCCGCTGCGGTTCAACAAGCTGATTCCGCGTATCGCGCAGCCCTTCTTCCGGATCTGAGGCGGCGTCACCGACACAGTTGAAAGGGCAGTCCACCGGGCTGCCCTTTTGCATCTGCGGCCCTAGCTGTCGCGGCGCAGCCCTTGCGCCAGGATCAGAGGGTCGGTGACAGCGTCCACGTCGGGCACCACATCCTCGAAATCGAAATTGTCCAGCCGTTTGGCGCGGCGTCCGGCCTTGTCGGCGCTGATCTTGATGTCCGCGATGTCACGGCTGGCCTGACCGAAGTGACGATCCAGATTCTCGACCCGCGCCCCCAGACGATCCATGTCCTGCGCCAGCAGGCCCAGTTCGCGGCGAATGGCACCCGCCTGCTCGCGCATCCTTGCATCCTTGAGGATCGCGCGCATCGTATGCAGCGTGGCCATGCAGGTGGTGGGCGAGACGATCCAGACCCTAGCGGCAAAGCCTTCGCGCACCAGATCGGCGAAATTGGCGTGCAATTCGGCATAGACCGCCTCGGAAGGCAGGAACATCAGCGCGCCATCGGCGGTTTCACCTTCGATGATATACCGCTCGGCAATCGCCTTGATATGGGCGCGCACGGATTGGCGCAGCAGGCTGGCGGCGCGGTTCAGGTCATTGGGATTGTCGGCGCGACGCAGCGCCTCATAGGCCTCCAGCGGGAATTTGCTGTCCACCACGATGGGTCCGGGCGGATTGGGCAGGTGGATCAGGCAATCGGCGCGCTTGCCGTTCGACAGGGTCGCCTGCATTTTATAGCTGTCGGCGGGCAGGGCCTTGCTGACGATATCGTGCAACTGGATCTCGCCAAAGGCGCCGCGCGTCTGCTTGTTGGACAGGATGTCCTGCAAGGACAGCACATCGCCTGACAGCTTGGTGATATTGTCCTGCGCCTTGTCGATGGCGGCCAGGCGTTGCTGCAATTCGCCCAAGGACTGCGCCGTGCGCCGGGCCGATCCGTGCAGGGTTTCGGTCATCTGTCCGGTGACATGAGCCAGGCGTTGCTCCATCAGGCGGATCATCTGCGCCTGCGACGCCGCCTGCGCCTCGGCCACATGGGTCAGGCCGCCCGAGAGTTGCTGCTGCCCGTCGCCCAGACCCTGCACCCGTGCGGCGAGATAGGACATCTGTTGCGCCAAGGGGGCGGTCATGCGGGCCGAGCGCGCAGCGGCGCGCAGGGCAAGGATCAGCAAAAGCACGATGAGCAGCGTCAGGCCAAGCCCCGCGATGACCAGAAGCACCGCCGGATCATCCAGCGCATAGGATTGGCCGCCCAGCGTGATCATCGGCGTCCGAACAGCCGCTCGATATCAGCCAGCTTCAGCTCCACATAGGTGGGGCGACCGTGGTTGCATTGGCCGGAATGGGGCGTGGCCTCCATCTCGCGCAGCAGGGCGTTCATCTCCTCGGCGCGCATCCGACGACCCGAGCGGATGGAGCCGTGACAGGCGACGCGGCTGAGAATGGCCTCAAGCCGGGTCTGGATGCCCGTGCTTTCCCCCTGATCGGCCAGCTCATCCAGGATGTCCAGGATCATGGCACGCGCATTGACCGCGCCCAGAAGGGCCGGGGTTTCGCGGATGGCAATGGCCCCGCCACCGAAGGGTTCGATCCCAAGGCCAAGACGCGCCAGATCATCGGCGTGATCCAGAAGGCGCGCGCAATCGGTAGGCGACAGTTCGACGATCTCGGGGATCAAAAGGGCTTGGGCCGCGATGCCGGTGTCGGCCATCTGCCGCTTGAGGCGCTCGTAAACCAGCCGTTCATGCGCGGCGTGCTGATCGACGATGACCATGCCGGTATCCGTCTGCGCGATGATGTAGTTCTCATGCACCTGCGCGCGGGCGGCCCCCAGCGGCAGGGCCGTCTCCTCGACCTCTGGCGAGGTCTCCTCGACCCGTGCGGCATAGGTGGCGGGCATCTCGGCGAAACCGGGGGCCTGGGCGGCATAGGCGGCCTGTCGTGCGGCGGGGCTGGGCCTGTCCATCTGATAGATGCGGGCAGGCTGGCCCGGTGCCGTGGGTTCGGGGCGGAACGCCCCCAGCGTGGCCGCAGCCACCGTGGTCGAGGCGCGGTGCCCCGCTTCGGCCAGCGCATGACGCAGGGCGGTGACGATCAACCCACGCGCCAGGCCGGGGTCGCGAAAGCGCACCTCGGATTTGGCGGGATGCACGTTCACATCCACCATCTGCGGGTCGCAATCCAGAAACAGGGCCGCCGCCGGGTGACGATCACGGCTGAGGAAATCGGCATAAGCCCCGCGCAGCGCACCGATCAGCAGCCGGTCCTGCACCGGGCGGCCATTCACGAACAGGAACTGCGCCACGGATGACCCGCGCGAATAGGTGGGCAGGGCGGCGTAACCCGTCAGGTGAAACCCCTCGCGTTCCGCATCAATCCGCAGGGCGTTGTCGGCGAAATCGCTGCCAAGGATACGCGCCAGCCGCCCATGGAGCGCATCGAACAGATCGCCCGTTTCGGCATCGGCGCGGAACAGCAC
>JAMWZG010000082.1 GCA_024304855.1 Paracoccaceae bacterium
TGGGGGCAGCCTTGGTGGAAGGTGGCAGGAAATAGGGGGTCTTTCTTCGCATGTCGCGCTCAAAACGTCTCACAGATGCAGACCGCATGGAGATCGTTCGCGAAGCCGCAGAAGGCGTTTCCACTTCAATGCTGGCGGAACGGTTTGGCGTGTCGGTGCGGGCGATCCAGTACACGCTCAAAGCCGATGCCGAGCGCCAGACGGATGCCGCAATTCCGGTCTCAGCGGTCAGTGTGAAGGTCACGGCTGCGGAGTTGGCGGCGCTCGACGCGGTGTTGGAGAAGGCGGGGATCAAGAGCCGGGCCGAGGGGCTGCGGCGGCTCATTCAGGCGGCAGGCGGGGTGTTCGTTCCGGACGCGCAGATGGCGGCCGAGATGGCGCGCTACCGCGCTTCACTGCACGAGGTCGGCAATGGGGTCGCGCAGATTGCCAAGCAGATGACGCAGGCCAACCGGCGGGGGCAGGGGGCCGTGGGGGGCACGAGTGCCGAGTTCACCGAATTGCGCCTTGCGCAGATGCGCGGGCTGGCGCGGTTCATTCTGGATTCCGCTGACGAGATCGATCTGCTTCTGCGCCGCCGTCGGGATGCCATGCAACTGCAGGCCACGGCCGCGCTGAGGGAGTTTGCCCATGCGGCTGAATGATGCCGTCCATGCCGTCACGGGCGAGGTCTTTCGGGATGGCTGGAGCCGCGTCCGGGGCTCGATGCAGGGGCTGCACGTGGCCAAGCAGACCCAGCTTACGCGCGCCGCAGCAGGGCACCGGCCGGCGGTCTTCAAGGCGATCCGGGGCGGGGGTACGCATACCAAATCGCAGCTCGCAAACCAGCTCGATTACCTCACCACCAAGTCCACCCATATCGTGGACAGTAGCGGGTTCCTGGATGGCAAGGCGAAGCTCGAGGCCGGTGACATCAAGGACCTGACCGAGCGCTTTGCCAAGCGCTGGGATGCGGGCTTCAAACCCAAGCTGGGCCAGACCACCCACATGCTCATGTCCTTCCCCATAGGCACGCGCGGGGAGGATGTGCGCGACATTGCCACGGACGTGGCCGAGCGGTTCTTCCAGACCGATGCGGGGCATTTCGACTACATCATCGCGGTGCATGAGGACCGCGATCACCCGCATGCGCATCTGGTGCTGAACCGCCGCTCGCAGGAAGGCGAGTTCTTCTTTCTGGGGCGCAACCACCGCTTCAACTACGACGATTTCCGCCTCGCCATGGTCGAGGAGGCGGAAAAGTACGGCGTGCGCCTGGAGGCCACGCGTCGGGTGGATCGCGGGGTTGTGCATTACCCCGCTCGCACCAGCGAGGTTTATGCCGCGAAAGAAGAGGGTCGCGCGCCCCGCGAGCGCGAACGCGTGGGGCAGGACCTGACCCGGACGCTCGCGGAGATCGCCAACACCAGAACCGTCTACCATTCGCTTGCCGCAGAGGCCTCCCGGGAGGCCCGGGAAGACATCGCCGCGGCACTCTTCCGCGCGGGCGAGGTGCTGGCGCATGGCGGACAGATGGACCGAACAGGAGATGTGTATATGGCCGAGGATCAAAGCTTCGAGGATCTGAGAAGCCTCTATGCGGAAAAGCTCGCGCGGGTGCAGGGCATGATCGCAGAGAAGTCTGACGCGGAACGTCCCGTGCTGGAAAAACGCCTCATCGAGATCCAGACGCAGGTCCAGCACATGCAGCCACTCGGATTGCGATCATCCACGCTGTCAGAGACCCCCTCAGAGGGCGGGATCTATTCCGAGGCCAATATTGACGCCAGCCAGCGCGAGCGACTGGCAGAGCCCGATCTGAGATCGCGCATTGACGCGGCACTACACGGCACCGGGATCAGCACATCGGAAGTGGTGGCCCGGATCGAGACGGGCGCCTCAAATGCAGCGCTCGAGCATCAATGGATCGCCAATGATCTCTCCAAAGTGGCTGAGGCGCGCGATCTGAACCTCGAGCGCCGCGCCGATCTGGAACAGGCGCGCGACATTCTCAACGATGTGCATGTCGCGCTTGGCACGCTGCTGGAACGGGAGAACGTGCTGCGCCGGGATGGTGTCATGGAAGCGGAACCGGTCAGCGAGCAGTTCCATTATCATGAGGGCGCGGTCCGGGCGATGGAAGGGACAATCCGTCAGGAGATGCGCGCAGAGGGCCTGACAGCGCAGCAGATCGAGGACCGGGATCGGGAGGTTGTCTCAAGGGCGGAGCGCCGGATCGAGACCGAGCAGCGCGCGTATCTCGAAGCACACCCGGACTTGCTCGCACGCCCTGGCGATGTGATTGACCGGTCTGAGCCCTACAGGGAGACCATCACCGATGCGGCCCGCGCCAGTGAGATCACCCGCGAGGTCGACCGGATCATGGAGGGACGCGACGTTCGCACGCCCGTTGCAGATGCTGTCACGGATGACTTACGCGCGCGCTATCCGGACATGCCGTCCCACCTCGCCCGTGGGCTTGGCGCGACCTATGCGGCCGTCGTCGAGATCCGGGACACGGAGGCCATCAATCAGGTCCGCCGCGAAAACGAGATGCGCGACGGGCTTGGGTCTGGCACGCGCGACGCACTCCTCGTAGCCAGCGGTGAAACTGCGCCGCAGTCTGCCCGTACCGACCGCCTTGCAGACGAGATTGCGCGTGTCCTGGACCATGAGCGGGCCGGGGAGTTGTCCGCGCCCTTCGAGACCGAGGCGGAGCGGGACGCATTTCGAGATGAAATCGCGCGGGTGCTGGACGTTCGCCAACTCGACCGGCTCACATCTGGCGATGCCGATGCGCTGGACAAGGTTCTCGAGGACCGCCTCGACCGGCTCTACGTCGCCAAGGTCTACCTGCAATCGGATGCAGCGACGGCCAACACGGAGGCCTTGCGCCAGGTGGTCGATGATCTTGCCGACACCGAATACGAAAAACACCGCACCACAGACGTGGATGGCGAGACCGAGCGGGGACAGGTCCATTGAGCGCCGCCATGGGAAAGGCGCGGATCGCCACGGGCGTCCTGCTGGTGACGCTTGTGACCGGGGCCATGGGCTATACCATCGCCTCGGCGGTGCTGACCTACCAGGATCTCGGGTTCGGGGCCGAGATCGACTTTGCCTATATCGCGCAGAACTACATGGCGATCCTCGATCGCCGCTCGGAGGACGCGCAACTTATTCACCTGATCATCGGCAGCTTCGCCGCCGCCGGCCTGATGCTGAGCCTCGCCCTCTCGGGGTCCGCCCTGACGCGCTTTGGCCAGACCCATTGGCAGACCGCGCGCGAGATGAAGGTCAATGGCTTCTTCGGGGCGCCCGGCACCGGGTTCATTCTCGGCAAGCTGGGGCCGCCGGGCTCCCGCGCCAATTACATCTGCTCGAAGGTCTTCCCGCATGCGCTGATCGTGGCGCCCACGGGCCGCGGCAAGACCACGGGGTTCGTCATTCCGAACCTGCTGACCTGGCAAGGCTCCGCAGTGACGCTCGATGTGAAGGGCGAGTGTTTTGAAGCCACGGCGCGTCACCGCGCGGCCCAAGGTGACAAGGTCTATCGCTTTGCCCCGACCGATTGGGAGGGCAAGCGCACGCATCGCTACAACCCGCTCCTGCGCATCTTTGAGCTGAAAGATCCCGCGCGGCAGCAGATGGAATTGCAGCTCCTGGCGACGCTCTTCCTGCAGAGCGATAACGACAGGGTGCAGGGACTTCTGAAAGGCGGGATCGATCTCTTCGTGGCAGCAGGCCTGCTGGCCTTCCAGCGCAAACGTCCGACCCTGGGCGAAATCTACCGCATCGCGGCCTCCGGCGGAAACAAGCAGAAGGAGTATTTCGCGCGGGGCCACGAGGTCGACAACAGAGCCGCCAAGCTGATCTTCACCCGGCTGGCCTCGACCAACAACGATACGCTGACCTCTTATGTTTCGCTCCTGATGACCTCGGGGCTCGATCAATGGCAGAACCCGGCCATCGATGAGGCGACGGCAGTCTCGGACTTTGATTTCCGGACGATCCGCAAGAAGCCCTTTTCGGTCTATCTCGTGGTCCAGCCGCTGATGGTGAAGCCGCTGGCACCCCTCATCCGGCTCTTCTTCTCCGATCTCCTCTCCGCCATGCAGGAAAAGGATCCTGGCCCCGACGAGCCCTGGCCCGTGATGATCATGCTCGATGAGTTCAATCGCCTCGGTAAGATGCCCATCGTGGTCGAAAGCATCGAGACCCTGCGTACCTATCGCGGCCATTTGGCCGTGGTCACCCAAACCATCCCCGCCCTCGATGAAATCTATGGCGAGAACACCCGCCGCGCCCTGCAAGGCAATGCCGGTGTGAAGCTCTACCTGACGCCTTCGGATGAAAAAACCGTCGAGGAGTTGAGCAAGGCGGTCGGCAAGACCACGAAGACCGTTGTCACGCGATCCCAGTCCATCGGCAAGAACCCCTTCGAGGGCCGCAGCCAATCCACGCGGACTGAAGAAAGCTCCTTGCTCCCTGAAGACGAGGCGCGCCGCCTACCGCTCGATGAAATCGTCATGGTCATCGATGCCCAGATGCCGGTCCGTGCAAAGCGGATCCAGTATTTTGACGACCGGCTCTTTAAGGCGATCCATGCGGCGCAGACGGGTGAATTGCCGTTTCCAGAGCCGGGGGGAGGGGGATCGCAAGGCACGCTGCCGCTGAGTGTGCGCGCCATGCCGATGACGCCGCCGCCGGACGGGCCAAGTGGACCCGAGGCCGATGTAGACGTAGCAGGCCAGGCTACTGATGCTCAACAGTCAGGGCAATCTGATGTTGTTCCAAAGAAGACGGCGTCCGCCGTTCAAGCTGTCATCGCAGAGGAACAGCGACAGATGGAGATGGATTTTGGGGGCCAGGTTACGGATGCCGAGACAGTGGGCGTGGATGATGAGGCGCAGATGCGCTCTGCTGTCGATGGATTGGATGAGATGGAAGCGATGCTGCGAGAGGACGGTGGTGAAAGGCTTGTTGCTCGATAGGGCGGCGGGCATGGCTTGTCTGTTGCGCAGAGCGAAAAGTGTGCATTCGTTGCGTGTGCGAGACCTTAGGCCCAAGGGAACGAAAGTGGACGCTCAGACGCTAGCTGTTCCAATGCGTCCGAGGAAACACTTTGTGGCCCAAGACCCTTGCCTGAGTTCGGTTCGATTTTGATTTGAATCTTGACCCAACAACTCTAGAGTGCAAGACACATTTCTGTTTTGCATAGGGTGTTAAAGGGTGTCGCAGCAACTACTTGAAGAGATGTTGAAAAAGCCGCAGCGCGAAAACGCTGGGGCTGACACGAACCTTCGGTTTGACTATCAAAAAAACTGGGCGTTCTGCGAAATGATAAAGAAGCATCTGGAAGGTGCTGACTATCTGGTTGCTTTCGAATACCACGACGATGTGGTCTTCATGGCGCCGGACGACGACCCACAGACCGTGGACTTTTGCCAAGTCAAAACAAAGAAATCATCTTCAAGCATCACCTTGGGGTTCTATTTGGCGCGCGCCAAGGCAAAGGAGGGGAGAAAGCCTTCAATCCTCGGCAAAATGTACCAGAACTTTGACGGTATCGGCGCGGGACATAAGGTCAAAACAGTTCTTGTTTCGAACGTCCCGTTTTCGTTTTGCGGTAGCAATTCTTGTGCAGCCGACCTCAAGGAAAACGACATAGAAAAAATTAAAGAAAAATTGACAAACGAAATACCTGATTTTGATGAAGGCCGTCTAAGCAACATGCACTTTCTTGCAACTGGAGTCTCGCTGGATGCCATGCAAAGCTTCCTAATGGGCGAAGTGTCGAAGCTCTTCAAGACGGAGCTTGGAGAAGGCCATGGGATCAATATGCACGCGTGGACTAGGCTGGTGCAAGACGAGATCAATCGTAAGAATAACATCGACTCTGAGACCATTTCTTCCACTAGCGACCTCAAACTAAAGAAGTGCGTTGACCGTAAGTTCTTGACTGACACCATCCAGCTTGTCGCAAGCAACCAAACTCGCGCGCCTGATATGGCGTTGGTAAATGCCGAACTGAAGGATGCTGGTTGGTCCGTTATTGATCTTATGAAACTTGGAAAGAAGATTTCTAATGCGGTTTCTGACTACACCAACCCAACGAACGGCGATGCACAGCAACTGAAGCAGCGCCTCGAACACCTTTTTCACTCCGCAGTACCGGGAACACTACCAGAATTCCTTACCATTGCTTTGTCGCAAGTGGAGACGCTTACGGACGGCTTATCGCTGTACGGTGAAAAATTCTATTTTCTGGCGTTTGCGGTGATCGCGTTCAATGAAGAAATTTAACTTTCATAAACTCATTAGAAACCTAAGAAAAGGTCGTGAAGATGACAGGCTTGGTGTTCAAAAGGCTTTGGATAGTATCAAAGCTCGAGAAAGCCGCGAGAATGATGAGCTTTCAACCCGGGACCAACATTCTGACGGGGGAGAATGACGTTGGCAAATCGACGCTAATTAAGTCTCTCTACCATTCTATTGGCGCTGACGCGCCGCAAATGAACAATACTCGTTGGAAACGAGCTAAAGCGTTTTATTGTTCTGAAATCACTTTAAATGGCGCAACGTACTTTATTGTTAGGGATGGAAAACACTTTGGTGTCTTTGATGCCCAGAAGGGCATGCTTTCAAAGCATAGTGGTATCTCAACGGAAGGCGGTATTGCTGGTTTCATTTGTGAACAACTGAGTTTCGACGTGGAACTGGAGAAGAGTGCGGATGGCAAGTTAGGACGAGCCGGACCAGCTTTCTACTTTCTTCCATTTTACGTTGATCAAGACGCTGGTTGGACTAAAAGTTGGGAGTCGTTCAGCGGGCTTCAGCAGTTCACTTCGTATCGCAAGAACATGATCGAATACCATCTGGGGATACGTCCACAGAGCTACTACGATGCTAAGAAAAAAGAGATGGAATTCTTAGAGACGAAGGCATCGCTCCAAGGCGAAAGAAACGTGCTGTCTACTGCACTAGGTACTTTTCGGAAACGTTCCACTCAAATCCAAGTCAACCTTGATCCTGTGGCTTTCAAGCAAGAGTTGGACCAGTTGGTCGACGCTTACAATTTGCAGAGGGCGCGGCAACAGGATGCTTTGTCTAATATAAAAGACATAAGAAACGAACGAAATGGAATTGATACAGATATAGCCATTCTACATCGCTCAATATCTGAGCTGTCTGCCGACTACGAGTATGCTGCGCGGCTTGAGACGCCCGACGTAGTTGGTTGCCCCACATGCGGAACAGAGTTCGAGAATTCATTCCAAGAGAGGTTTGGACTGCTAGATGACGTGGACTACTGCCGGGGAATTCTAGATCAGCGTCAGAAAGCCCGTATCGAAGTTTCTGACAAACTCGATGCAGCAGAGCGCGAATATAAATCGGTTGGGCAAGAAACCCATGAGATGGAACTGTTACTCAATCGGAAAAAATCTGAGGTGACCTTGCGCGACATTGTTGCTTCAGAGGGCAATAAGGAGATGGTCGCCTTCCTCAGCGCAGAGATAGCTGGTAAAGATGAGTCAATCGAAAAAGTTCAGAAAGCGATTGATGGGCTTAAGGCTGACGTGAAGCTGGACTCTAAGAGGAAAAAGGGAATCCTCGAATACTACCAGTCGCGTATGAAAGAATACTTGAACGCCTTAAACGTGTTCGTTTTGGAAGAAAGCGATTATGCGGAACCAACTAGAGTAATCAAGAACAACGCTCTAGGCAGTGATCTCCCCCGTGCTTTGCTAGCCCAGTATTTTGCGCTGTTGCACACAATGAAGAAATTCGGCGGCACGAAAGTCTGCCCACTGATTATCGATTCACCGCAGCAACAAGAGCAAGACATGAGCAACGTGGGTGCGATTTTCAATTTCATCTTCTCAAAGGTGCTGGATGGTCAGCAGCTCATTCTTGGAACGATTTCCACAGAAGCTGTGCCAGATGAAATTATTCCAGAAGGTGCGAACCGTATCGTTATCTCCAATGAAAAGTACTCCGTCTTGCGACGTGATCAGTTTTCTGAAGCAATCGCTGACGTCGGCGAAATGCATGAACTACTGCTAGCAAATTAGCTTTATCACCGATGTGTATAAAAATCAGAAAGCTCTACCTTTTTAACGAGTTGATCTGTCGCGCTCTGTCCTGCCGCCTACAACATAGGTACTTAAATGTTGGATTGTTTGCTTCCGGATTTGAAGGTGCACAATATATGGCCATTGTCAGAGGGTGGCTTTGGGTCGGGTATGCACACTCCCGCTGCCCTATTGGCTTTAGGTTCAAGCTATCGAGGATCTTCGATGAATAACCCACATGCAGCGGCCACGAAATTTGCTGCCGATTTTGGGGCGATGGAATACGCTTTAAAGCGATCACCAAGGTACCGCCGCAAGAACAAAGCGATCGCAGAGGCGGATTGGGATGCGTTTGCGAGAGACTTGGGGCAAGGGTTCTTCGATCATGTTGTGAAGTCTGGGCTTGCTAAAACACTGGTTGGCGAACCGCCGCGCCGACTTCTCGCAGACATGCAGTGGGCGCCCCCTAATCCCGTCCCGCTTTCGAATGTCGCGCAACTCATAGTCAATGGTGTCTGCCGCGTGAGAAATAGTTACTTCCATGGCGAAAAGTTCACGGGTGGACCTGCTGGGCAATGGGAGCGCGACGCCAAGCTCATTGAGGAAGCTCATGCCGTTCTCAAAGAGGCTCAAAAATTCGCATTCAATCAGCGCGGAAGCGTTGAAGATCCCGTCTAGACAGCTTCAACTTGCGGCCAAACAGTCTCAATTTGTGCCGTGGCTCAGCCGATGCGAATGTCTGAAATGAGTAAGTTGCGCTGCCAAACCTAGCCTCTCGGCGAAGGTCTGGTTTGGCCCGTCACCGTCGTCCAAGTCGACCCAGTCTCGCCAGCTGCGCCAGCATTTTTGACCCCGAGTCTGCGGATCCTGTGCTGCCTGCGGAACCCGTCTGCCCCATGCCTTGTCTTACGGGCATCTGCTGCACGCCGAAGAACTGTCGCGCCCTGATGGCTGCGTATTCTGCGCCACTTGCGCCTCCGATCAGGTAGCGATTGTAGGCCTGCTGGCTGCCCATTGCGGCGCGGGCAAAGCTGTAGCCGCCGCCGAGACCTCCGGAGAGGGCGGGCATCATGATGTTGCCGGAGATCGCGCGGACGATGAAGGGCGTGGCGATAATGAAACCCTTGGCCATGAGCACCATCATGAAGAAGGGGATGAGCGCGCCGATGTTTGAGGCCCCTTCGGGATCGCCTAGTTCACCGATGAGTGCGGAGGAAACGCCTGTGATCGTCGCGAACACGCCTGCGACGACGATGGGGTATAGCGCAAAGGAAATCAGCGCCGACAGCCAGCGCGTGAAATAATCCTTGGTCACCTCGAAGAGGGTCAAGAAAATCATCACCGGGGCGATCCCGATCAGAAGCGCGATCATCAGTCGGGAGGCCACGAGGATGAAGGCGGCCAGTCCGCCGAGGATCGAGAGCAGAAGCACACCTACGATGTCGAGCATGGCGCCGGCCATCCAGTTCAGCTCGGATCCGGCGGCGTTCAGGTAGTCGCCCAGTTCCGCGATCAGGCGGTCGAATTCTTCGGCGAAAGTTCCAGAGGGCCCCGGACTGCCGCCGCCAACCGAGGCCACCAGCGCGCCGGCGATACTGTCGATCCCATAGAGAATGGCAGATGAGAACGCGTTGAACTGCATCCAGTTGGTCGCGAATATCCCGATGAGCCCGATCTTGACCGCGAGCCAGAAGGCTGTGTGCCCATCCATGGCCCGGTATTGATAGATCATGTTGATTCCGACGAGGATCACCACCAACGTTGTCCCCAAAACCAGGAGCGTGCCGACCGTTGCCGCAACCGCACCAAACTGGGTCTCAGCGGCGGTGTCGAGATAGGCCTGGGAGGTTTCAACGAAGTAGGTGACGACACTCATCGCTGGGCTGCCTTACCAATTATCTGCGGCGTCGCAGATGGCCTTGGCGGCAGTTCGGGCGGCGTTGGCGCGGCGGTTGTAGGCGTCCGAAGCTTGCAGCATCTCCCATCGTTCGTCGCTCGCGTAGCTCTCCCGAAACACCGCCTCGGCCGCGTCCCAGGACGGGAACCGAGTCGCGCAGTCGCAGTTGCCGATCTCGACGACCCGCTCGAGATTCTGGGCGCGATAGATGTCCTGAACCAGAACCCGCTGATAGGCTTGGCGGAGCGGGATTTCCTGCATCCAGACGGGCTCGGCGGGCCGGTCCGGACAGACGGTGAACCTGCGCTCGAGGGTCGGCACGAGATTGCGCTCAGCGAAGCCGGGTGCCGACGTCAGGCCCAGGACCAGCGCAGTCAATACGAGGGTACAGCCCGCCTGCCTCATGCCGTGGCTCCAGCGGGTGTGGTTTCGCGCTTCAAGAAAACGGTGTGCCCGATATTGACGAATTCCGAAGTGCTGATCGACACCACCTCCCACCCGTCTGCGCCCTTCTCGTTCAGGCTGGCCTGCATGTCGGCAAGGCTGGTTTTGCGGGTCATCGGAAAGGACAAGATATCATATTCAAAGGTCTTCATGGGGAAGTTCCAATTTCAGTTGCGCCGGGGAGGTAGAATTCGGTGATGCCGCGTTTGCCGTCGTGGCGACCGGCCTGGATGATGACGTCGATGGAGTTCTCGATGTACTGGATCATGTCGGCATAGGTCATCGGGATTTCGGTCTTGAGGGCCGCGATCGCGAGCCGCTGGACGGCCAGTTGCGGGGTTTCGGCATGCAGCGTGGTCATCGAGCCCCCATGGCCGGTGTTGATGGCTTCCAAAAAGGTCATGGCCTCCTTGCCGCGCACCTCGCCCAGGATGATCCGATCGGGGCGCATGCGGAGCGTCGCAGTGAGAAGCACATCGGCGGTTTGGAACTCCGCGTCGCGATTGGCGATGAGGGTCACGGCATTCGGTTGGGTCGGCAGAAGCTCGGCCGCCTCTTCGATGGTGACGATGCGTTCCTCGGCCGGTACGTGAGAGAGGATCTTGCGCGCGGCCACGGTCTTGCCGGTGGAGGTGCCGCCCGAGACGATCATGTTGAGTTTGTTCTCGACGCAGAAGGCAAGCGCATCATCGATCAAACCCGCGGCCACCACGGCGCGCAAGGCGCGCTTCTTTTCCACGCGCAAATTTTCGAGCTTGCGCTCCTTGCCATAGAGAAAATCGAGTGCGATGCCCTCGAGTGGCAGGCTCGAGAAGAACCGCAGGCTGATCGACATGGCCGAGAGCACGGCGGGCGGGGTGATGACCTGTGCGCGGATCGGGCGCCCCTTGTAGGTGATCGAGACTGAAACGATGGGGCGGTCCTTGCTCATCGTGGTGTTGGCGGAGGAGGCGATCTGGTTGCCGAGATCCCTGACCTGAACGCCGGTCAGCCTCTGGTCCAGCGCGCGCATGAAGTGATCGCCCTGGAATTCGCCCCAGCAGGTCCCGTCTGGATTGATGCAAATCTCGATGACATCGTCGCGGGCGGCGGCGTCGATCCGGTCGAGCGAGGTTTCGAGATAGCTCAGCGACATGGGCTCAGAATATCTCCAGATCGCGATCGACCATGACCGTGACGCGTGCGCCTTGGTCGACATAGATGACGGG
>JAMWZG010000083.1 GCA_024304855.1 Paracoccaceae bacterium
GCCGGCTGCAGCGTCGGCATCAGCATCGGGATATGGCCCGCGCGCACCTGTTCCTCATGCACGATCTGCTCGATCCGGCGCAGCACCTTGAAGCCCAGCGGCAGCCAGGAATAGATGCCGGCCGCGGATTGCTTGATCATCCCCGCCCGCAGCATCAGCCGATGGCTGACGATCTGCGCCTCGGCGGGATTTTCTTTCAGAACGGGCAGGAAATAACGCGTCAGACGCATGATGGACCCCTTGGGATTGGCATTTGCGGTGGTTTAGGGCAGTGGGCCGGATCAGGCAAGCGCGATGCGCCCCGCCCGACCGGCGCCCTCTTGCCGAAATGGTGCGCCACCACCCGCCCGCCGCCGCGCGAAACGCCCCCAATGGCGCTGCGGCGCATGGACGGGGCTTGAATTGCACCTGCGTTGACGCGACATAGGGTCAAACACTCAAGGAGACCGCATGGCCCTGCCTGTCAAAGACCAGATCCGCTACTGGGGAATCGCCACGGCGGCCTTTCTTGTCATCCTGTGGTTCCTGGGCGATGTGATCCTGCCCTTCGTGCTGGGCGGGGCGATTGCCTATTTTCTGGACCCGGTCGCGGACCGGATCGAACGGCTGGGGGCCTCGCGCGCGGTTGCCACGACGATCATCACGCTCAGCGCGCTGCTGATCTTCGTGCTGATGGCGCTGCTGGTCGTGCCCTTGCTAGTGCAACAGGCGGTGTCGCTGTTCGATACCGCGCCAAAGCTGTTCCAGGATCTGCAAGGTTTCCTCACGGCACGTTTCCCTTCGCTGGTGGATGAGGATTCGGTGCTGCGCCAGTCCCTGATCTCGGTCGGGGAAACGATCCGCGAACGCGGAGGAGAGCTGTTGAACACGGTTCTGACCTCGGTGAATTCGCTTGTGGGCATCGTGCTTCTCTTCGTCATCGTGCCGGTCGTGGCCTTTTACCTGCTCTATGACTGGGATCGCATGGTGGCCAAGGTTGACGATCTGCTGCCGCGCGATCACGCCCCCACGATCCGCCATCTGGCGGGCGAGATTGACCGCACGCTGGCCAGTTTCATCCGGGGCATGGGCACGGTCAGCCTGATCCTGGGCACCTATTACGCTGTCGCCCTGATGCTGGTCGGCCTGCAATTCGGACTGGTCGTCGGTGCGCTGGCGGGGCTGGTGACGTTCATCCCCTATGTCGGCGCGCTTCTCGGCGGCGCGCTGGCCATCGGGCTGGCCCTGTTCCAGTTCTGGGGCGACTGGGTGTCCATCGGGCTGGTCGCGGGCATCTTCGTGCTGGGTCAGGTCGTCGAGGGCAATGTCCTCACCCCGAAACTGGTCGGCAGTTCCGTGGGCCTGCACCCGGTCTGGCTGATCTTTGCCCTGTCGGTCTTCGGCTCGCTTTTCGGCTTTGTCGGGATGCTGGTCGCCGTGCCGGTGGCGGCTGTGATCGGTGTCGTCGCGCGCTTCGGCATCAGCGGCTACAAGAACAGCCTGCTGTATCGCGGTGTCGATCGCCACAGGGGCATCTGATGCACCGGCAGTTGAGTTTCGACCTGCCAGTGCGCGCAGCACTGGGGCGCGAGGATTTTTTCGTGGCCCCCGCCAATGCCATGGCCGTGGCCCTGATCGAGGGCTGGCGCGACTGGCCGGGCCGCAAACTGGTGCTGGAAGGGCCCAAGGGCGCCGGCAAGACCCATCTGGCCCATGTCTGGGCACAGGCCTCGGGCGCGCGGATCATCCCCGCGCGGGATCTGCGCGATGCGGATATTCCGACCCTCGCCACCGGCCCCGTCGCGGTCGAGGATGTGCCCCTCATCGCGGGCGATGCCGCGGCCGAGAATGCGCTTTTCCACCTGCACAACCTGACGCTGGCCGAGGGGCATTCCCTGCTCATGACCGCCGACCGTCCGGCCGCGCATTGGGGGTTGACCCTGCCGGATCTGGCCAGCCGGATGCAGGGCACGCAGGCCACCCGGCTGGACACGCCCGACGATCGCCTGCTGACCGTGGTTCTGGCCAAGCTCTTTGCGGACCGGCAGTTGATTCCCACGCCCGATACGATCCCCTATCTGGTCGCGCGGATGGACCGATCCTTTGACACGGCCCGTCAGATGGTCGCGGCGCTGGACGCGGCAGCCCTGGCGCAGGGACGCCCTATCAACCGCAAACTGGCCGCCGATGTGATGGAAGAATTCGTTCAGCCGGGCCTGCTGGACAATTCATCCGACTAAGCGCAGCATCCGTTACCGAACCGTCACAATCAGGCAGCATAAGCCGCTCATGACACATGCAGATTTCCTCAAGGCGCCCTTTGACGCGCCGCTCGAGATAGCCGATCTGGACCTCAAGGGTCCGGGCCGGTTCTACAACCGCGAACTCAGCTGGCTGGGCTTCAACTGGCGTGTGCTGGAGGAGGCCGAGAACCCCCGCGTGCCCCTGCTGGAGCGGGTGCGCTTTCTGTCCATCTCGGCCACCAATCTGGACGAGTTCTACACCGTCCGCGTCGCGGGCCTGCGCGAACTGGCCCATGCCGGCAATACGACCCCCGCCGCAGACGGGCTCTCCCCGGCCGAGCAGTTGGTGCTGATCAACGAGGATGCGCGCAACCTCATGATGCGCCAGCAACAGGTCTTTGACGCCCTGCGCCGCGAGATGGAGGCAGAGCGGATCCCCCTGCTGGACCGCCACACCCTGTCGGATGACGACAAGGAGGCCTTGGGCACGATCTTTCTCAACAAGGTCTTTCCGGTCCTGTCACCGCTCGCCATCGACCCGGCGCATCCCTTCCCCTTCATCCCCAACACCGGCTTCAGCCTTGCGCTGCAACTGGAACGCCGCCGCGACAAGCGCGCCCTGCGCGCGCTGCTGCCGATCCCGGCGCAGATTGCGCGCTTCGTGCCCCTGCCCTCGCCCGACAGCACGCACCGCTTTCTGCCGCTCGAGGAGTTGCTGCTGCTGCATGTGGACAGCCTGTTTCCCGGCTATGAGATCAAGGGGCATTGCGCCTTCCGCGTCCTGCGCGACAGCGATCTTGAGGTCGAGGAGGAGGCCGAGGATCTGGTGCGCGAGTTCGAGACCGCCCTGAAGCGCCGTCGCCGGGGCGAGGTGGTGCGGATGAAGATCACCGCAGGCGCGCCCGAAACCCTGCGCCGCATCATCATGGAGGAGCTGCACGTCGATACCGATGAGGTGGTCGAGGTGGACGGCATGATCGGCATCGCCGATGTCAAGGAACTGGTGCTGGATGCGCGCGCCGACCTGCTCTGGCCCAGCTTCACGCCGCGCGTGCCGGAACGGGTGCAGGACCATGACGGCGACATGTTCGCGGCCATGCGCCAGAAGGACATGCTGCTGCACCACCCCTATGAGACCTTCGACATGGTGGTGCGTTTCCTGCAACAGGCCGCGCGCGACCCCGATGTGGTGGCGATCAAACAGACGCTCTACCGCACCTCGCGCAACTCTCCCATCGTCGAGGCGCTGTGCGAGGCCGCCGAGGATGGCAAATCCGTCACCGCGCTGGTCGAGCTGAAGGCCCGTTTCGACGAAGCCGCCAATATCCGCCAGTCCCGCCGCCTGGAACGCGCGGGCGCGCATGTGGTCTACGGCTTCATCGACCTGAAGACACATGCGAAAATCAGCACTGTCGTGCGGCGAGAGGGTGACACCCTTGTCACCTACACCCATTACGGCACGGGCAATTACCACCCGATCACGGCCCGCATCTACACGGACCTCTCGCTCTTCACCTGCGACCCCAAACTGGGGCGCGACGCGACCAAGGTGTTCAATTACCTGTCGGGCTATGCCCAGCCGGAACATCTGGACAATCTCGCCATCTCGCCTATCAGCCTCAAGCCGCGCCTGCTCGAGATGATCGCGGCCGAAATCGAACACGCCCGGCAAGGCCGCCCGGCCGAGATCTGGGCCAAGATGAATGCGCTGATCGACCCCGAGGTGATCGACGCGCTTTATGCCGCAAGTGCGGGCGGCGTGAAGATCAGCCTTGTGATCCGTGGCATCTGCGGGTTGCGCCCCGGCATCAAGGGCCTGTCCGAGAATATCCGCGTCAAATCCATCATCGGGCGATTTCTGGAACACTCCCGCATCGTCTGCTTCGGCAATGGCCACGGCCTGCCCTCGAAAAAGGCGCGGGTCTATATCAGTTCCGCCGACTGGATGGGCCGCAACCTCAATCGCCGCGTGGAAACGCTGGTCGAAATCGAGAATCCCACCGTCAAGGCGCAGATCGTCAGTCAGATCATGGCCGCCAACATGGCCGATGTGGCGCAAAGCTGGGTCATGCTGCCCGACGGCCACTTCCAGCGCGCCCCGGTGCCCGAGGGGGAATTCGCCTTCAACTGCCATCGCTTCTTCATGGAAAACCCCTCCCTGTCCGGCCGCGGCTCGGCTGGTGCGAGTGACGTTCCGAAACTGACCCACACGGATGATTGACCTTGCCGCCCGTTCCGGCGCATTTAGGGGACGGACCAAGGAAAGACGGCATGGACGGCACGACAGACCCCGCCCCGCATGATTGGGGCCCTTTCGGACGGCCTTTGTTCAACGACGCCTCCTCCCGTGCGCTGGCGCGGGTGGGCGTTGTGGACGTCGGCTCGAACTCGGTCCGACTGGTCGTATTTGACGGCGCGGCGCGCTCGCCGGCCTATTTCTACAACGAAAAGATCATGTGCGCCCTGGGCGAAGGTCTGGCCGAAACCGGCCGGCTGAACCCGCGCGGGCGCATCCGTGCGCTGGACGCGCTGCGCCGGTTCCAGAAACTGGCCGAAGGCATGGACATCGCCCCCCTGACCGCCGTGGCCACCGCCGCCATGCGCGAGGCCGAGGATGGGCCTGAATTTCAGGCCCTGATCGAGGCCGAGACCGGCCTCAAGCTCTGGGTCGTCGATGGCGAGGAAGAGGCGCGCCTCTCCGCGCAGGGCGTGCTTCTGGGCTGGCCCGGTTCCTATGGGCTGGTCTGCGACATCGGCGGCGCCTCGATGGAACTGGCCGAGATCGCGGGCGGCCATGTCGGTCGCCGCGTCACCTCGCCGCTGGGCCCGCTCAAGCTGCGCTCGGTGCCCGGTGGCAAGAAAGGGCGCAAGGCGCATATCAAAGCCGTGCTCGAAGATCTGGCCGCGACAATGGGGCCACAGAAGAACCGCCTCTTCCTTGTCGGCGGCTCGTGGCGGGCCATTGCCCGGATCGACATGGAACGGCGCGGCTATCCTTTGCATGTGCTGCATGAATACCGGATGAGCGCGAAATCCATCAGCGCCACGATCGACTATATCGAGGCCAGCGATCCGGTCGAATTGCGCAACCGCTGCGGTGTATCGGCTGCCCGGATGGACCTTGTGCCGCTGGCCTGCGAAGTGCTCAAGGCGGTGGTCAAGACCTTCCAGCCGCGCGACATCGCCGTGTCCAGCTATGGCATCCGCGAGGGGATGCTCTACGAGCAGATGCCCCAATCCCTGCGCGACCGCGATCCGCTGATCGAATCCTGCTACTTTGCCGAGGCCAAGGATGCGCGCATCCCCGGCTTCGGCAAGCAGCTCTACGAATTCATCCTGCCCCTGTTCAAATCCGCGCCCCTCGAACGCAAGCGCCTGATCCAGGCCGCCTGCCTGCTGCATGACGTGAGTTGGCGCGCCCATCCCGATTACCGCGCCGAGGTCTGTTTCGACAATGCGACCCGCGCCAATCTGGGTGGGCTGAAACATTCCGAACGGGTCTTTCTGGGGCTGGCGCTGCTGCACCGCTATTCCAACAAGCGCGAAGGCACCCGGTTCGAGCCGATGTTCAAGCTGATCGACGAGGCGGCGATGCATCAGGCCGAGGTGTTGGGCAAGGCGATGCGCTTCGGCGCGATGCTTTGGCTGCAAAAGAACGCGCCCATGGGGCAATTGCGCTGGTTTCCCAAGAAGAAGCTGCTGGAACTGCACCTGACCGAGGCCGCAAGCCCGCTGTTTGGCGAAGTGGCCGAAGCCCGGTTCCAGTCGCTTGCCGCGTCCCTTGGCGCGCAGACGGATGTGCGAATCAGAGGCTGAGGGCGCCCCGTCAGATGTCGATCTCGCCCTCCTGCGGCGGCGGTAGCGGCCCGGCCTCGGGTTTGCGGCGCATGATGATGTCGCCATTGGGCAGCAATTCAGGGGCCTCATAGGCGGACAGATCCCCGACACGGTCCAGCAGATCGGCCATGACAGGCCCCATTTCGCGCAGGAAATGCTGCATCGACGGGCCCATCGTCTCGACCAGACCGCGCAGATCCTCCAGCGCCGGGGCCATCTCGCGGCGCATCCCGTCCAGAAACATCCTTGCCCCGCGCTCCATCAGGCTCAGCCCCTCATCGGCGCTGCGCCCCTCTTCGGGGGGGCTGTCGGCGGGCGCATCATCCTGCGCCACCACGGGGGCAGCGGACAGGATCAGCATCACAAGGGCCATAACAGGGGATATGGTTCTCATATCCTCAATATAAGCCCAAAAACCCTGCGTGATAAGTCACAGATCAATATCCAGCGTCACCGGATAGTGATCCGAGGCGTCGATCAGCGCATCGCGCAACTCCGGCACCCGCCAACAGGCCGGATCATTGAACGGATGCCAGATCCGCCAGCGCGGATGTTTCGCCATCAGATCGGGCGAAACCATGATGTAATCCAGAAGCGCCTCCAGATAGCGATCCTCGTGCTGGATATAGAACCGCGCCGTCGTGGGGGCAGCCATGCCGGGGCGATGCTGCACCGTCTCACGCGCATGGGGATCGTGAAGCCCGTCAGGGCCCTGCGGCCCCATCACCACCTCGACCGAGGAACGGCCGAACAACCCCTCGTATTCATCCAGCCCCGGACCGTCGTTCAGATCCCCCAGCAGGATCAGACTGTCCCCCTGCTCCAGATGCCGCGCCACGCGGCGGCGCAACCACACCGCCTGTGCCATCTGCTTGCGTCGGTTGGCAATGGCCAGCCGCATCACCGCATCATGGCCCCGCGCGCCATGGGGGGCCTTCGACTTCAGATGCGCCCCGATCATCCGCAGCACATCGCCCCGCGCCGTGATCAGCTCCAGCTCCAGCGGCGGCTTTGAAAAGCTGACCAGATCCTCGGACCCGTCCAGATCCAGATCAATCCGCAACACCCCGTCAAAGCGCGGCTCGGCATCCGATCCCTTCTTGCCCGTCGCCATGCCCTGCGGATCATGGCGCGGCGTCACCACGAAAGGGTCAAACATCAACGCCAGTTCCTGCTGCGTCTCATTCGGAAACCCGATCACCGCCTGCTTCACGCGCAGGTCGAACAGCCGCGCGAAGCCCTCCAAGGCGGTCAGTGTCGAACGCCGCCCATTGTGATCCGGCGCCTCGATCACCATCACCATATCGGCATCAAGGGCGGTGAAGACGATCCCCAAAGCCTCAAGCTGCCGCGCCCTGCTGATCCCCTGCCGCCCCGAGGGTTCATCATCGGCCAGCGGCTGCCCCATATCGTCAAACAGCGTATTGAACCATTCGACGTTATAGGTGGCGATGCGCATCAGCCACGCGCCGCCTCGATCTCGGACCAGGCGCGGTTGATATCAACCATCCGCCGCTCGGCCATCTGCACCGCCTCCTCAGGCAGGCCGCGCGCCACCATCGCGTCGGGATGGGTCTCGCGCACCAGACGCTTCCAGGCGGCGCGGATCTCCTCCATCGGCATCTCCGGCGACACCCCCAGAATGTCATAGGGATCGCCCATGGCATCGGGCACAAAGCGGCTGCGCAGGCTGCGGAAACGCGCCTCCGGCAGGCCGAAAGCCTGCGCCACCTCGGCCAGAAAATCATTCTCGGACGGGTGATACTGCCCATCCGCGACCGCGATATGGAACAACCCTTCCATCACATCGCACAGGGACTCACTATCTTGCCCGAACATCGCCCGGATCTTGGACGCATAGGCCCGATACCCCGCCACATCCTGCCGCGCCAGGTTGAAGACCCGCGCCGCGTCCTTCTCATCCTCGGGCGGAATGTGGAACACCTCGCGAAAGGCGGCCACCTCATCGCGTGTCACCTGCCCATCCGCCTTGGCCATTTTGGCCCCCAGCGCGATCACGGCGATGGTAAAGGCGACGGAACGCTCCGGCGGGGTGCTCAGCCGGTCGAAAACCGCGCTCAGCCCCTCGCCCGAGGCCAGCGCGCCCAGCGCGTCCATGATGCGGGTCCAGATCGACATGGGCACCACCCTATCCTGTTGCCCCGCCCATGTCAGCGGGGATCGCCTGTCGGATCAGAGGATTTTCTGCATCAGCACAAGATCCATCCAGCGCCCGAACTTGAACCCCACTTCGGGCAGTCGCGCCACCTCGGCAAAACCGACAGAGCGGTGGAACGCAACACCCGCCGGGTTCTCGGCGCTGACGCCAGCCCAGAGGGAATGAACACCCGCCGCGCGCGCGTGATCCTCGATCGCGGCCATCAAGGCACGCCCCAGGCCGCGCCCCCGCGCCGCTGGTGAGAGGATGATGGAATGCTCCATGGTGCGGGCATAGCCGGGCCCGTTGCGAAACTGAAAATACGTCGCAAACCCCAGGATCTCGCCCGCCTCCTCCGCGACAAGGAACAGCTTTCCTTCCGCCGCGCGCGTGGCGAAATCCGCAGCCAGACCCTCGGCCGTCTTTTCCTGCGTGGTAAACGTCGCGGCCGTGTCGCGGATCACGGGGTTCCAGATCGCGGCCACGGCCATGGCATCACGCGCCTCGGCCCGCCGCAGGATCATTCCAGCACCCGCAGGCCATGCGGCGTCTCGATCTCGGCCCGCAGTTGCAGATCGTCACCAGCTGCGATGACGACGCGCGGATCGGTCAACAGATCCGCCAAGGCCGCCCGCAGCGCCTCCGCCTCGGGATGGGTGACGATCAGGCGCCGCAACCGGCAGCCCGAGGGGGCAAGCCGCGCCGCCGGATGCGCGCCCTGCCACTGGATCAGCGCCGGAAAGGCACCGTCAAACGGCATCCGCCCATCCGCCGCCACCGCCATCCGCCAGCGCAGATCTCCCCGCGCCAGATCCACTGGCGCGCCCGCCCCGGCGGGGGCCTGCGCCAGCGCCGCATCCAGATCGTCACACCGACAGATCCAGGTGCCCATGCGGGGGTGTCCTGCAAAGCGGTCCAGATCGAACCAGCGCGGCACCGCAGGCGGGGCGGCGGCAGGATCAACGGCAATCACTTCCAGATAAAGCCCGTCCGACAGACCCAGGAGCAGGTTATGCGTGCCGAAATGCCCGTGCTGTCCGCCGGGCTGCATGGCCACGCCCAGCGCCGCCTCGACATGGGCGCGCCCAGCCTCCAACGTCTCTGCGGCAACCGCAAGGTGATCAAGTTCCAGCATCTTCGCGTCTTCTTGCCACAAATATCCTCGGGGGGATGTCCCGCAGGGACAAGGGGGGCAGACAGCCCCCCTCGCCCGCCCTCAGCCGCGCGCGGCGCGGATCAGGCGCAGAATGTCCTGCGCCGCATCAGGAATATTGGTGCCGGGTCCGAAGATCGCCTTCACACCTGCCGCCTTGAGGAAATCATAATCCTGCTGCGGAATCACACCGCCGCAGATCACGATGATATCGCCCGCATCCTTGGCCTTCAGTGCCGCAATCAGTTGTGGCGCAAGGGTTTTATGGCCCGCCGCCTGACTGCTGATCCCGACCACATGCACATCATTGTCCACCGCATCCTGCGCAGCCTCTTCCGGCGTCTGGAACAGCGGCCCCACATCGACATCAAAGCCGATGTCGGCAAAGGCCGTGGCGATCACCTTGGCGCCGCGGTCATGCCCGTCCTGCCCCATCTTGACAACCAGCATCCGGGGGCGGCGCCCCTCCTCGGCGGCGAAAGCCTCGACCGAGGCCTGAATGGCCGCGAAACCGGCATCCCCCTCATAGGCGGCACCATACACCCCGGCCAACGTCTTCACCTCGGCACGGTGGCGGCCGAAAATCTTTTCCATGCTCATGCTGATCTCTCCCACGGTTGCACGCGCGCGGGCGGCCTCGACCGCCGCCTCCAGCAGATTGCCACCCTCGGCGGCGCGGCGCTCCACCTCGGCCAGCGCGGCCTGACAGGCGGCCTCGTCCCGCGTGGCACGGATGCGTTCCAGACGCGCCACCTGGCTGACCCGCACGGCGGCGTTGTCGATGTCCAGAATGTCGATTGGATCTTCCTTGTCCTTGCGATATTTGTTGACGCCCACGATCACCTCGGTGCCCCGGTCGATCCGCGCCTGCCGTGTCGCCGCCGTCTCCTCGATCCGCAGTTTGGGCATCCCTGTCGCCACGGCCTTGGTCATGCCGCCCATCGCCTCGACCTCCTCGATCAGCGCCCAGGCCTTTTCGGCAAGCTCATGGGTCAGGCTTTCGACATAGTAACTGCCCGCCAGCGGGTCGATCACATTGGTGATCCCGGTTTCCTCCTGCAAGATCAGCTGCGTGTTGCGCGCGATCCGGGCGGCGAATTCCGTAGGCAGGGCAATCGCCTCGTCCAGCGCGTTGGTATGCAGCGACTGGGTGCCCCCCAGCACGGCCGACATCGCCTCATAGGCGGTGCGGATCACGTTGTTATAGGGATCCTGCTCCTGCAAACTCACGCCCGAGGTCTGGCAATGGGTCCGCAACATCGAGGATTGCGGGTTCTTCGGCTCGAACTCTGCCATGATGCGGTGCCAAAGCAGCCGCGCCGCGCGCAGCTTGGCCGCCTCCATGAAGAAGTTCATCCCGATGGCAAAGAAGAACGACAAACGCCCTGCGAATTTGTCCACATCCATGCCCGCCGCGATGGCCGCGCGCACATATTCGCGCCCGTCGGCCAGCGTATAGGCCAGCTCCTGCACCAGGTTCGCGCCCGCCTCCTGCATGTGATAGCCGGAGATCGAGATCGAGTTGAACTTGGGCATCTCGTCCGAGGTATACTGGATGATATCCGAAATGATCCGCATCGACGGTTCCGGCGGATAGATATAGGTGTTTCGGACCATGAACTCCTTGAGGATGTCATTCTGGATCGTCCCCGACAGGACCGAGCGGTGATGCCCCTGCTCCTCGCCCGTGACGATGAAACTGGCCAGGATCGGAATGACCGCGCCATTCATCGTCATCGACACCGACACCTTGTCCAGCGGAATACCGTCGAACAGGATCTTCATATCCTCGACACTGTCGATGGCGACGCCCGCCTTGCCCACATCGCCCACCACACGCGGGTGGTCACTGTCATAGCCGCGATGCGTGGCCAGATCGAAGGCGACCGACACCCCCTGCTGCCCCGCCGCCAGCGCCTTGCGATAGAAGGCGTTGCTCTCCTCGGCGGTCGAAAAACCTGCATATTGCCGGATCGTCCAGGGTCGGCCCGCATACATCGTGGCCTTCACCCCGCGCGTATAGGGCGCAAAACCCGGCAGGCTGCCCAGATGCGGCAGGGCCTGCACATCCTCATCCGTATAGAGCGGCTGGACGGCAATCCCCTCGAGCGTGTTCCATGTCAGATCTTCAAGCGGTCTGTCGCGCAGTTCCTTCTGCGCCAGGTCACGCCACGCGTCCTTCTTGCTGGTCATTGTCTTGTCCTCTTGTCAGTGGGTCGC
>JAMWZG010000084.1 GCA_024304855.1 Paracoccaceae bacterium
TCGCCCACTTCCACATTGTCCATCACGATCTCGCCGGTGATCGAGGCGCGCAGGGACATCTTGTTGCCGATCTTGGGCGCGCTGAGGCCCTTCATGCCCCTCTCCAGCACGAAGCCACGGATCTTGCCACCATGCGCCTCGGACTTGGCCCAGACGACGAAAACATCCGCGATGGGCGCGTTCGAGATCCACATCTTCGAGCCGGTCAGCACATAGCCATTGGCGGTCTTGACCGCGCGGGTCTTCATCCCGGCAGGGTCGGAACCTGCGTCAGGCTCGGTCAGGCCGAAACAGCCGATCCATTCACCGCTGGCCAGTTTGGGCAGGTATTTCTGGCGCTGCTCCTCGGACCCATAGGCGTAGATCGGATACATCACGAGGCTGGACTGCACCGACATCATCGACCGATAGCCCGAATCAACCCGCTCCACCTCACGCGCGACCAGACCGTAGGACACATAGCCCGCGCCCAGACCGCCGTATTCCTCGGGCGTGGTCACACCCAGAAGGCCCATCTCGCCCATTTCACGGAAGATGTCGGGGTCGGTATGCTCGTCCGCGAAGGCCTTGAGCACGCGGGGTTGCAGCTTTTCCTGCGCATAGGCATGGGCGGAATCACGCATCATGCGCTCTTCCTCGGTCAGCTGCTCGTCCAGTCGGAAGGGATCGGTCCAGTCGAACTGGCCCAGATCGGGCGCATCCTTGGCACGCAGTTTCGGGGCTTGACGGCTCATCTCGTTCATCCGGTCCTCCTTGGGGGTCAGCGTGGCGCGGGGGTCTTCATGAGTTTTTCGCGCGCCTTCATCTTGTCTGCAGCCAAGATACACCATAGCCTTGCAGGGTTGAAACGATAGTTTCGCATCCATTCATGAGTATTTCGCATAGATGATCGCTCCACGCCGTTTTCTGCCGTCCATCGCCTCGCTGCGCGCGCTTGAGGCTCTGGACCGTCTGGGCAGCGCCACGGCGGTGGCCGAGGAGCTGTCCCTGACCCAGAGTGCGGTCAGCCGGCAGATCCAGACACTCGAGACGCAGATGGGCGTGCCGCTGGTCCTGCGTGAGGGGCGAAGGATGGACCTGACGCCCCCTGCCCGCGCCTATGTGGCCGAGGTGCGCGAGGCGCTGCACCAGATCGCGCAGGCCTCGCTCAGGTTGCGGGTGCAACCGCGCGGAGGCACGCTGGATCTGGCGATCCTGCCGACATTCGGGATGCGCTGGCTGGTGCCGCGTCTGGCGGATTTCGCGCGGCTGCATCCGGATGTGACGATCAACATGGCGACCCGGCTGGCGCCGTTCAACTTTGCCACGCAACCCTTTGATGCGGCGATCCATTATGGCGATGCGGACTGGCCCGGCACGGACCATATGCTGTTGCGCACGGAAACCGTCGTGGCTGTCTGCACCCCCGAGCTGGCGATTCGCCGCCCCTTGCGGCAGGCGCGTGACCTGCTGTCCTTGCCGCTGCTGCATATCGAGACGCGGCCCGGAGCCTGGACCGACTGGTTCACCCATCACGGGATCACGGCCGATCTGCCGCAGGGCACGCTTTATGACCAGTTCTCGACCATCACGCAGGCCGCCTTGCATGGGCTTGGGGTGGCCTTGCTGCCCGATTACCTGGCCGAGCCGGATCTGGCCGCCGGACGTCTGGTCATGGCTTACGGTGCGCCGACGCGGACACGGGGCAGTTACTACCTCGTCTGGCCGCGCGCCAAGGCGCAAGACCCAGCGCTGACGCTGTTCCGGGACTGGCTGGCGACCCAGACCGGCGAGGAGGACACACTGCCGCGATGATGAATGCGTTTCGATTTCAGTCTGAATTAAAATTCATCACCTAACGCGTTGAAATCTTTTATTTCAGGCCGCGTGAGGTGAGTCAGGTTTGATCGACAACGCTTTACAGCACCCGTGGCAGGATCACGGTGAAGCGGCTGCCCTGCCCCAGCGCGCTGTCGATCCTGAGCCGGCCACGGTGGCGGTTGACGATATGCTTGACGATGGCAAGCCCAAGACCCGTGCCGCCCATCTCGCGCGAGCGGTGGCCATCCACGCGGTAGAAACGCTCGGTCAGGCGCGGGATATGCACGGGATCTATGCCCGGCCCGTTGTCGATCACCGCGATGCTGAGCGCCGGACCGCGCAGCGAGGGATCACGCTCCAGCGACGTGACCTGCACCTGCACCGCGGGCGGCCTGCCGCCGTATTTGATCGCATTCTCGATCAGATTGCCAAAGACCTGGCGCAGTTGATCGGCATCACCTTCGACAAAGAGCGGCACCTCGCCCATCTGTGCCTGCAAGGTGCCACCGGCCTTCTCGGCCAGCGGGCCGACGTTGCGGATGACCGAGCGCAGAAGATCGGTCAGATCCAGCCGCGTGTCGGGCCTGACACGTTCCATCTCCTCGACCTGGCTGAGCGAGAGCAGATCGCGCACCAGCCGGTTCATCCGCTGCGCCTCGGTGGCCATGATGCCCAGAAAGCGGTCCCTTGCGGCGGGATCGTCCTTGGCGGGACCTTGCAGGGTTTCGATGAAGCCGATCAGGGCGGTCAGGGGCGTGCGCAGCTCATGGCTGACATTGGCCACGAAATCGCGGCGCATCTGGCCGATCTGCTGCTGATTGGTGACATCCTCGAAGCTGATGAGCACGCCATCGGCCGACCCGGCCGAGACATGGGCGCAATGGACCGCATAGGTCACGTCCTGCATCCCGTCCTTGGCCAGATAGCGCGCCGTCTGCGGCAATTGCTGCGCGCGGGCGGCGGCCACGGCATCCAGCACCGTGGGTTGCCGGATCGCCGTGATGAAGGGACGCCCCTCGACGGCGCCGAAGACAGCCTCGGCCCGGGCGTTCAACCCCATGATCCGGTCGCCCTCGCCCAGAAAGACGGCGGGCAAGGGCACAGCGTCCAGGATGCTGCGGATCGTGGCGTCGGGCATCAGGTCAGTCCGCGCCGCGCGTGGCGGCCACGGCGCGGGTGAAGACCGCCAGAAGCGCCTCCGGCTCCTCCAGCCCGACCGAGACGCGGAAGAACCCCTCGCTCATGCCAAGCGCCTCGCGCTCGGCTGCGGGCAGGGCGCGGTGCGAGGAACTGGCCGGATGCGACAGCGTGGTGCCGACATCGCCCAGTGTCGGCGCAAAGGCCAGACCATCGGCGGCACGGGTGAAGGCATTGGCCGCCGCGCGTCCGCCCTCCAGCTCGAAACTGACCATGTTGCAGCCGCGCGAGCCCAGCAGCGCCCCTGCCCGCGCGCGGTCCGGGTGATCGGCGCGCATCGGATAGAGCACGCGCTTGACGCCCGGCAGCCCGGCCAGATGATCGGCCAGCGCCACGGCATTCGCCTCGGCCCGGTCAAAGCGCAGGTTGAACGTGGCCATGCCGCGCTCGGCCAGCCAGCAGTCAAAGGGGCTGGCGGTCAGGCCGGTGGTGACGGCGAAATCATAGATCGCCTTTTGCAGCACCGGATCGGCGGCGCAGGCATAGCCCAGCGTCACGTCGGAATGGCCCGCCAGCAGCTTTGTCACCGAATGGATGACGATGTCGGCGCCGGCGTCAAAGGGGCGATAGGCGCGCGGCGTGGTGAAGGTGTTGTCCACCGCCAGCAGAACGCCCCGCTGCTTGCACAGCCGCGCCAGCCCTTCGATGTCGGCCACGCGCAGCGTCGGGTTCGACACCACCTCGACCAGGATCATGCGGGTTTCGGGGCGCAGCGCCGCCTCCATCGCGGCGACATCGGTGGGGTCGGCCAGGCTGGTCGCGATGCCCAGACGCGGCAGATCCTGCTTCATCAGGCGCAGCGACCGGCCGTACAGCTGATCGCCCCCCAGCACATGATCGCCCGCCTTGAGCAGGCCCATCATCACCGCCGTCACGGCCGACATCCCCGAGGAGGTGACGATCCCGCCCTGCCCGCCTTCCAGCAGGTCGATGCGCTGCGCCAGCACATCGGCGTTGGGATGGCCCTCGCGCGCATAGGTGTAGCCCTTGGTGCGCCCCTCGTATTGCGCGTCCAGATCGTCCGGCGTGTCCGAGGCATAGACGACCGAGGGGCTGAGCGGTGTCACCACCGGGCGGCTGATACTGTCCGGCAGGGGAACGGGGCGGATCAGCGATCCTTTGGAATTCTTCATGACATGTCTTTCCTGTTGCTGCGCAACAACTGGCACAGGCCGCAGACAACGGCAAGCGGTGCCCGTGGCCCCTGCCCGCGGTTTCTTCTTGCGTCAAATATCCCCGCGCGGCGCGCTCCTGCCGCCGCCGCCTAAAGCGCGGTCAGACCCTTGGCGAAGCGGCGCATGTTCATCTGGTATCCCAGCGCCGACCGGCGCAGCCCCGCGATGGCGGCCTCGTCCAGTTGGCGCACGACCTTGCCGGGCGCGCCCATGACCAGCGATCCGTCAGGGATCTCCTTGCCTTCCGTCACCAGCGCGCCGGCGCCGATCAGGCAGTTCCGGCCGATCTTCGCCCCGTTCAGGATCGTGGCCCCCATGCCGATCAGGCTGTTGTCGCCGATCGTGCAGCCATGCAGCATCGCCTTGTGCCCGATCGTGCAATTCACCCCCACCGTCAGCGGATAGCCGATGTCGGTATGCATCACGGTGTCTTCCTGCACATTGCTGCCCGCGCCGATGTGGATCACCTCATTGTCGCCGCGCAGCGTGGCCCCGAACCAGACCGAGCTGCCGCTGTCCAGCACGACCTTGCCGATCACATTGGCATCGGGCGCGATCCAGCAATCGCCATCCTCGGGCAGTTGCGGGGATATTCCGTCCAGAGCGTAGAGCGTCATATGCGATCCTCGAATTCCTTGTTGAGACGGCGGACGGTTTCGACCAGTCCGGGTTGTTGCGACAGGCGCAGGCGTTCAGCGCTGACGATGGTCTTGAGCTTGTCGAAGGTCACGTCCAGATCGTCATTGACCAGCACGAAGTCATATTCCGGCCAATGGCTGATCTCGTCGCGGGATTTGGTCATGCGGGTGTTGATCACATCGTCGCTGTCCTGTCCGCGGGTGCGCAGGCGGCGTTCCAGTTCGGGGATCGAGGGCGGCAGGATGAAGACCGACAGCACATGCTTGCCCAGGCTGGAGTTGCGGACCTGCTGCCCGCCCTGCCAGTCGATGTCGAAAAGCACGTCGCGGCCTGCGTCGATGGCGGCCGAGACGGGGCCCTTGGGGCTGCCGTAGAAATTGCCGAACACTTCGGCATGTTCCAGCATTTCGTCGCGCGCGACCATGGCTTCGAATTCGGCGCGGCTGTGGAAATAGTATTCGCGTCCATGCTCCTCGCCGGGGCGCGGCGCGCGGGTGGTGGCCGAGACCGAGAAGCGGATGCTGGGATCCCAGTCGCGCAGCCGTTTGGCCAGGGTGGATTTGCCCGCCCCCGAGGGTGAGGACAGGATGATCAGAAGCCCGCGTCGCTGTTCCATGGTCTTGCCTTCCATCGTGCTGTCCTACTGAATGTTCTGGACCTGCTCGCGCATCTGGTCGATCACGGTTTTCAGGTCCAGACCGATCCGGGTCAAGGCCTTGTGCTGCGACTTGGAGCAGAGGGTATTCGCTTCGCGGTTGAACTCCTGCATCAGGAAATCGAGCTTGCGCCCCACCGGCTCGGCTGTTGTGAGCAGCGCGCGGGCGGCGTCGATATGGGCGCGTAGGCGGTCCACCTCCTCGGTGACATCGGCCTTGACGGCGATCAGCGCCAGCTCTTGCGCCACGCGCTGCGGATCGGCGCCGTCGGCATTGTCGATCACCCGCGCCAGATTGCTGCGCAGGGCGGCGGCCATTTCGGCGGCACGGGCCTCGGTCGCGGCGGCGATGTCATCGACCAGCGTGGCGATCTGCGCAAGCTGCGCCTCGATAACCTTGTGCAGCGCCCGGCCTTCGGCGCGGCGCATGGCGCGGAAATCGGCCAGAACACTGTCGAAATCGGTCATGAGAGCGGCCAGCAGCGGCGCGGTGTCGCTGTCCTGCGCGCGGCTATCCAGCACGCCGCGCAGCCCGAGGATGTCGGCGGCCGTGGCGGGGGCGAGCGAGAGGCCCGTCTGCATCGCCTCGGCCTCGACCTGGGCCATCGCGCGCAGGGCAGCGCTCAGCCCGGCGGGGTTGACGGAGAGCTCTACCGCGCCTTCCTCGCGGGTCAGGCGCAGGTTCAGCGTGACATTGCCGCGCCCCAGCTCTGCGGTCAGGCGAGCGCGCAACCGCGCCTCGAGCCCGTCGATCCAGTCGGGCACGCGCAGGCGCAGGTCCAGCCCCTTGCCGTTGACGCTGCGCAGATCCCAGCTCCAGCTGGCCCCCGGCGCGGCCCCTTTGGCCGTGGCAAATCCGGTCATCGATTCTATCACCTGCGGCTCTCCCCCTGTGGCGATCAAGGCAGTTGGGGATGCCCTAAAGGTTCGCGCCACGGACGGCAAGAACCCGGAGCGGTGCACCCGGCCCTGACGACGGCCGCAGGGGTTAACCAGAGATTGAAATTTCGCACCGTATTTTCGACGACTCATGGCACATTAAGGAAAGAGTAACACTTCCCCGCCTAGGATCAGCCGCAGGACCATGCCCCGGTTCCTGTCGTGCTTGCGTCCCGGGCCCCGCGCCACAAGGACCAGCCGTGATGCGTGACGACCAGACTGAACCCGCTGCGGGTCAAGCCAGCAATGTGATCGTGATGAACCGCCACCGGACCGACAAACGCTTTCCGCATCTGGCCACGGTCGAAGCCTATTGGCAGGCCCTGCGCGGACGCAGGCTGGCACCGGGGCGGGGCGAGGTTGATCCGCGCGGCATCGAAGCCTCGCTGGAATATGCGTTCATTCTTGAAAAGATCGCGCCGGGTGTCGGTCGGTTGCGGATCGCGGGCACGCATCTGGCGGATCTGCTGGGGATGGAGGTGCGGGGAATGCCGCTCAGCGCCTTTTTCACGGCAGAGGCCCGGGCCGATCTGGCCAGTAGTCTGGAGGCCGTGTGCGAGACGCCGGCCATCGCCACCCTGTCGCTTGCGGCAGAACCGGGGATCGGCAAGCCCGTGCTGGAGGCGCGGCTGCTGCTGATGCCCCTGCGCGGCGAGGATGGCGGGATCAACCGTGTCTTGGGCTGTCTGGACAGTAGCGGCAGCATCGGGCGCGCGCCCCGCCGCTTTGTCATCACCGCGCAACGTCTGATGCAGATCAGCGGACATGACAGTGCGGCAGGCTCACGCGGACTGCGCCCGGCCACCCCTGCCCCGCGCCCCGTGCCCGGTTTCGCGGATGAGGTGAGCCGGTTCCGCCCTGCCGACCGCAGAGAGGGCGCGCCGCGCGACATCCATCACCTGCGGCTTGTGACACCCGAGGCCTGAAGCGAGACAGCATCAGGTGAGGCAGCGTCAGGCAGAATGACAAAGGCGGGCCACTGGCCCGCCGTTTTCAAGTTCACATGCTCGCTCAGGCGTGGGCTGCTCAGACAGCAGCCGCGGCCTGTCGTTCGGCCCGCAGACTGGACAGTTCCTCGGCCACCAGAAAGGCCAGTTCAAGCGACTGGCTGGCGTTCAGGCGCGGGTCGCAGGCTGTGTGATAGCGATCCGACAGATCCTCGTCACTGACGGCGCGCAGGCCACCCGTGCATTCGGTCACGTCCTGCCCTGTCATCTCGAAATGCACGCCGCCGGGGATGGTGCCCTCGGCCTTGTGGACGGCAAAGAATTCCCGCACCTCGCGCAGCACTGCGTCAAAGGGCCGGGTCTTGTAGCCGCTGGAGGATTTGATCGTATTGCCATGCATCGGGTCGCAGACCCACAGGACATTCGCCCCCTCCTCGCGCACTGTCTTGATCAGGCGCGGCAGGTGTTCACCGACCTTGCCCGCGCCAAAGCGCGCGATGAGGGTCAGGCGGCCCGCTTCGTTGCGGGGGTTCAGCTTGGCCATCAGCACCTTGAGGTCGTCCGAGGTCATGGAGGGCCCGCATTTCAACCCGATGGGGTTCAGAACGCCCCGGCAATATTCGACATGCGCGCCGTCCGGCTGCCGCGTGCGGTCGCCGATCCAGACCATATGGCCAGAGCCTGCCAGCCACTTGCCGGACGTGGTGTCCAGACGTGTCAGCGCCTCCTCATATTCCAGCAAGAGCGCCTCGTGGCTGGTGTAGAAATCCACCGTCTGCAACGTATGCGCCATCTTGCTGTCGATGCCGGCGGCTTTGATGAAATCCAGCGTGTCGCTGATCCGGTTGGCCATGTCGCGATATTTCGCGGCTTTCTCGCCCTCGGTAAAGCCCAGCGTCCAGCTATGGACCTGATGCACATCGGCATAGCCGCCGGTCGAGAAGGCCCGCAGCAGGTTCAGGGTTGCGGCGGCTTGCAGATAGGCCTGCAACATGCGCGCGGGATCGGGGCGGCGCGCATCGGCGGTCGCGGCCAGATCGTTGATGATGTCGCCGCGATAGGAGGGCAGCTCGACGCCGTCGATCACCTCGGTCGGGGCCGAACGCGGCTTGGCGAATTGCCCGGCCATCCGGCCCACCTTCACCACCGGCACCTTGGCGCCATAGGTCAGCACCATCGCCATTTGCAGCATCACCTTGAAGGTGTCGCGGATCGCATTCGCGCTGAACTGGTCGAAACTTTCCGCGCAATCGCCGCCCTGCAACAGGAACGCCTCGCCCCGCGCCGCCTCGCCCAGAGCGAGTTTGAGCTTGCGCGCCTCACCGGCAAAGACCAGCGGCGGATATTTCGACAGTTGCGCCTCGACCGCCGACAGGGCGGCGGCGTCGGTATAGTCGGGCATCTGAACCCGGGGGCGGTTGCGCCAATCGGTTTTCTGCCACTCGCTCATGTCTGTCTCTCCACCAGAGGTCCGAAGTCCGGCCTTCTATACAAAAGCCGCGCCCCTCATGCCACAGGCGATTTTCGCGGCGAATGTGAAAGGCGACGCGAACAGGTCGCGTTTTGGCGCAATTGCACTCTGGAACGCCGTTGCAGCCCTTGATGCGGTTGGGCAAACCTGCTCAATTGCCCTGCAACACCGATGGAGCGCCCGTCACATGCCTTCGCCCCGACCTACGGTCAAGGACCCTGCCCCGGCGACAGCGCCGCGCCGTTTTGTCTTTGTGCTTCTGGACAATTTCACGCTGCTCAGCTTTGCCTCTGCGCTGGAAAGCCTGCGGATCGCGAACCGCATGTTGGGGCGCACCGCCTATACCTGGATGCTGATCGGGGAAAGCGGCGTCAGCGTGCGCTGCTCGGCCGGGACCGAATTTCAGCTGGATGCCGATCTGACGGATCTGACGCGCGATGACGTGGTCGTGGTCTGCGGCGGCGTCGATGTGCAGAAATCGACAACCAAGAAGGTGATCTCCTGGCTGCGCCGCGAGGCGCGCAAGGGCATGTTGCTGGGCGGTTTGTGCACCGCCAGCTATACGCTGGCCAAGGCCGGGCTGCTGGATGGCAAGCGCGCGACGATCCATTGGGAAAATCAGGACAGTTTTGCCGAGGAATTCGAGGAGGTCGATCTGACCAAGTCGGTCTTCGTGGTGGATGGCAACCGTTTCAGCACGGCCGGCGGGATCGCGTCGATCGACCTGATGCTGAAGCTGATTGCCACCGATCACGGCGAGGATGTCGCCAATCTGGTGGCCGATCAGTTCATCTATTCCTCGATCCGCACGGATCAGGACACGCAGCGCCTGTCGGTGCCGACGCGAATCGGCGTGCGGCATCCCAAGCTGAGCCGGGTCATCCAGATGATGGAAAGCCATATCGAGGAGCCGATCAGCCCTTCGATCCTGGCGCGCGATGTGGGCATGTCCACGCGGCAGCTGGAACGGTTGTTCCGCCGCTATCTGACACGCAGCCCCAAGCGCTATTACATGGAGTTGCGGTTGCAGAAGGCGCGCAACCTGTTGATGCAGACGGATATGAGCGTGATCAACGTGGCGCTGGCCTGCGGTTTTGCCTCACCCTCACATTTCTCGAAATGCTACCGCGCGCATTACGATACGACGCCTTACCGCGAGCGGGGCAGTCACGCGACGCGGCTGTCGATCTGAACAGAGCGTCGATCGCCCTCAGGGCGCGATGCGATAGACCGTTCCACGCCCTTCGCTGACGAACCACAAGGAGCCGTCCGGGGCCTGGCGGATGTCGCGGACGCGGTCGGTCTCGCGGCCCTTGATCCGCTCCACCTCGCTCAAGCTGTCGCCGCCGACGCGGGCGATATAGTCGAACTTGAGCGAGCCCACGAACATCTGCCCCTGCCATGCGGGCCACAGATCGCCGGTGTAGATCGTCATGCCGGACGGGGCCATGGACGGATCCCAATACATCTGTGGCTGTTCCATCCCCGGCGCTTGCGCGCCTACCCCGATGGGCGCACCTGAATAATGCGTGCCGTAGGAGATGACGGGCCAGCCATAATTGGCCCCTTTCCGGACCAGATTGACCTCATCCCCGCCGCGCGCGCCATGTTCGTTGACCCACAGGCGCCCCTGCGCATCCAGCGCCGCCCCTTGCGGGTTGCGGTGGCCCCAGGACCAGATTTCAGGCTGCGCATCGCTGCGCCCCACGAAAGGGTTGTCCGAGGGCACCGATCCATCGCGATTGATGCGGATCACCTTGCCCTCGTGACGCATCAGATCCTGCGCCGTCTCGTCCTGGCCACGGTCGCCGGTGGTCAGAAAGATCGTGCCGTCCCGCGCCTCGACGATGCGGCCGCCGAAGTGCCGGCCGCCGGATGATCCGGGGGCCATCTCGAACAGAGGGCGCAGGTTCTGCAACTGCCGCCCATCCTCGGACAGGCGCGCGGCGGTCAGCGCGGTTCCTGCGGCACCGCCCTGGGGCTTGGCATAGCTGAACAGGATCTCGCGCGTGGTGGCGAAGTCGCGGGGCACCAGCACATCCAGCAGACCGCCCTGCCCCGTCGCACGGATCGCGGGCAGGCCCTGCACCCGGTTGCGCCGGCCATCCGCATCGACATGCCACAGCCGCCCCTCCCGCTCGGTCACAAGAAAGGCGCCCCCGGGCAGAAAGCCCACGGACCACGGTGTTTCAAACCCATCCGCGACGGCCGTGACCTTCACCCTCTGCCCCGCAGCGTCGAGCGCCTGCGCGGGGATAGGGTGCAGCGTGGCGGCCGTGAGCATGACGGCCAGACAGGCGGGCAGACTGGCGGGCAGACTTGCTGGCAGAAGGGTCTTTCGCGGCATGGCACACTCCTCTGGGTGATCGGGGGTCACGGGGTTCATAGGCTGTCTTATAGCCGCCATATCGCGGCATTCCCCCTCACAAAAAGTCGCAATCGGGTGATCGGGGGTCACGCATTGCGCTTTTCTTTTGATCAAAGTGGCAATAACCTGATGGCTGGACTTAGTGTTCCAATATGGGAGAACAACATGAAAAAACTGCTTTTGGCCACGGCCGCGACCGCGCTGATGTCGGGTGCTGCCTCGGCACAGGAGATCAAGATCGGCATCATCCTGGGCTTCACCGGCCCGCTGGAATCGATCACGCCGAACATGGCGGCGGGCGCCGAGCTTGCCATGGCCGAAGTGAACGACGCGGGCGGCGTGCTGGATGGCACCACCCTGTCTCT
>JAMWZG010000085.1 GCA_024304855.1 Paracoccaceae bacterium
GGCTTGGCAATATGGGCGCGCCGATGGCGGCCAATCTGGTCAAGGCGGGGCATGTGGTGACAGGATATGACGCAGCGGGCGTCACGGTCGCCGGTGTGACCCCTGCCCCATCGGCTGCGGCGGCTGCGACCGGCGCGGATGTGGTGATCACCATGCTGCCCAATGGCGCGATTCTGCGCAGTGTCGCAGCCGAGGTGATCCCGGCCATGACCAAAGGCGCGGCCCTGGTCGATTGTTCGACCGTGGATGTGGACAGCGCCCGCGCCGTGGCCGCTGAGGCCGAGGCGGCGGGGCTGCTGGCGGTGGATGCGCCCGTATCCGGGGGCACCGGCGGGGCGAGCGCCGGCACGCTGACCTTCATGGCGGGCGGGTCCGAGGCGGCCTTTGCCAAGGCCAAGCCGCTGTTTGACATCATGGGCCAGAAGGCCGTGCATTGCGGCGATGCCGGTGCGGGGCAAGCGGCCAAGATCTGCAACAACATGATCCTGGGCGTCACGATGATCGCCACATGCGAGGCCTTTGCCCTTGCCGACAAACTGGGTCTGGACCGGCAGAAGATGTTTGACGTGGTCTCGACCTCCTCTGGCTATAGCTGGACGATGAACGCCTATTGCCCGGCGCCGGGTGTGGGGCCGAAAAGCCCCGCCGACAATGATTACAAGCCCGGTTTCGCGGCCGAGTTGATGTTGAAGGATCTGATGCTGTCGCAGCAGGCGGCGGAATCGGCGGATGCCGACACGCCGATGGGCAAGGCGGCGGCGGCGCTTTATGCGCAATTCGTTGAAGCCGAGGGCGGGCGCGGGATGGATTTCAGCGCCATGCTGCCGCGGTTCGAAAAGCGCGGGCGCAGTTGAGCACGAGATCGGATGATCACGCGCCTGTGATGGCCCGAACTGCCCGCTAGGCGGATCGTGGGACTGATGATAACATATCAATATTGGAATGTTTATCTCAGGAGTTTGCGATGACAAGGAATGTGGGCGGTCTGGACCGCGTGGCGCGGATCGTGTTGGGGCTGGCGCTGCTGGCGGGTTACGCGTTCAACAGCGATGGGGCCTATAGCTGGCTCTATCTGTTGGGGATTGTGCCGCTTGCGACCGGGGTGATCGGCTGGTGCCCGCCCTATTCACTGTTCGGGATCAATACCTGTTCGATCAGGAAGTGACGCCGTGGTATCAACGATCCTGCGCGGAACATCGCGCAGGACCGGCCATGTGATTTGGCAAGTCCGGGGATCGTGCTTATCTTTCCCCTTAAAGGAGAGTTGCCATGACACATTACTCGCATATTGTAGCCGCGACCCTGGCACTGGCGCTGCCACTGACCGCGATGGCCGAGGCGCCGCAGGGGCAATCGGCCCGGCATGGCGGGGCTTTGCCGGTGTCGGCGGCAGGGTGTCCGCCGGGCCTGGCCAAGAAGAACCCGCCCTGTGTGCCGCCGGGTCAGGCGAAGCAGGCTTACCGCGATTACCGGGTGGGTGAGCGGGTGCCGGACGGGTTCATCCTGATCCGCTCTCCTTCGCGCTATGGGCTGGACCCGCGTTACACCTATTACGAGCGGGACGGCTATGTGGTGCATGTGGATCGCGAGACGATGCAGATCCTGAACCTTGTGGGCGCCATCAGTGATCTGCTGAACTGAGCCGCGCTGTCAGGCCTGCGGGCAGAGGGCGCGGATGTCATCGGCGTGATCGGCAATCAGCGCGCGGCCGGCGTCGATCGCCTCGCCGGCGCGGTGCATGTCGAGGATGCCGATGCGGCCCAGATCGAGGCTGAGGGTCAGGTGCGGCGGGTCGCTGGCGGCGCGGGCCTTGCGGACGAATTCGGCCATGATGTCGATGGAGACCGAGACCACCTCGGCGTAGCTGGGGGTAACGGGCGGTTTTGCGGCTGTTGCGGCGGCTGTGCCGGGGATGATCGCTTGCAGCGGGGCCACGAGTTTCGAGACGACCTCGTGCTGGGCGATCTGGGTCCAGAGGCTGTCCGGCGTGGGCGGGCGGGACCAGAGGGTGTTTTCCGGCTTGGCGTTGGGGTTGATGGCGATGGTGACATCGGCCCCCAGTGCGCGGCAGGCCGAGGCGGGGACGGGATTGGTCAGGCCGCCGTCGAGGAGCCATTTGCCATCGTGCCAATGCGGGCTGACGACGCCGGGGATGGAGACGGAGCCGCGCACGGCGTCGTGGAGCGCGCCCTGTTGCAGCCAGATCTCGCGGCCCGAGGTGAGGTCGGTGGCGACGACGATGAGCGGGTGGGACAGATCCTCGAACCGGGTCGGCACGCCGAGGTCGGTGAGGACGCGCATCACGGCGGTGCCGCGCATCAGGCCGCCGCCGGTGAAGCTGAAATCCATGTGTTTGAGGATGTCGGCGCGGGTCTGGGCGCGGGCCCATTCCTCCATCTGATCGAGACGGTCGGCGGCCCATGCGGCCCCGATCAGCGCGCCCATCGAGGAGCCTGCGGCCACGTCGGGCGTGATGCCCATATCGCGCAGGGCGAGGATCGCGCCGACATGGGCCCAGCCGCGCGCGCCACCTGATCCGAGCGCGAGACCCAGACGCATCCCCCCTACTCCGCCGCGACGCGCCGCCCGGTCAGAAGCGGCTTGAGGTAATGGCCGGTATGGCTGCGCGGCTCTTCGGCCACCTCCTCGGGTGTGCCGACAGCGACAAGCTCGCCGCCGCCATCGCCGCCCTCGGGGCCGATGTCGATGATCCAGTCGGCGGTTTTCACCACGTCGAGATTGTGTTCGATCACGATCACGGTGTTGCCCTGATCAACCAGCTCATGCAGCACCTCGAGCAGTTTGCGCACGTCTTCGAAATGCAGGCCCGTGGTCGGCTCGTCGAGGATGTAGAGGGTGCGGCCGGTGGAGCGTTTGGCCAGTTCCTTGGAGAGTTTGACCCGCTGCGCCTCGCCGCCCGAGAGGGTCGTGGCTTGCTGGCCCACCTTGATGTAGCCAAGGCCCACGCGCATCAGCGCATCCATCTTTTCACGGATCGAGGGGACCGCCTGAAAGAAGTCCTGCGCATCTTCCACAGTCATATCAAGCACATCAGCGATGCTCTTGCCCTTGAACTTGACCTCAAGCGTTTCGCGGTTGTAGCGCGCGCCCTTGCAGGTTTCGCAGGTGACATAGACATCCGGAAGGAAGTGCATCTCGATCTTGATGACGCCGTCGCCCTGGCACGCCTCGCACCGGCCACCTTTGACGTTGAAGCTGAAGCGGCCGGGTTTGTAGCCACGCGCCTTGGCCTCGGGCAGGCCCGCGAACCAGTCGCGGATGGGGGTGAAGGCACCTGTGTAGGTGGCGGGATTCGAGCGCGGGGTGCGCCCGATGGGGCGTTGGTCGATGTCGATGACCTTGTCGAGCTGTTCCAGCCCCTTGATCGTCTCACATGGTGCCGGTGTCTGACGCGCGCCGTTGAGCTTCATCGAGGCGGTCTTGAACAGGGTTTCAATCGTCAGGGTGGATTTGCCGCCGCCCGAGACGCCCGTGACGCAGACGAATTTCGCCAGAGGGAAGTCCACGGTGATGTCGCGCAGGTTGTTGCCACTGGCCTTGACCACGGTGATCTTTTTCTTGTTGCCCTTGCGCCTTGTCGCGGGCACCTCGATCCGGCGCGCGCCGGACAGGTATTGGCCGGTCAGGCTGACCGGGTCCGCGATGATCTGATCGGGCGTGCCATGGGCCACGACGCGGCCGCCATGCACCCCGGCACCGGGGCCGATGTCGAAGACATAATCGGCAAGGCGGATCGCCTCTTCGTCATGTTCGACGACGATCACGGTATTGCCCTGATCACGCAGATTTTTCAGCGTTCCCAACAGGCGGTCATTGTCGCGCTGGTGCAGGCCGATGGAGGGTTCATCGAGGACATAGAGCACGCCGGTCAAGCCGCTGCCGATCTGGCTGGCAAGGCGGATACGCTGGCTTTCACCGCCAGAGAGCGTGCCTGCGTTGCGGCTGAGCGTCAGGTATTCGAGGCCGACATTGTTGAGAAAGCCCAGACGTTCGCGGATTTCCTTGAGGATGGCGCGGGCGATTTCGTTCTTCTGGTCGGTCAGATGGTCGGGGACGGTCTTGCACCAGTCGAATGCCTCGCGGATGGACATCTGCACGACCTTGCCGACGTGGAGCAGTGCATCGGGACCACCTTTGGCGGGGCCGATCTTGACGGCCAGAGCCTCGGGGCGCAGGCGGTAGCCGTCGCAGACGCCACAGGCGCGGTTGTTCTGATAACGCTCGAACTCCTCGCGGATCCAGGCGCTGTCGGTTTCCCGGTAGCGGCGTTCCATATTGGGAATGACGCCTTCGAACACGCGGGACACCTGATAGACGCGGCCGCCTTCGTCGTAGCGGAAGGCAATCTCCTCGCCTGCCGAGCCATAGAGGAAGACTTGCTGCACATGTTCGGGCAGGTCTTTCCATTTGGCGTTGCGGTCGAATTCGTAATGTTTGGCGATGGCGTCGATGGTCTGGGTGAAATAGGGGCTTTTGCCCTTGCGCCATGGGGCCAGGGCGCCGTCGCTGATTTTCAGGTTCTGATCAGGCACGACAAGGCGTTCGTCGAAGAAGAGTTCCACGCCAAGGCCATCACAGGCAGGGCAGGCGCCGAAGGGCGCGTTGAAGGAGAAGAGGCGTGGCTCGATTTCCGGGATGGTGAAGCCGCTTTCGGGGCAGGCGAATTTTTCCGAGAAGGTCATGCGTTCCGGCTCGCCCTCGGATGGGGCGGTTTCCAGAATGGCGATGCCATCGGCCAGATCGAGCGCGGTGCGGAAGCTGTCGGCGAGACGCGTCTCAAGACCCGGGCGGACGACCAGACGATCCACCACCACGTCGATGTCATGGCGGAATTTCTTGTCCAGCGTGGGTGGTTCGTCCAGCTCGTAGAACTGGCCATCGACCTTGACGCGCTGGAAGCCTTGCTTGCGCAGTTCGAGGAATTCCTTGCGGTACTCGCCCTTGCGGTCGCGGATGATGGGGGCAAGGAGATAGGCGCGGGTCTCCTCGGGCATGGCCATGACGCGGTCCACCATGTCTTGGACCTGCTGCGCCTCGATCGGCAGGCCGGTGGTGGGGCTGTAGGGGGTGCCGACGCGGGCGAAGAGCAGGCGCATGTAGTCGTAGATTTCGGTGACGGTGCCGACGGTGGAGCGCGGGTTCTTGGAGGTGGTTTTCTGCTCGATCGAGATGGCCGGGCTGAGGCCGCTGATGTGATCCACATCGGGCTTCTGCATCATGTCGAGGAATTGCCGCGCATAGGCGCTGAGGCTTTCGACATAGCGGCGCTGGCCCTCGGCATAGATCGTGTCGAAGGCGAGGCTGGATTTGCCCGACCCGGACAGGCCGGTGATGACCACAAGCTGATCGCGCGGAATGTCCACGTCGATATTCTTGAGGTTGTGTTCCCGCGCGCCGCGCACTTCGATTTTCTTGAGATCAGCCATTTGTGCCCCCGTTCAGCCCTGCATAGATAGTGGAGCTGCGCTGAGTCTCCAATGCTTAGTTAAGAACAAGTCAAGAACATCGCATTTTCCCGCCGGGGTCAACCGGACATTGCGGCCGTGATCTGCTGCAATCCTGAGCATGGGTTGAAAAAACGCGCGGGATTTGCGTTTTTATATTCCGTTTTTGGAATTTATTGCGTATCACACCTTGACCGGGCGGCAGCGCCCCCCACATAGCGGCACGACAGCATTTCTTGAGGATTTCCGATGTTCGGTTTCAGACGCCAGACGGCCCCTGCCCTTTCCCTGACAGATGCGGTGATGCGCGTGGCGGCGGGAGAGATCCTGCTGATCGACGTGCGCGATCATGGCGAGGTGGCCCAGAGCGGCATGGCGCGGGGGGCGGTGCATATTCCGCTGATGCGGCTGCCGATGATGGCCGATCCGCGGCATCCCGATTTCGACGCGCGGCTGGCCGGGGGCAAGCCGATTGCGGTCTATTGCGCCTCGGGGGCGCGGTCGGGGATGGCGGTGAATATCCTGCACAAGCTGGGCCATGCAGAGGTGCATAACCTTGGCGGTTTGCGCAACTGGATCAACGCGGGCGGTGCCGTGACGGGGTGAGTGCTGTCGCTAGAGTTTGCGGGCCAGGGCCCAGCTGAGGATGGGAAAGCCGGGATCATCGGTCAGGTCATCGGTCGCGGGGTCATTTTCAGGCGGCCAGTCGGGTTCCATGTTGCGCAGGGCGGCGGCGCGGTTGCCCCATTGCCAGCTCTGGATATGGTCAGGGGGGAAACCGCCTTCGATCAGCAGGTTCCTGAGGCCCCGGGCGGACCAGCGCGAGCAATCGACCGGCGCGCCGTGGAAAGGGATCACGAAGGGCACGGCGATCCAGAAATAGCCGCCACGGCGCAGCATCCTGAGGACATTGCGGGTGGCGGCATAGGGACGGTCGAGATGTTCCCAGACCTGATTGGCGAGGATCATGTCGAATTTCAGCGGCTTGCCGTCCTGCGCGAAGGGCGCGGCGCAGATGTCCCATTCGGGATAGCGGAATTGGCGGTAGCTGCGGAAGGCCATGCCTTCGGCCCAGTGCCCCGAGATTTCGGCAGCGTCCATCGCGGCAAGATCCAGCCCGCGCAGCAGGCGTCTGCTTTCGCGGTTCAGAACGATGCGGTTCAGGCTGGTCATGCCGGCGCGCCTAGTAATGCAGGGCGCGGCCGTAGGCGTCGAGGACGGATTCGTGCATCATCTCGGACAGGGTGGGATGGGGGAAGACGGTGTTCATCAGGTCTTCCTCGGTGGTTTCCAGCGTGCGGCCGATGACATAGCCCTGGATCAGTTCGGTCACTTCGGCGCCGACCATATGCGCGCCCAGAAGCTCGCCTGTCTTGGCGTCGAAGATGGTCTTGATCATTCCTTCCGCCTCGCCCAGGGCGATGGCCTTGCCATTGCCGATGAAGGGGAAGCGGCCCACGCGGACCTCGAAGCCTGCGGCCTTGGCCTTGGCCTCGGTCAGGCCGACGCTGGCGATCTGGGGGTGGCAATAGGTGCAGCCGGCGATGCTGTCGGGTTTGACCGGGTGCGGATGGCCACCCGCGATGAGTTCGGCGACCATGACGCCTTCGTGGCTGGCCTTGTGGGCGAGCCAGGGCGCACCGGCGATGTCACCGATGGCATAAAGCCCGTCCACGCCGGTGCGGCAGTAGGCGTCGGTGACGACATGGGTGCGGTCGATCTTGACGCCCAGCTCCTCCAGTCCCAGACCTTCGGTATTGCCGACGATGCCCACGGCGGAGATGACCGTGTCGAATGTCATTTTCTCAACCTTGCCGTCTTTTTCGATATGGGCGGTCACAGCGCCCTTGGCGCGGTCGAGTTGCTTGACTGTGGATTTCTCAAGGATCGTCATGCCCTGCTTCTGAAAGGACTTGCGGGCGAAGGTGGCGATTTCTTCATCCTCTACGGGCAGGATGCGGTCCATCACCTCGACCACGGTCGTATCGGCGCCGAGCGTGTTGTAGAAGCTGGCGAATTCGATGCCGATGGCACCCGAGCCGATGACCAGCAGCTTTTTCGGCATACGCGGCGGCACAAGGGCGTGGCGATAGGCCCAGACCAGATCACCATCCGCTTCCAGCCCCGGCAGTTCGCGGGCGCGCGCGCCGGTGGCCAGCACGATATTGGGAGCGGTCAGGTCTTCAACCCCCTTGTCGGTGGTGACGCTGACGCGGCCCTTGGCGGGGATGGTGGCGGTGCCCATCACCACGGTGATCTTGTTCTTCTTCATCAGATGGCCAATGCCGGACGACAGCTGCTTGGCCACACCGCGCGAGCGTTTCACGACCGCGTCCAGATCATAGGAGATATTGTCGGCGCTGAGGCCGAATTCCTTGGCCCGGTGCATGAGGTGGAAGACTTCCGAGGAGCGCAGCATCGCCTTGGTCGGGATGCAGCCCCAATTGAGGCAGATGCCGCCCAGATTCTCACGCTCGACGATCACGACCTTGAGGCCAAGCTGTGCGGCGCGGATGGCCGCGACATAGCCGCCGGGCCCGGCCCCAATCACGATGAGATCAAATGCTTTGGCTGACATGCGCCCCTCCGATTCCAAAATTAGTTTGACGTTAAACTAATTCTGGCAACGCATCAACGCGGCATATCCGGCGACGGATCTGCCAGAGGTGTGCGCCGGTTCAGCCTGCCTGCAACTGCCGGACGGTTTCGCCATAGCCACCCTGATCGACATAGTCACGCTCGGGCGCGGTCGAGGGGCGGGCCAGGGCCGCATTGCGATAGGGGAAGCGGCCAAAGAGGCGGATCACCTCGCGGTGGGCCTTGGCGTGGAGCAGGTTCGAGGCGCCGGTTTCGGGCATCCTCTCGTGCATCAGGCGGACGCAGCGTTCCTGATCGCAGAGGTTTTCCGAATGCATCAGGGGCAGGTAGAAGAATTGCCGCGCGGGTTCGGCGATCTTCATGTCCCATTTGCGGTCAATCGCGGCCTTGGCGGCCGCCAGCGCGCTGCGGTCGGTGGCGAAGGCCTTTCCCGAGCCGCGGAACATGTTGCGCGGGAACTGGTCGGTGAGGATGATATAGGCCAGCGCGCCGCTGGGATAGGTCAGCCAGAGGCCAAGCCCGCCTTCGACGGCCTCCTCCCATGTGGGCAGGAAACGGTCGCGGATGCGCTGATCCAGCGCGTCTTCGGTGGCATACCAGTCGGACGGGCTGAGCTCATCCAGCCAGAATGACAAGACCTCTTCGGGATTGACCATGGACACACTCCTCGCCTGTGGCCGTCAGATGGGAAAAGGTTACAAAAACTTCAACCGCACTGACGAGTAAATATTTGCGACAGGATCGACATACAATCAAATGGTTGCGGTATCAGGCGGATTGTTTCCGGATCAGGCGGATTTCGCGCGTTCCTGCTCGGCCTCGGCGGTGCTGATGGCGTGTTCGCGCGCCACATCCAGCGCGACCGAGGTGGCTGTGGGCGAGATCGGCGCATAGGTCGCGGTTTCCGAGACGGCAGGTGCCGGGCGCTGGGTCATGCGATAGGCGGCATAGGCCGAAAGGGCGATCATCAGGATGGCGATGATCAGGAAATAGCCCGGAGAGCCGAAGAGGCCCATGGTCCAGCCGGTGATCAGTGGGCCTGCAATCGCGCCCAGACCGTTGATGAAGAGCATCCCCCCCGAGGCGGAGGCCATGTCGTCACGGTCGAGGAAGTCGTTGGTGTAGGCGATGAGCAGTGAATAGAGCGGGTTCGAGGTGCCCCCCACGAGGAAGGCCGCCACCAGCAGCACGGGGAAAGACCCGCCCGCCACCATGCCCAGAAGCGCCCCTGCCCCGCCCATGGCCGAGGCGAGCAGGATCAGCATCCGCCGGTCCATCCGGTCGGAGAGCCAGCCCAGCGGGAATTGCAGCACCGTCGCCCCAAGGTAGAAGGCGGTGACGAAGAGCGAGATTTCCGGGATGCTGAGCCCGGTGCGCGCGCCGTAGACCGCCGCCATGCCGAATTGCGCGGCAAAGACGCCGCCCAGCAGGAACATGCCCGTGCAGCCCAGCGGCGAGACCTTGAAGAGGGCGCGGAGCGTCATGGGTTTGGTCGTCTCGAAGGCGGGGGTCGGTGTGATCGACAGCAAGATCGGCGCGAAGGCGATGGAGACCAGCACGGAGGGGATCACGAAGAGGATGAAGCCGCCCGGATCGGCGACGAGCAGCAGGCCTTGGGCGATCATGATGCCGCCGACCTGCACCAGCATGTAGAGCGACAGGGCCTGACCACGGGTTTCGTTGGTGGCGGCGTTGTTGAGCCAGCTTTCGGCGGTGACATAGACGCCGCAGAAGCAAAAGCCGATGACGACGCGGCAGGCCATCCAGACCCAGGGGTTCGGCAGGCTGGGATAGAGGATGAGCACGGCGGAGATGAGCGAGCCGAGGGCGGCGAAGACGCGGACATGGCCGACGCGGCGGATCATCTCGGGGGCGAGTTTGGAGCCGCCGAGGAAGCCTACGAAATAGGCGGACATGATCATGGACATTTCGAAGGTGGAGAAGCCCTCGATCTCGCCGCGCACGCCCAGCAGGGTGCCTTGCAGGCCGTTGCCGATCATCAGCAGCAAAAGCCCCAGAAGAAGCGCCCAGGCGTTTGAGAGGAATGTCAGCATCGGGGGTCTCCTTGGCAGCGCCGCACCTCGTGCCACGGGATTGTAACATCAGGCTAACGGGGGGTCGCCCCGTGTGTCACGGACAAAAACGACTCATTGATGTCGCCGGCCTCGTGTGCGGCCCCTCCCTCACATCTCAGCGCGGCGGGATCAACAGGGAGGCGTCGCCATAGGAGAAAAACCTGTAACGTTCCGCGATGGCATGGGCGTAGATCCGCCGGATGCGGTCCTGCCCCATGAGGGCGGAGACCAGCATCATGAGCGTCGATTTCGGCAGGTGGAAGTTGGTCATGAGCGCGTCGGTGACGCGGAAGGTGAAGCCGGGGTAGATGAAGATGTCGGTATCGCCCGAGAATGGCGCGATCTGACCCGTCGCGCGGGCGGCCGTTTCGATCAGGCGCAGGGCAGTGGTGCCGACCGGGATGATGCGCCCGCCTGCGGCGCGGGTGGCGGCGATGGCGGCGGCGGCCTCGGCGCTGACCTCGCCCCATTCGGCGTGCATCTTGTGGGTGGTCACGTCATCGACCTTGACCGGCAGGAAGGTGCCCGCGCCGACATGGAGGGTGACATGGGTGAACTGCACCCCCCTGTCCGCCAGCGCCTTGAGCAGCGCCTCGTCGAAATGCAAGGACGCCGTGGGGGCTGCGACGGCGCCGGCGTGGCGGGCCCAGACGGTCTGGTAATCCTCCTTGTCCTGCGCATCGGCGGCGCGACGGGCGGCGATATAGGGCGGCAGCGGCATGGCCCCCGCCTGCGCGAGGGCCGCGTCGAAATCGGGGCCTGTGAGGTTGAAGGAGAGGATGCCCTGCCCCTCCGCGCGCCCTTCGAGCCGGGCGGAGAGCGTGTCGGAGAAGGTGATGGTTTCCCCGTCGCGCAGTTTCTTGAGCGGTTTGATGAGCGCGGACCAGAGCCCGCCTGCGCGGGGTTCGAGCAGCGTCACCTCGATCCTTGCGGAGGTGTCGCCCGCGTCGCCGCTGCGGTGGCGCAGCCCGGCCAGACGCGCGGGGATCACGCGGGTGTCGTTCAGGATGAGCCGGTCGCCGGGGCGCAGCCATGTGGTCAGGTCGTGCACATGGGCATCGTGGACGGTCTCGCCATCGGCCACCAGCAGGCGGGCGGCGCTGCGGGGTTTGACCGGGCGCGTGGCGATCAATGTGTCGGGCAGGTCAAAGTCGAAATCGGACAGTTGCATCGGCGTCCCCGGTCAGCGCGCTGTGGTGTTCGCCGCCCAGATAGAGCGAGAGCGGGCCTGCTGCAACCATGCGCGGGGATGGGGTCGCGCTGCGCCGCAGGGGATTGCGTGGCCGTGGGTGGGTTTGCGGCGGCAGATGCGGAACCTGTGCCGAGGGGACCGAGGGGAGCCGAGCGAACCGAGGCCCCGTGTGGGCGGGTCAGCCGTCGGTGCC
>JAMWZG010000086.1 GCA_024304855.1 Paracoccaceae bacterium
CGCGCGCGCAGATCGGCCAGCACATCGGCACCGAAGCTGGTTTCGGCCATGATCATCCCCGGCTCGCGCGAGCGGGGGAAGAAGCTGGAGGGGAAATGTGTCGAATGGAACAGCGGGGCGTCGATCGCCTCTTGCAGGTTCATCGGGTGGTGGGCGTAGCGCAGGAAGAAGGCCAGTTGCCACTGGTCCTGCTGGTCGCCGCCGGGTGTGCCGAAGACCATCTGCGGCACACCGTCCTTGAGCGCCAGCGAGGGGGTGAGCGTGGTGCGCGGCCGCTTGCCCGGTTCCAGCGAGGTGGGCAGGCCCGGTTCCAGCCAGAACATCTGCGCGCGACTATTCAGGCAGAAGCCCAGCCCGGGAATGGTGGGCGAGGATTGCAGCCAGCCGCCCGAGGGGGTGATGGCGACCATGTTCCCCTCGGCGTCGATCACGTCGATATGGACGGTATCGCCCTTCTTTTCCGACAGATGCGCCATGGTCGGCTCATAAACCGCCTGATCCGTGCGGCTGAGGCGGCCCAGAAGGTCCATCGTGCGGGTCAGTTGATCCTCAAACCCCGGCACGGTGCCGGGGCGCAGGTCCAGACTGGCCTTGGCCCCGATCAGCTTGGCACGGGCGGCGTTGTAGTCGTCGGACAAGAGCACATCGAGCGGCACCTGCGCGAAATCGGGATCGCCGTAGTAAACCTCGCGGTCGGCATAGGCCAGTTTCTTGGCCTCGACGACATGATGGATGAAATCGGCCCCCATCGGGTCCATCGCGGACAGATCAAACCCTTTCAGCAGGGCCAGCGTTTGCAGGAAGACCGGACCTTGCGTCCACGGCCCGCATTTGGCGACCGTCCAGCCGTGATAGTCGTAGGTGAGCGGCGCTTCGACATGGGCGGCATAGCCTGCCAGATCGTCGGCGCTCAGCACGGCCTTGTGGCGCTGGCCCGAGGCGTCCATGACCTCGGCCTTTGCCAAATAGGCGGCGATGCCTTCGGCCACGAAGCCACGATAGAAGGCGTCGCGGGCGGCGTCGATCTGCGCTTCGCGGCCCTGTTTGCTTTCCGCCTCGGAGAGGATGCGGGTCCATGTGGCGGCCAGCGCCGGGTTGGTGACATTGGCCCAAGGGGCCGGGGCCGACCCGCCGGGCAGCCATGTGGCATGGGATGTGGGCCATTCCTTTGCAAAGAAATCACCCAGTCCGGCGATGGTTGCCGCGACGCGTGGCAAGACCGGATGGCCCTTTTCGGCGTAGAAGATCGCAGGCTCCAGCACGTCGCGCAGCGAGAGGCGGCCATAGTCGCGCAGCATCAGCATCCAGCCGTCCCATGCGCCGGGAATGACCGTGGCCAGCAGGCCATCGCCGGGGATCACCTCCAGCCCTTCGCCGCGATAGTGGTCGATGGTGGCGCCCGCAGGCGTCGGTGCCTGTGCGCAGATCACCTCGACCTTGCCCTTGGCCGCCGAATAGAGGATCGCGGGCATGTCGCCGCCGGGGCCGTTCAGATGCGGCTCCAGCACTTGCAGGACCAGACCCGTGGCCACGGCAGCGTCAAAGGCGTTGCCGCCCTGTTCCAGCATCTTCATGCCAACGCCCGAGGCGATCCAATGGGTCGAGGTCACGACCCCGAACCGGCCCAGAATTTCGGGGCGGGTGGTAAAGGCAGACATGTAATTCCTCCGATTACGTCAATGTTCGCGCGGGTCCAGCGCATCGCGCAGACCATCGCCCATCAGGTTGAAGCCCATGACGACCAGAAAGATTCCGGCCCCCGGCCAGATTGCCATCCAGGGCGCTTGGGACAGGAAATTCTTGGCGGTGTTCAGCATCGAGCCCCAGCTTGGCGCGGGTGGCTGCTGGCCCAGACCGAGAAAGGAGAGCGATGCCTCGGCGATGATGGCGGTGGCGATGGTCAGCGTGGCCTGCACCAGAATGGGGGGAAACACATTGGGCAGGATATAGCGGGTCATGATCGGGATGTGACCAAGGCCAATGGCGCGCGCGCCTTCGACATAGTCCTCGGTCTTGACGGCCAGCACCTGCCCGCGTGTCAGGCGGATGAAGATCGGCACAGCGGACAGGCCGATGGCAATCATCGCATTGGTCAGCGACGGCCCGAGAAAGGCCGCCAGCGCAATCGCCATGATCAGGAAGGGCATCGCCAGCAGCGCATCGGTGACGCGGCTGATGATGCTGTCGGTCCAGCCGCCGAAATAGCCCGAGACAAGGCCGAAGGGCACGCCGATGGCGACCGCGATCAGCACCGAGACCACGCCCGCCAGAAGCGAGGCCTGCGCCCCCCAGATCATCCGTGCCAGCACGTCGCGGCCGATTTCATCGGTGCCCATCCATGCCGCAGCCGAGGGCGGCTTGCGGATGGCGCCCCAGTCGGTTGCGTTGGGATCGGCAATCGGCAGCAAGGGGGCCAGCAGCGCCAGCCCGACAAACATGGTCACGATGGCAGATCCAACAAGCGCGCTGCGATTGGCGCGCAGCTTGCGCCATGTGCGGTTGACGGGACGGGCGGGTGTTTCGGCCACGGCGGTCATTGCGCGGTCCTCAGTCTGGGGTTCAGGATGACGTAGAGCACATCCGCCACAAGGTTCATGAAGATGAAGGCAACCGCCGTGCACAGGACCACACCCTGCACCACGGCATAATCGCGGTTGAACACGGCATCCACGATCAGCTTGCCGAAACCGGGGATGGTGAAGATCTGCTCGGTCAGCACGGCACCGGCCAGCAGTTCTCCGAACAGCAGCGCAGACAGGGTGACAACCGGCAGCACCGCATTGCGGAAGGCGTGTTTGAGGATCACGACACGCCCGCGCAGCCCCTTGGCACGCGCGGTGCGGACGTAATCGGCCTGCAACACGCCCAGCATCGCCGACCGTGTGTGCCGCATCAGCGTGGCGGCCAGCGCGGTGCCCAGCACGAAGGCGGGCATGATCATCGTGGTCAGCGACTTCCACGGATCGACCCAGGGGCTTTCATAGCCCGAGGCGGGCAGCCAGCCCAGATTGACCGAGACCAGCAGGATCAGCATGATCCCCAGCCAGAAATTCGGGATCGACAGGCCCGACAGGGCCACCAGATTGGCCAGCCAGTCCACCCATGTGCCCTTGCGCACCGCAGAGAGGATTCCGGCGGGAATGCCGATCAGGAAGGCGAAGATCATCGACATCAGCGCCAGCTGGATCGTCACCGGCAGCTTGGCGGCGATGAGGTCCAGCACGGGTTCATTGGTCCGCAGCGAGATGCCCAGATCACCCCGCAGCACGTCACCGGCCCAATAGAGATATTGCATCGGGATCGGCTCGTTCATGCGGTATTTCTCGCGCAGGAGCGCGATGACCTCGGGGTCGCGGTCTTCGCCCGCCATCACAAGGATCGGGTCGCCCGGCAGCAGTTTCTGCAAGGCAAAGACGAACATCGACACAAGGATCAGTGTCGGGATCGCGATCAGGATACGGCGCAGGATGAAGAGGAGCATGGGTCAGCCCGTTGGGTCAGAGGATGCGCAGGGCCATGGGGCCCTGCGCCATGTCAGGGGCGCGACCCGCCGGGGCGGATCGCGATGTCAGGATCACTCCATCGTCACCCCGGAGAGGCGGATCATGCCGTCGGGATAGGCCTCGAAGCCCTTGATCTTGTTCGACATCGCCCAGAGCCAGGTCTGGTGGTAGAGATAGATGATCGGCAGCTCCTCGCGCAGGATGGCATTGGCCGCGTCATAGCTGGCCTTGCGCTCTGCGGTGTCGGTCGAGGTGCGGGCCTTGTTCAGCAGGGCGTCGATCTCGGGGTTGCAGAACTTGCTGTCGTTCAGCCCGCCTTCGCAGGTCATGAAGGCGTGGATATTGCCATCGGGATCGGTGCGGCCCGACCAGCCCACCTGCGAGCCGTCATAATTGCCGGCCGTCTGTTCCTGCAACATGGTGGCAAACTCGGTGGCCTTGATCGAGATTTCGATCCCGGCCTCGGCCGCCATGGCCTGAATCACCTGCATGAGCTGCAACTGGACAGGGTTGTTCGGCGCCTGGATCTCGATCTTGATCCCCTCCAGCCCGGCTTCGGCCAGAAGTGCCTTTGCGGCCTCCACGTCACGCGCCTGCACCGGATTGGTCTGGTCATACCAGGGCGAGGTCGGCGGGAAGGGCTGGTTGCCGGCGGCATAGGTGCCTTCGAAGACGACCTGATTGATCACCTCGCGGTCGATGGCCAGCGACAGGGCTTGCCGCACGCGGGCATCCTGCCCGAAGGGGGTTTCGGACCGCGCGCCGTTGTTCACGTTGACGGTGATCCCCTGATAACCAAGGCTTGTCGCCGCCGAGAACGCCAGATTGCCGTCTTCCTTGACGCCCGCCACATCCGAGGGGGCCAGACGTTCCAGCATGTCCAGATCGCCCGAGCGCAGGTTGGCCAGACGCACGGTGGTATCCGGGATCGGCAGGAAGATCAGGCGGTCAAAGCTGTAGCTGTCCGCGTCGTAATGCTCTGCGAATTTCTCCAGCACGATACGGTCCTGCTGCACCCGCTCCACGAATTTGTAGGGGCCCGAGCAGACCGGATCATTGGCCAGCTCCAGCCCTTTTTCCGCAGCGGCCGTGGGTGACAGCATCATGCCCGCGCGGTCAGACAGCTGCGCGATCAGCGTCGCATCGGGCGAGGAGAGGGTGAACTGCACTTCGAACGGGCCGGTTGCCGCGACCGACTCGACCGAGGTGAGCTCGGACTTGCGGCGGCTTTCGGCCAGTGTCTTGGAGCGTTCGATATTCGCCACCACGGCTTCGGCGTTGAAGGGGGTGCCATCGTGGAAGGTGGCATCCTCGCGTAGTTGCATGGTCAGCGTTGTCGCATCTTCGGACCAGCTCCAGCTTGTCGCAAGCTCGGGCACGAATTCCAGATCGGGGGTGATGTTGACCAGCTTGTCGCACAGGGATTCGAACACGATCCGCCCGACAAAGGTGCGCGCCTGATCTGTGTCCAGCGCATCCGGGTCTTCCTGAAGGCCGATCCTGAGATCGGCGGCAAAGGCCGAGGTCGTCATCGCGACCGACGCCAGAAGCGCGGTCGTCAGCTTTCTTATGGTCATGGGGTGGTCTCCTTGCTGGTGGTTCTGGATTGAGAGGCCGCGCGATAGAGCGCGAAGCGCGCCTCGGCGGAGGGGCTGCGTGTGCTGGCTCCTGCGATGGGCAGGGCCGGGATGGGCAGGCTGGCGTGGTGATGGCAGGCCACCTGATGCGTCGCACCTTCCAGTTGGGGCGGGGTCGTGCGGCAGAGGTCGGTGGCATGGGGACAGCGGGTGTGGAACTTGCACCCCGCAGGCGGGTTGGCGGGCGAGGGGATGTCGCCCCCCAGCGTGCTGCGCGCCCGCGCCGCACCCGGCATGGGCACCGGGATCGCAGAGAGCAGCGCCTGCGTGTAGGGGTGACGCGGGGTTGTGAACAGCGCCTCGGTGTCGGCCAGCTCGACCACCTCGCCCAGATACATGACGGCGATGCGGTCGCTCATGTGGCGGATCACGGCCAGATCATGCGCGATGATCACGAGCGTGAGGCCGAATTCCTGTTTCAGATCCTCCAGCAGATTGACGATCTGCGCCTGCACCGACACATCCAGCGCGGAGACAGGTTCATCCCCGATCAGCAATTTAGGCCCGGAGGCCAAGGCGCGCGCGATGCAGATGCGCTGACGCTGCCCGCCGGAAAACTCGTGCGGATAGCGGTCGGCCATATCGGGACGCAGCCCCACGCGCGCCATCAGTGCGGCCACACGGGCGCGGCGCTCGTCCGCGCTCAACCCGGAATGGACGCGCAACGGTTCTGCGATGATCGCCTCGACGCTCATGCGCGGGTTGAGTGAGGAAAACGGATCCTGGAAGATGAATTGCAGGTCCGACCTGAGGGCGCGCATCTGGCCGCTGCGCAATTCGGTCAAGTCCTGACCGTCATAGATGACCTGCCCCTCGCTGGGGTCGATCAATCGCAGCAGCAGACGCGCCAATGTGGATTTGCCGCAACCGGATTCGCCCACGATCGCGAATGTCTCGCCACGTCTGACCTGCAATGATACGCCATTCACGGCATGGATCGTGCTGGCCTTGGCGAAAAGCCCGCCGCCTTGCACGAAACGGCGGTGAAGATCGCGGGTTTCAAGGATGAAGTCGTCGGTCATTCTGCGGCCACCATGGTTTCCAGAGGGGCGCGCAGGCAGGCGACGGATTGGCCATCCGTAGCAGGGAGGAGCGCGGGGCGGGTTGTCCGGCAGCTGTCGAGGACAAAGGGGCAGCGTGTGGCAAAGCGACAGCCAAGCGGCATGGCATCCGGTGCGGGGACCGCGCCGGGGATGGTCATCAACCGGCCCTGCCGCCCGGCGATGGCCGGCATCGAGCCCATCAGCCCCAGCGTGTAGGGGTGCTGCGGTTCGGCGAAGATCCGTCCCACGGGGCCGCTTTCCACGACGCGGCCCGCATACATCACCGCCACATCATCCGCGATTTCCGCCACGACCCCCAGATCATGCGTGATCATTAGAAGGGCCGCGCCCGTATCCTGCTGCAACTCGCGCATCAGATCGAGGATCTGCGCCTGAATGGTCACGTCGAGCGCGGTTGTCGGTTCATCGGCAATCAAAAGCGCCGGATCATTGGCCAAGGCCATGGCGATCATCACCCGCTGGCGCATCCCGCCCGACATCTGATGCGGGTAATCGTCCAGCCGCTTTTCGGCGGCGGGCATCCGCACCTTGCGGAACATTTCCAATGCGCGGTCGCGCGCCTCGGGTTCCGAGCAGCCCTTGTGGCGGCGCACCGCCTCGGCCACCTGATGCCCGACGGTGAAGGCGGGGTTCAGGCTGGTCATCGGTTCCTGAAAGATCATGGCCATGCGATTGCCGCGCAGGTCTTCGATCTGATGATCCGGCAGGGACAGAAGATCCGTGCCGTTGAAGCGGACGCTGCCTTGGGTCACGGTCGCGGCGCGTTTGGGCAGAAGGCCCATGATGGCCAGCGAGGTCACGGATTTGCCGCAGCCGGATTCCCCGACCAGGCAAAGCGTCTTGCCCCGTTCGATCGAGAAACTGACACTGTCGATCAGGTCGATGGGCTGACCGCGAAAACGGATCGAAAGGTCTGTCACCTCAAGCACGGGATCAGGACGCATCTTCAAGGGCCTCGGCTGTGGTCAGGCGCAGGATGCCGTCATGCACCGACATCAGATGCGCGCGCATCGCGGCCCCGGCGCGGACCGGATCATGGGCGGCAATCGCATCCACCAGCTCGCGGTGCTGGCGCATGGTCTGGGCCAGATTGGCGCGGCTGCGCGCGCGTTCGCGCAGGGCACGCCACGCCTCGTCAAGGCGGGCGCGGTCCATGGAATCGAAGATCATCAGGAAAAAGCGGTTCCCCGCCGCGCGGGCGATTTCGCGGTGCAGCGCGGAATCCCACAGTTCGCGCCCGTCTGCATCATCGCTCTCCTCAAGACGGATGATCAGGTCGCGCATCCGCGCAATGGCCGGGGCCGAGGCGCGCAGCGCCGCCAACTGGGCCAGCTGCGGCTCCAGCCGCAGGCGGACTTCCATCACTTCCGAGAAATTCGCCTCGAAACTGTCCTGGGCTGTGATCGTCTCGGGGCGTGGTCCGGCAAAGGTTCCGGCCCCCTGCCTGCGCCAGACCAGCCCCTCGGCCTCCAGCACTTCCAGCGCGCGGCGCACCGATCGACGGCTGATGCCAAGGGTTTCGGCCAGTTGGCGCTCGGTCGGCAGGCGGTTGTCCCCGGTGGCGGGAATGTCATGCAGCATGAGGCGCAGCCGTTCCAGCGCAAGGGAGGAGTTGTCGCGATCACCGTCCGGCATCTGAGACCTTTGTGAACCAATTTGGAATGGGTTCATTGATTGGCAAAGATGGTCCAAAGGCAAGAAAAAATGCGAAGGCCCATGATTTTTGTAATTTTATGTAAGAAAATCAGGACAAGACTGCCTGTTTTCCATGCGTTCAAGGCTTGGCGACGGGGCGCTGGCGGAGAGGAGCGCCCCACGAATCGGGATTTTTTACCGGAATCGTCACTTTGGTTCGCCCTTGGGCTGTATCGGGCGCGCAAAAGTCGGCACCCGTGTTCATACGGCCTTGCAAGCCCTCTGCGCTTCTGATGCGATGCAGTCATAGTGTCCCGGAGCATCTGCCTCATGCCGTCCCACATCCCCTTGCCCCGGAGCCGGGCAACGCACCTGTGCCAATGCCCCACTTTGGCACGGCGCGGATTCGAGGCGCGGGATCATTCCCATGCAAACTGAGATGATGCGCCCCGAACGTCTGGCGGATTTTCTGCGTCTGAATGCACCCTGGCTGGCGGCGGGTTTCCTGCTGACCTTCACATCGAGCTTCGGGCAGACCTTCTTCATCTCGGTCTTCGCGGGCGAGATCCGTGAGACCTTCGGCCTGTCGCATGGTGCCTGGGGCGGGCTTTACGCCATGGCCACGACAGCCTCGGCGGCGGTGATGGTCTATGCCGGTGCGCTGACCGACCGTTTCCGTGTGCGCCATATCGGGCTGGTCGTCTTGATCGGCCTGATCTGCGCGGCGCTGTTGATGAGCCGGATCACCGAGGTCTGGATGCTGGCCCTGACACTTTTTCTGCTGCGGCTTTTCGGGCAGGGCTTGATGAGCCATAGCGCGATGGTGGCCATGGCGCGGTGGTTCGTGGCGACGCGGGGCCGTGCGGTATCCATCGCGGGGCTGGGCGTGGCGCTGGGCGAGGCGGCTTTGCCGATCACCTTCGTGGCCCTGCTGGGGGTCTTTGACTGGCGGATGCTCTGGGTTGGCGCGGCTGTCATCATGGCGGTGCTGACGCCGGTTCTCTGGGCGCTGTTGTCGCAGGAACGGACCCCGCAATCCTTTCTGGCCGAGGCGGGCAGCACAGGCCTGAAAGGGCGGATGTGGACGCGCGCCGAGGCGCTGCGGCACCCTGTGTTCTGGCTGATGGTGCCTGCGTTGATGGGACCGGCGGCCTGGAACACCGCCTATTTCTTTCATCAGGTCCATCTGGCCGAGGCGAAGGGCTGGGCCCATGTCAGTCTTGTGTCGCTGTTTCCGCTTTATACGGCGGCCAGTGTCGGCACGATGCTGACGGCGGGCTGGCTGGTGGACAGGTTCGGCAGTCTGCGGCTGGGCGCCTTCTATCTGCTGCCACTGGCGGCGGGTTATGTGACCATCGCGCTGGCCGGGCCGGTGCCGGCGGGGGCGCTGGCGATGATGCTGATCGGGGCCGGGCAGGGGATGCATGTGACCATGATGGCGACCTTCTGGGCCGAGGTGTTCGGCACCCGGCATCTGGGCGCGATCCGCGCCATGATGGGCGCGGTCATGGTGCTGGGAACGGCGATCGGTCCCGGCGTGACGGGCGCGATCATTGACCTTGGCGTGGAATTTCCGCGCCAGGGGTATGGCATCGCGGTCTATTTCCTGCTGGCCAGTCTGATGGCCGGAATGGCAGGCCGTCTGGCCCGGCGCGACAGGTAGGGTTGCCGCGCGCCGCCCCGGTAGGGGCACAACAGATCGACACCCCAGCGGCCCCGGTCTATCCTGCGGTCTGGATGCTGGCCCGTCGCGGGTCTGCTGTCATCCGCAGGAACGGGGCAGGGAACAGATGATTTCGAAATACGCATGGTATCTGCGCGAGGTGCTCAAGAAGGTCTGGGTGCGTGTGGCAGGCTTTGCCCTTCTGGCCATCTTCTCGATCGCCATGGCGCGGCTGTTGTCACCCTTTCTGGACGGCAATGAGACGCTCAAGGCCGGGGCCGATGCGGTCGAGCAACTGCTGGAGGTTCTGACCTCGTCGATGCTGGCGGTCACGACCTTTTCGCTGTCCATCGCGGTGTCGGCCTTTGCCGCAGCGGCCAGCACGGCGACGCCCCGCGCGGCCATTCTGCTGCAAGAGGACCGCACGACACAGAATGTGCTGGCGACCTTTCTGGGGGCATTCCTCTTCGGGTTGGTGGGCCTGGTCGCGCTGAACGCCGATCTTTACAATGAGCCCGGTCGGGTCGTGCTGTTCATCTTTACCGTGGCGGTGATTGGTCTGGTGGTTCTGGCACTGATCCGCTGGATCGACCATCTGATGAGTTTCGGACGGATGGGGGATACGCTCGACCGGGTCGAGGCTGCCGCGACGGATGCCTGGTCGCTGCGCCTGAGCGATCCCTATCTGGGCGGGCGCAAGATGGATCAGCCCGCGCCCGAGCCGCTGGTGCCGATCCATGCGCATCGCTCTGGCTATGTGCAGCATATCGACATGGAAGCGTTGCAGGATTGCGCCGCAGCGTTGAACGCGGTGGTCTATCTGAATGGCTTGCCGGGCCGCTTTGTCGCGGTGGGCGAGCCCGTCCTCTGGATCGGGCGCCAGCAACTGGATGACGATCACAGGGACAGGCTGTGCGACAGTATCGCCATGGGCACCCGCCGCACCTTTGAGGAAGACCCGCGCTTTGGCCTGATCGTGCTGTCCGAAATCGCGTCGCGCGCCCTGTCGCCGGCTGTGAATGACCCCGGCACGGCCATCGACGTTCTGGGCCGTCTGGTGCGTATCCTGTCCCTGTGGAAGGACAGGCCGGAGCCCGAGGTGCGCTTTGACCGCGTGTTTGTGCCCCCCGTCACGGTGCAGGAGGCGATGGAGGATGCGTTCCGCCCGCTGGCCCGCGACGGTGCCGCACTGGTCGAGGTGCAGATCCGGCTGCAAAAGACGCTGGCCGCGCTGCGGGCCATCGCGCCTGAGATATTCGACGCGCCCGCCTCTGCCATGGCGCGTGAGGCGCTGTCGCGTGCCGAGGCTGCGGCGCTGCATCCATCCGATCTGGAGGCGATCCGCGCCGCAGCCGGGTGGAAGGATCGCGATGCCAAAGGCATGGCCTCGGTCGTCGCAAGCCGGGCCGAGACTGCCGAGCAGCAGATCTGACATCCGCGCCGCTTGCCCGGTCTGTCCTGTGTCCGGGCGTGAAAAAACCCCGCCCGAAGGCGGGGTTTTCCGTATCGCTGAGGAATGGCCGATCAGTTCGGGATCGTGCCTTCGATGCCTTCGACATAGAAATCCATGCCCAGCAGCGTGCCATCATCCGCCACTTCGCCATCGGCCAGCCAGACCGAACCATCCTGCTTGTTCAGCGGGCCGGTGAAGGGGTGATACTCGCCCTTGGCAATGGCGTCCTTGAGCGCGAGCGCCTCGGCCTTCACATCGGCGGGCACCTTGTCGGTGATCTCGCCAATGCCGACCATGCCCGGCCCGATGCCGTCCCATGTGTCGGTCGATGTCCATGTGCCATCCATCACGGCTTTGACGCGGGCGATGTAATA
>JAMWZG010000087.1:0-1330 GCA_024304855.1 Paracoccaceae bacterium
GGACTATGCGACCCGCACCCGGTGGTCGCTGACCAAGGCGCAGGATACGCCCATCAGCATCCGCGACCTGAACCGGGACGAGATGGATGTGACACTTTAGGCCCTTCTGCGGAAGGGCCGAACGACCTCGGGGGCCAAGACCATGACGACCAACCTGCACCCAGTGCGCCGCGCGCTGATTTCCGTATCCGACAAGACCGGGCTGATCGAGCTGGGTCAGGCGCTGGCGGCGCGGGGGATCGACCTTTTGTCCACGGGCGGATCTGCGGCGGCGCTGCGCGCAGCGGGGCTGGTGGTCAAGGATGTGGCGGATGTGACGGGTTTCCCCGAGATGATGGATGGCCGGGTCAAGACGCTGCATCCGGCGGTGCATGGCGGGCTTTTGGCGCTGCGCGACAATGATGCCCATGTCGGCGCGATGGTCACGCATGGGATCAAGGAGATCGACCTGCTGGTGGTGAACCTTTACCCCTTCGAGGAGACGGTGGCCAAGGGCGCCGACTACGAGACCTGCATCGAGAATATCGACATCGGCGGCCCCGCGATGATCCGGGCGGCGGCCAAGAACCACGCCTTTGTCAACGTCGTGGTGGATGTCGAGGATTATCAACCGCTTCTGGACGAATTGGCTGCCCATGACGGGGCGACGTCCCTGGCCTTCCGGCAGCGGCTGGCACAGATCGCCTATGCGCGGACAGGGGCCTATGACGCGGCCGTGTCCACCTGGATGGCCGCCGCGATCGGCGAGGCGAGCCCGCGCCGCCGGGTGACGGCAGGCAAGCTGGCGCAGGGGCTGCGCTATGGCGAGAACCCGCATCAGGGGGCGGCGTTCTATGTGGATGGCAACGCCCGCCCCGGCGTGGCGACGGCGAAACAGGTGCAGGGCAAGGAACTGTCCTACAACAATATCAACGACACCGACGCAGCCTTTGAACTGGTCAGCGAATTCGCCCCTGCCGACGGGCCGGCCTGCGCGATCATCAAACATGCCAACCCCTGCGGCGTGGCGCGTGGGGCGACCTTGAAAGAGGCCTATGCCCGCGCCTTTGACTGCGACCGGACCAGCGCCTTTGGCGGAATCATCGCCCTGAACCGCACGCTGGATGCGGCCACGGCGGAAGAGATCGCGCAGATCTTCACCGAAGTCGTCATCGCACCCGGTGCCGATCAGGGCGCGCGCGACATCTTTGCCGCGAAAAAGAACCTGCGCCTGTTGATCACGCCGGGTCTGGCCAATCCGGCTGATGCGGCACTGACATGGCGTCAGGTGTCGGGCGGGTATCTGGTGCAGGACAAGGACAATGGCCATATCGGGCTGGATGATCTGAAG
>JAMWZG010000087.1:1340-11189 GCA_024304855.1 Paracoccaceae bacterium
TCCGCGATGGGGCCACTGTGGGTGTCGGGGCCGGGCAGATGAGCCGCGTGGACAGTTGCCGCATCGCCGCGCGCAAGGCGCAGGACATGGCCGAGGCGCTGGGCCTCTCCGCGCCGCTGACGCAAGGCTCGGTCGTGGCCTCGGATGCGTTCTTTCCCTTTGCCGATGGCCTGCTGACCGCGGCCGAGGCAGGGGCGACAGCGGTGATCCAGCCCGGCGGGTCGATGCGCGACGACGAGGTGATCGCCGCGGCGGATGCGGCGGGTCTGGCGATGGTCTTTACCGGGATGCGGCATTTCCGGCACTAGGCCGGGGATGCGCTCCGCGCGGGGATATTTGAGGCAAGAAGAAACAGGGCACGCAGCCCTTGGGCAGCGGCGGCAAGGAGGGCGGATGAGGCTGGTATTCTGGGTCGCTTTGGCGATTTTTGTCGCGGATCAGGCGGTAAAATATCTGGTCGTGCACCTGCTGGACCTTGCCTATCTGGGCGCGATCGACGTATTTCCGCCCTATCTGAACCTCAGGATGGCTTGGAATTACGGGATCAACTTCGGCCTTTTTGCGCAGGCCTCGGATCTGGCGCGCTGGGTGTTGATCTCGGTGGCGCTGCTGATTTCGGGCGGTGTTCTGTGGTGGGTGCGTCGTGATCCGCCGGGCCGCTGGGGACTTGTCTCGGCGGGTCTGCTGGTGGGCGGCGCGCTGGGCAATGTGGTGGACCGGGTGCTCTACGGGGCGGTGGCGGATTTTCTGAACATGTCATGCTGCGGGTTTGAAAACCCCTATGCGTTCAATATCGCCGACATTTCCATCTTTGCCGGCGCCATCGGGCTGGTTCTTTTCACACCAGAGAAAAACGCCCCGTGACGATCCGTCGTCAATGGGCTAAAGCTGGAACCGAAAACGTCAGGAGGGTGGCAATGCGTCTGCCGCATGGGATGATCTTGGTGGCCATACTGGCCCTGTCGGCCTGTTCACGGCCCGATGGCGACCTGAACCTGCGCAATTTGCGGTCGATAGGGGCGGGGCCGGATGAATTCTCGGTGTTGCCGGGCAAACCTCTGGAAATGCCCGAGACTTTGGCCAGCTTGCCGGCGCCGACACCCGGGGGGACCAATCTCACCGATCAGAACCCGCTGGCGGATGGTGTGGCCGCTCTTGGCGGGCGGCCCGGTGCGCTGGTCGCGCAGGGGGCACCGGCCTCGGATACGGCGCTGGTGCAACATGCCGCGCGCAACGGGATGTCCAGCGATATCCGCGTGACGCTGGCCGCCGAGGATGACGCCTTCCAGCGCAGCCGCTCGCGCTTTACCAAGTTCCGCCTGTTCCGTGATGTGGACCGCTACAACGATGTCTACAAATCCGAAATGACGGACCCCTATGCCGAGCTGCGCCGCTTCCGCCGGATGGGTGTGTCCACACCCTCGGCCCCGCCGCCCGAACGGCGCTGATCCGTCACATCTGCGTCAGTGCGGGTTGTGGCCGGGCCCTGCGCGCCTATCCTTGTCATGACCCTATCCTTGTCATGACCCTATCCGAGGAGGACGCCTGTGTTCCGACTGACCGCCGCTGCCATGTCCCTGGCTCTTGGCCTGATGCTGGGGCTTTCCCGGCCTGCATCGGCTGACGAGCAGGTCACGCATTTCACCCTGGACAACGGGATGGACGTCGTGGTGATCGAGGATCATCGCGCCCCTGTCGTCGTGCATATGGTCTGGTATCGGGCAGGCTCCGCGGACGAGCCTGCGGGGGCTTCAGGGATCGCGCATTTTCTGGAACATCTGATGTTCAAGCGGACCGAGACGATGGAATCCGGCGAATTCTCGCGCACGGTGGCGCGCAATGGCGGGCAGGACAACGCCTTTACCAGCTATGACTATACCGCTTATTTTCAGCGGGTTGCCACGGATCGTCTGGGTCTGATGATGCAGATGGAGGCGGACCGGATGGTCAACCTGCGCCTGGACGACGCCGAGATCGCGACCGAGCGCGAGGTCATCATCGAGGAGCGGAACCAGCGGGTCGAGAACAGCCCCGCCGCCCTCTTCCGCGAGCAGAAGGACGCGGTCCAATACCTCAACCACCGTTACGGCGTGCCCATCATCGGCTGGCGGCACGAGATGGTGGCGCTGGACCGCGATGATGCGCTGGCCTTCTATGACCGCTTCTACGCGCCCAACAACGCGATTCTGGTGGTCGCAGGCGATGTGACCCCGGATGAGGTGCGCGCCCTGGCCGCCACGCATTACGGGCCGATCCCCGCAAACCCCGACCTGCCCGAAAGGCTGCGCCCCACCGAACCGCCGCAGACGGCCGAGCGGCGGATCACCTATCGCGACGCGCGTGTGGCGCAGCCCTATGTGAGCCGCTCCTATCTCGCGCCCGAGCGCGACAGCGGCGCGCAGGAAACCGCCGCCGCCCTGACCATTCTGGCCGAGGTGCTGGGTTCCGGCACCACCTCCGTGATGGCCGAGGCGTTGCAGTTCGACAGCCAGATCGCGACCTTCACTGGCGCGTTCTACAGCGGGATGTCGCTGGACCGGACCACCTTCGATGTGGTCGTGGTGCCGTCCGAAGGCGTGACGCTGGAGGAGGCCGAAGCTGCGATGGACGGTGTTCTGGTGGATTTTCTGCAAAATGGCGTGGATGCCGCGCAGCTTGAGCGGATCAAGATGCAGTTGCGCGCGGCGCAGATTTACGCGCGCGATGATGTGGACAGCATCGCCAATCGCTATGGCCGCGCGTTGACTCAAGGGCTGACCGTGCAGGATGTGCAGGACTGGCCGAAGATCCTGCAAGCGGTGACAGCGGATGACGTGATGGCCGCCGCCCGGATGGTTCTGGATCGCAGGCAGGCCGTAACCGGCTGGTTGATGGCCGAGGAGGTGACACAGTGATGATGCGTTTCATTCTGCCGCTGCTCTTGACGCTGGCGGCCCTGCCCGTGCGCGCCGCGATCGAGATCCAGGAGGTCACAAGCCCCGGTGGCATCACCGCCTGGCTGGTCGAGGATCATACGATCCCCTTCACCGCGCTGGAAATCCGCTTTCGCGGCGGCGCTTCGGTCGAGCCGGCTGACAAGCGCGGCGCGACCAATCTGATGACCGCGCTTCTGGAAGAAGGCGCAGGTGACATGGATGCCCGCGCCTTTGCCCGGGCGCGCGACGGTCTGGCCGCCTCTTTCCGCTATGGCGTGTCGGATGATGCCCTGTCCGTTTCCGCGCAATTCCTGACCGAGAACCGGGACGCCGCCGTCGATCTGCTGCGCCAGTCGCTGATCCAGCCGCGTTTTGACGCGGAGGCCATTGAACGGGTGCGCGCGCAGGTTCTGTCCGGTCTGCGCTCGGACGAGAAAGACCCGCAAAGCATCGCCACGCGGCGGTTTGATGCGCTTGTCTTCGGGGATCATCCCTATGCCACGTCCCTCGATGGCACGGTAGAGACGGTCACGGCGCTGACGCGCGATGATCTGCTGGCGGCCCATGCCGCGACGATGGCGCGTGACCGCATCCATGTCTCGGCCGTGGGGGATATCACGGCAGCAGAGCTTGGTGCCTTGCTCGACAGCCTTTTGGGCGAGCTGCCGGCCACAGGGGCGTCCATGCCCGGTCCGGCGGATCCTGCGTTTCCGGGCGGGGTCACGGTTGTGGATTTCCCGACGCCGCAATCGGTCGTGCTCTTTGGTCAGCCCGGCGTGGCGCAGGAAGATCCTGATTTCTTTGCCGCTTTCATCCTGGATCACATTCTGGGCGGTGGCGGGTTCGAAAGCCGCCTGATGACCGAGGTGCGCGAGAAGCGTGGTCTGACCTATGGTATCTACACCTATCTGGCGGACCGCGATCACGCGCAGACCTGGGGTGGATCGGTGGCTTCGGCCAATGACCGGGTGGCCGAGGCGGTCGAGGTGATCCGCGCCGAATGGGCCCGGCTTCAGGCCGAGGGTGTGACCGCCGCCGAGTTGGAAAACGCCAAGACCTATCTCACCGGAGCCTATCCGCTGCGCTTCGATGGCAATGGGACGATTGCAAATATCATCGTCGGAATGCAGATGCGCGGCTTTCCCATCGACTATGCCGCCACGCGCAACGACAAGGTGAATGCCGTGACTTTGGCGGATGTGAACCGGGTCGCGCGCGAGGTTCTTGACCCTGCGGCGCTGAGTTTCGTGGTTGTCGGGCAACCCGAGGGGCTGGGCGAAACCTCGAACTGACCCCGCGAACGGGCGCGGGTGGCGCTGCATGGGGTCGCATCCCTGTGAAAGCGGTTCACCCCTGCGCCGCAACAGGGTAAGAGGCGGCGTATCAGGCAGGAGACTTGGACGATGACCACCCCGAAACCCGTGGTGCTGTGCATTCTGGATGGCTGGGGCCACCGCGAAGACCGCACGGCAAATGCGCCCGCGCTGGCCGAGACTCCGACCTTCGACCGGATCATCGCGACCTGTCCGCATAACCTGCTGATCACCCACGGCCCTGATGTCGGCCTTCCCAGCGGGCAGATGGGCAATTCCGAGGTGGGACATACCAATATCGGGGCCGGTCGCGTGGTGGCGATGGATCTGGGTCAGATTGATCTGTCGATCGAGGATGGCTCCTTCTTCGCCAACGCGGCCCTGCGCGGTTTCATCGCCACGTTGCAGGCCTCTGGCGGGACGGCGCATCTGATCGGGTTGGTGTCCGATGGCGGGGTGCATGGGCATCTGAGCCATATTCTTGCCGCCATGCGCATGATTACCGACGCGGGGGTGCCCGTCATCCTCCACGCTGTGACGGACGGGCGCGATGTGGCGCCGAAATCCGCCTATGGCTATCTTGAGGAGCTGCAAGCCGCGATGCCAGAGGGGGCGCAGATCGGCACCCTGACGGGCCGATATTTCACCATGGATCGCGACAACCGCTGGGAGCGCGTGGCCGAGGCCTATGAGGCCATGGTCCATGGACAAGGCCTTCACGCAGCCAGTGCCCATGCGGCGGTGACGGCCGGCTACAATAGGTCTGAAACAGACGAATTCATCACCGCGACCGTGATCGGGGATTATGCCGGGGCACAGGATGGCGATGGCCTTTTCTGTCTGAACTTCCGCGCGGACCGCGCGCGCGAAATCCTGTTGGCGATGGCGGACCCTGATTTTGCTGCCTTTGATGTGGGGCGTCGGCCGACCTGGTCGGCCTGTCTGGGCATGGTCGAGTATTCCGAGGCGCATAACGCCTTCATGCGGACGGTTTTCCCGGCGCGCGAGATCGTGAACACGCTGGGTGAATGGGTCGCGAAACATGGCAAGCGCCAGTTCCGGCTGGCCGAGACCGAGAAATACCCGCATGTCACCTTTTTCCTGAACGGCGGCGAAGAGCAGCCAGAAACAGGCGAAGACCGCTATATGGCCCCGTCGCCCAACGTTGCGACCTATGATCTGCAACCCGAGATGTCCTGCGAGGAGGTGACGGATCACTTCGTGCAGGCGATCAAGGATCGCTATGACCTGATCGTCGTCAATTATGCGAACCCCGATATGGTTGGGCATACTGGCGATCTGAAAGCCGCCATCGCCGCCTGCGCGGCGGTGGACCGCGGGCTGGCCCGTGTGGTTGCCGCGCTGGAGGCGGTCGGCGGTGCGATGATCGTGACAGCGGATCATGGCAATTGCGAACTCATGGTGGACCCGGACACAGGTGGGCCGCACACGGCGCATACGCTCAACCCGGTTCCGGTCGCGCTTGTCGGAGGGCCGGCCGGCGCGCGGTTGCGGCCCGGTCGCCTGGCGGATCTCGCGCCAACGATCCTTGCCTTGATGGGCCTGCCCAAACCGGATGAGATGACCGGGGAAAGCCTGATCATATGATCCGCGCCGCTGCCTTTGCCCTTGTGATCCTGTCGCTTTTTGCAGTCCCCCTGTCTGCGCAGTCGGAAGGCGAGGCGGCAGAGGCCGCGCGGGCCGCTGCCCTGCGTCTTGAACAGGCGACACGTCAACTTGATGCGGCGCAATCGGCACGGGACCGGGTGCGGGCACTGACGGAAACCGTCGCCGCCTTCGAGGATGGGCTGGAGGCGATGCGCGACGGGCTGCGCCGGGCCAGTCTGCGCGAGGCGCGCCTGACCCGCGAATTGCAGGCCCGCGAAGCCGAAGTGGCCCAGCTTCTGGGCGTCTTGCTGAGCATGGGGGACCGCCCTTCGCCGACCATGCTGCTGCATCCTGCCGGTCCCGTCGGCACGGCGCGGTCGGGCATGATCCTGGCGGATGTGACGCCGGCGCTCAATGCGCGCGCCGATGAGTTGCGCAACCGGCTGACCGAGATCACAACGTTGCGCATCTTGCAGCAGAACGCGGCCGAGACCTTGCAGAACGGTCTGAACGGTGTGCAGGACGCGCGCACCGCCCTGTCGCAGGCGGTGGCCGATCGCACCGACCTGCCGCGGCGCTTTACCGAGGATCCGGTGAGGACCGCAATCCTGATCGCCTCGACCGAAACACTCGAAGGTTTTGCCAGCGGTCTGTCCGAAATGACGACCGAGGAGGATCGCTCGGATCTGCCCGACATCTCCAACCTGCGGGGGCAATTGCCCTTGCCGGTGCAGGGGCAGATCCTGCGTCGTGCCGGAGAGGCGGATTCGGCGGGCATAACCCGGCCCGGATTGCTGGTGGCCACCCGTCCTCGCGCGCTGGTCACAACACCGACCGCTGCGACGATCCGCTATCGGGGGCCGTTGCTGGACTACGGAAACGTGATGATTCTGGAACCTCAGGCTGGCACTCTTTTCGTGATTGCCGGGCTGGATGTGGTTTATGGTGGGATCGGAGAAGTGATCCCGGCCGGGAGTCCGATCGGGCTGATGGGCGGGCAAGATGCGGAGATTGGGGAAATTCTGGCCAATTCCGGAAATGGGACTGGAACCGGGCGCTCCGAGACGCTCTATATCGAAGTCAGGCAGGATGATGCGCCGGTCGATCCGGAAGCATGGTTCGCAACGCGAGAGGAAGACTAGATGAACAAGTTCGTGATGGCCGCGATCGGTGGAACGATGGTCGGGGTCTTGGCCACGACGCAACTGGCAGCACCGCTTCTGGCGCAGGAATCGGCCAAGAACAGCTCTGTCTATGAGCAGCTTGATCTCTTTGGCGATATTTTCGAGCGAATCCGCGCCCAATATGTCGAAGAAGTGGACACGAACGAGCTGATCGAGGCTGCGATCAACGGGATGCTGACCTCGCTTGATCCGCACTCCAGCTATATGTCGCCCGAAGATGCGGCCGACATGCGGGTGCAGACGCGCGGTGAATTCGGCGGTCTGGGGATCGAGGTCACGCAGGAGGAGGGCTTCGTCAAGGTCGTCTCGCCCATCGACGGAACCCCTGCCGATGCCGCCGGTGTCGAGGCGGGCGATTTCATCACCCATGTCGATGGTCAAAGCCTGATGGGCCTGACGCTGGATCAGTCGGTGGATATGATGCGCGGCCCCGTCGGCAGCGAGATCGTGATCACCATCCTGCGCGAAGGCACGACCGAACCTTTCGACATTTCGATCATCCGCGACACCATCAAGTTGACGGCCGTGCGCACCCGCACCGAGGGTCAGGCCGTCGTTCTGCGCGTGACCACATTCAACGATCAGACCTATGCCAATCTGGAAAGCGGGCTGGCGGAATCGATCGAGGAAGCGGGCGGTATCGACGCGGTCAGCGGGATCGTTCTGGATCTTCGCAACAATCCCGGCGGTCTTCTGACACAGGCGATCCGGGTATCCGACGCCTTCCTCGAAAAAGGCGAGATCGTCTCGACCCGTGGCCGCAACCCCGAGGATGGCGAGCGTTTCAACGCCACCCCCGGCGATCTGGCGCAGGGCAAGCCTGTTGTCGTGCTGATCAATGGTGGCTCGGCCTCGGCCTCCGAGATCGTGGCGGGGGCGTTGCAGGATCATCGCCGCGCCGTGGTCATCGGCACCAAGAGCTTTGGCAAAGGTTCGGTCCAGACGGTGATGCCGCTGCGGGGCGATGGCGCGATGCGGCTGACGACTGCGCGCTATTACACGCCGTCGGGGCGGTCGATCCAGGCGCTTGGCGTCTCGCCGGATATCGTCGTGGAACAGCCGCAGCGTCGCCCTGAAACCGAAGAGGAAGAAGGTGCCGCAACGCCCGGACGCTCCGAAGCGGATCTGCGCGGCTCGCTGAACAATGACAGCCTGTCCGAAGATCAGATCCGTCAGATCGAGGAGGATCGCGCGAAAGCGGAACTGGCGGCCAAGCTGCGCGAGGATGACTACCAACTGGCCTATGCGCTGGACATCCTCAAGGGTCTGTCGGCGCTTGGCCCGACGCGCTGAAACCAACACGCTCCGCATCCCGAGGGTGCGGGGCCTTCCCTCTGAGATCTGGACCACCGCATCATGACGACCACCCCGGAACAGATTGCCCTTCTGCCCTATCGCCCCTGTGTCGGTGTGATGCTGTGCAATGGCGCAGGGCAGGTTTTTGTCGGTCAGCGTCTGGATAACGATACCCCCGCCTGGCAGATGCCGCAGGGTGGGATTGACGAAGGTGAGGCGCCCAAGGATGCCGCTCTGCGCGAATTGTGGGAGGAAACCGGCGTCACCTCCGATCTGGTCACGATGGTGGCCGAGAGTGCCGATTGGATTCCCTATGACCTGCCGCATGACATCGTGCCGCGCATCTGGAACGGCCGTTTCCGGGGGCAGCGTCAAAAGTGGTTCCTCATGCGCTTTCATGGCAACGACGATCAGATCAATATCGTGACCGGCCATCCCGAATTCTCGGAATGGCGCTGGCTGGACCCGTCGGATCTGGTCGATCACATCGTGCCGTTCAAACGCGCGGTCTATGCTGCGGTTCTGGACGAATTCGGCCCGCTGATCTGAGGGGGAAAACCCATCCCGCCCTGACGAAACACGCTTCCCAGAACCCTTGCTTTCGGCTAGGTCCGCAGCATGGGACAGGACAAGATCAACACGCAGGCCATCGGCCTTGATGTCGGGCTGGCATTCACCAAATGGCTGACCGGGGCCGAGAATCTGCATTACGGCCTCTGGGACGGTCTTGATGTGACCGCTGCCAATCTGCGGGCTGCGCAGGAGGCCTATACGGACCGGCTGTTCGCGCTGCTGCCCGACCGGCCCTGCCGCATTCTGGACATTGGCGGCGGTGCTGGTGAGACGGCGAAAAAGCTGCTCGCCCTTGGTCATAGCGTGGATATCGTCGTGCCCAGCCCCTTCCTTGCCAGTCGCTGCCGTGCCAATGCGCCGACCGCCCGCGTGCACGAATGCATGTTCGAGGATTTCACCGCAGCCCCCGGCAGCTTCGACATCTGCCTGTTTTCGGAAAGTTTTCAATATATCCCGCTGGATCAGGGCCTGCCCAAATGCCTGACGCTGCTGGCACCGGGGGGAGAGATCATCGTTGCCGACTGTTTCCGCACCCCGGAATACACGGGCGACCGGATGCGGGCACCCGTGGGGGGCGGCCACCGGATTGCCGCTTTCCGCGAGACGCTCGCCACCCTGCCCCTGGACATCGTCAGCGAGGAGGACGTGACCCTGTCGGCCGCCCCCTCGGTCGAGATCGAGCAGGGTCTGTTCAACGTCTTCGGCTATGGCCTGAGCCGTGTCGATGAAGAACTGTCCCGGCGCAAGCCGCGTCTGCGCTGGGTCTTGCGCCGCGCGATCCGCACGCTGATCAGTGAACGCAAACGCGCACGCCTTGATCAGCGCCTGAATCAGCAGGCGCGCAACCGCGACAATTTTGCCCGGTTCAACATCTACCTTCTGATGCGCCTGCGCCCCACAGCCTGACACGCCGTTCCTTTCATCGTTCCCCAAATACGCATCCGCGCCATCTGCCGCAGG
>JAMWZG010000088.1 GCA_024304855.1 Paracoccaceae bacterium
ATGCGGTCCATCCCGCCCCGTCAACAAGGTTTTACCCAAAAAGCGACAAGCCGTCCGGGGCGGGGCTTACCGCTCTGGCAGGGGGATATGTTCGGCGTCATCGCCGGGCGGCAGGCGGAAGCGGCCATGCTGCCAATCGCCCTCGCGCCAGGCCTCTTTCGCGGCCTCGATCCGCTCTTTCGAGGAGGCGACGAAGTTCCACCAGATATAGCGCGGGCCTTCCAGCGTGGCCCCGCCCAACAGCAAGACCCGCGCGCCCGCAGCTCCGGCGGTCAGGCTGATCCGGTCGCCGGGGCGGAAGACCATCATGCGGCCTGCGTCGAACCCCTGCCCCGCCACGGTGACGGAACCTTCCAGCACATAGACGCCGCGATCCTCGTGATTGTCGGGCAAGGGAATCGCCGCCCCCGCTTGCAGGACGGCATCGGCATAGAACATCTCGGACGGGGTCTGGATCGGGGCGCGCGCGCCGTAAGCCTCGCCCAGGATCAGGCGCACCGACTTCCCCTCGGCCTCGAGCAGCGGCAGGGCGTCGCGTCCTGCATGTTCGAAGGCGGCCGCCCCATCCTCGGCCCCTTTGGGCAGGGCGACCCAGGTCTGGATACCAAAGAGGCTGTGGGGCGCGTGGCGGATGTCGCCATCGGTGCGTTCGGAATGGGTGATGCCGTCGCCCGCCACCATCCAGTTCACCGCGCCGGGTGTGATCCATTGATCGGTGCCAAGGCTGTCGCGGTGATGGATCTGCCCGCGCATGAGGTAGGTGACGGTGGCAAGGCCGATATGCGGATGCGGGCGCACGTCGATCCCCTGCCCGGTCACGAATTCGGCCGGCCCCATCTGGTCGAAGAAGATGAAGGGCCCGACCATCTGCCGGCGCGGTGCTGGCAGGGCGCGGCGCACTTCGAAGCCGCCCAGATCGCGGGCGCGCGGCACGATGACGGTCTCGATCGCGTCCACATCGTCGCCAGTGGGGCAATGCGGATCAAGGGCGGGGTTCCAGCTCATGTCACTCTCTCCTTCCATGGGTGTGCAGAGAGGATGACACAGCGACACGATTGCACAAAGCGCCGAAAATTCGACAGGGGTTGTGCAGATTTGAAAGGGTCAGATGGCAGAGAGGCGCGGCTCATCCGTCGGCGGCAGCGCCTCGACCTGATCCGCGTTCATCAGCCCTGCGACACGCTCCAAGGCGGCCAGCAGCATCAACTGCTCCCATTCGGGCAGCGCCTCGAACCTTTCGCTGAAGGCGGCGTAGAGCGGGTTGGGCGCATTGGCCAGCAGGGTGCGCCCCGCCTCGGTCGCGGTGACGCGGATCAGGCGGCGGTCCTGCTCGCTGCGGCGGCGGGTGACGAATCCCCGCGCTTCGAGCTTGTCGATCAGCGAGGTGATGGTCGCCTGCGAGACACCGGAGCGGCGGGCGATTTCCTTGGGCGTGGCGCGGTCATCGCCGGCCACGATCTCGAGCACGATCATCTGCGCCAGCGTCAGACCCGTGCGCCGCGCCAGCGCGCGGGCGTTGGTATCGGTGACATGCATGATGCGACGCAGGGTCACGAGGGCGGATTCGGAGCGGCTGGTCATGGATATACCCCAAGTGGACGGCGCGCCATTCTGGCTTAACCGGTCTGACCTTGCAAGATATTCATTTGATTGCCGAAGCATAACACGCTCTCCTATATCTTCGTCTGTCGAAGTAATTTTCTTCCCCAAGGACAGGGAAATTCCCGACAAGCTGCGATTAATATAGGGATATGGCTGAAAATTGCAAATTTTGCTCTTGTTGCCCAAAAGGGTTGCAATTTGATAATCGAAGTATATGTTTCGGTCATCGAATGAAATAGCGCCAAGAGGGACCGATGTCTGACGACATGAACACGATCAAGACGCCGCGCCGGGCCAATGTCCGGCTGCGCAAACCGACCGTCGAAGATGGGTCGGACGTCTGGGAACTGATCAGCACCTGCAAGCCGCTTGACGAAAACTCGATGTATTTCAACCTGATCCAATGCGACCACTTTGCCGACACCTGCATCCTGGCCGAGCGCGAGGGGCAGATCGTGGGCTGGATTTCCGGTCACATCCCGCCCGAAAAGCCCGATGCCCTGTTCGTCTGGCAGGTCGCCGTCAGCCCCGAGGCGCGGGGTCTGGGTCTGGCGGGCCGGATGTTGCGCGCCCTGTTCGACCGGCCCGAACTGGCCGAGGTGACGCGGATCGAGACGACGATCACGCGCGACAACAAGCCGTCCTGGGGCCTGTTCCGGGCCTTTGCCAAGAAGCGCGGCGGCACCCTGACCCATGCGCCGCATTTCGAGAAGACCGCGCATTTCGATGGCAATCATGCCACGGAATATCTGGTCAATATCGACTTTTCCGAAGCGGCCCGGACGGCCGCGCAATCCTCGACGGCGCAGAGTGCCGCGCCAGAGGCCGTGCAAGCGCCGCCTGCCCCCCGGCAGGACCGTGACACGTCACAGCAGCAGCACGCCGCCTGACCCCCACAAACCAAAGAGGTATCACCATGACACACACCGACACAGCCGGTGTTTCCGGCATCTATGACCGTCGCGAATCTGACGCCCGCAGCTATTGCCGCAGTTTCCCCACCGAATTCGTCAAGGCGACCAACGCCACCATGACGGATGCGGCGGGGCGCGATTATATCGACTTTCTGGCGGGCTGTTCCTCGCTCAACTATGGGCACAACGATCCGGACATGAAGGATGCGCTGATCGCCCATATCGCGGCGGATGGCGTGACGCATGGTCTGGACATGCATACCAATGCCAAGACCGCGTTTCTTGAGGCCTTCGAGACGCTGATCCTGAAACCGCGCGGCATGGATCACAAGGTGATGATGACCGGCCCCACCGGCACCAATGCGGTGGAGGCGGCGATGAAGCTGGCGCGCAAGGTGACGGGGCGGCACAATATCGTGGCCTTTACCAACGGCTTTCACGGCATGACACTGGGCGCCCTGGGCGCCACCGGCAATGCGGGCAAGCGCGGCGGTGCAGGGATGCCGATCCCCGGCGTGACGCATCTGCCCTATGAGGGGGCTTTCGGCCCCGAAGTGGATACGCTGGCGCAGATCGAGATGATGCTGGAGAACCCCTCCTCGGGCATGGATGCGCCTGCGGCCTTTCTGCTGGAGCCCGTGCAGGGCGAAGGCGGGTTGAACGCGGCATCCGCCCGCTGGATCAAGGGCATCGCGGCGCTGGCCAAGAAGCACGGCGCGCTGCTGATCCTGGATGACATTCAGGCCGGGATCGGCCGCACCGGCACCTTCTTTTCCTTCGAGGAGATGGGCGTTGTCCCCGACCTGATCCCGCTGGCGAAATCGCTGTCCGGGATGGGCCTACCCTTTGCCGCGCTGCTGATCCGGCCCGAATTCGACATCTGGAAGCCAGCCGAGCATAACGGCACCTTCCGGGGCAACAACCATGCCTTCATCACCGCCCGCGTGGCGCTGGAGAAGTTCTGGGCCGATGACGCGTTCCAGCGCCAGATCGCCGAGAAGGCGAAACTGCTGAACACCCGCCTGGTCGAGATTGCCGGGCTGGTGCCCGGTGCCACCCTCAAGGGGCGCGGCATGATGCAGGGGATTGATGTCGGCTCGGGTGAACTGGCGGGTGCCATCTGCGCCACCTGTTTCGAGCAGGGCCTGATCATCGAGACATCGGGCGCCCATGACGAGGTGGTCAAGGTTCTGGCCCCCCTGACCATCCCGGAGGCGCAGCTGAAGGCCGGTCTCGATATCCTCGAGGCGGCGACCCGGACCCATACACAGACCCACAAGATTGCAGCGGAGTAACACAGATGATCGTGCGTGATTTCAATATCGAGAAGAAGACCGACCGTAACGTGGCCAATGAACGCTGGACATCCACGCGCCTGCTTCTGGCCGATGACGGGATGGGATTTTCCTTTCACATCACCACCATCGAGGCGGGCAGCGAGCATACGTTCCATTACAAGAACCATTTCGAGAGCGTCTATTGCATCTCGGGCGAGGGCGAGATCGAGGATCTGGCCACCGGCGAGGTTCATCAGATCACGCCCGGCGTGATGTATGCGCTGAACCTGCATGACAAGCACACCCTGCGAGCGCGCAAGGAACTGGTGCTGGCCTGCTGCTTCAACCCGCCCGTGACGGGCAAGGAAGTGCACCGCGCAGATGGTTCCTACGCCGCGGCGGATTGATCCTTCCCAAGATGAAAGGGCGACCGGCTGTCCCGCAGTCGGCGCGAGACCCGATGACACATACCGTTGAAAAGATCGGCGGCACCTGCATGAGCCGCGCCCCCGAATTGCTGGACAGCCTCTGGCTGCGGGATGACCCTTACGGGCGCATCTTCGTGGTCTCGGCCTTTGGCGGGATCACGAACCGGCTGCTGGAGCACAAGAAATCCGGCCAGTCCGGGGTTTATGCGCTGTTTGCCGATGCCGATAACGATGAGGGCTGGTCCGAGGCCCTGACCGCGACCGGGGCCGAGATGATCCGCCTGAACGGCGAGATCCTGGCCGATGTCGGCGACCGTCAGCGGGCGGATGCCTTCGTGCGTGACCGGATCGAGGGCGCGCGCGCCTGCATGATCGACCTGCAACGCCTGTGCTCTTACGGGCATTTCCGCATCGGGGCGCATCTGATGACCCTGCGCGAATTGCTGTCGGGCCTGGGCGAGGCGCATTCGGCCTTTGTCTCGACGCTGCTTCTGAACCGCAATGGCGTGAACGCGCGTTTCGTCGATCTGACCGGCTGGCGCGATGATGCGCAGCCCGATCTGGAAACGCGGATCACACAGGGGTTGGAGGGGCTGGATCTGTCCGCCGATCTGCCCATCGTGACCGGCTATGCGCAATGTTCCGAAGGGTTGATGCGCGAATATGACCGTGGCTATACCGAGGTGGTCTTTGCCCATCTGGCGGCACAGACGGGCGCGGCTGAGGCGATCATCCACAAGGAATTCCACCTGTCCAGCGCCGACCCCAAGCTGGTGGGGCTGGAAGCCGTGCGCAAGATCGGGCGCACATCTTACGATGTGGCGGATCAGCTGTCCAATCTGGGGATGGAGGCGATCCATCCCAATGCGGCCAAGATCCTGCGGCAGGCCGATGTGCCCCTGCGCGTGAAACATGCGTTCGAGCCCGACGATCCCGGCACCTTCATCGGGCCGGAAGGCGGGGCCGCGGGCCGGGTCGAGATGGTGACGGGTCTGGGCGTCTATGCCTTCGAGCTGTTCGAGCCGGACATGGTGGGCGCCAAGGGCTATGACGCGGCCATTCTGGAGGCCTTGACGCGGCATGACATCTGGATCGTGTCCAAGACCTCGAATGCAAATTGCATCACGCATTGGCTGGACGGATCGCTCAAATCCATCCGCCGGGCCGAGCGGGATCTGGCCAAGCGCTTTCCCAATGCCGAGATCACGACCCGCAATCTGGCGCTGGTGTCCGTCATCGGCAGCGATCTGTCGAGCCTGGGTGTGATGCGTCAGGCGCTGAACGCGCTGGACCACGCGGGCATCCATCCCATCGCCATGCAGCAGGGCACCCGCCGGGTCGAGATGCAGGTGATGGTGGACAAGGACCAGATGGCCGAGACGATCAAGGTGCTGCACCGCGCCATGATCGAAGAGGCCAAGGATGATGTCGAACCCGAGCACCCTGCCATCGCGGCGGAGTGACAGAAGACGACGAAAGGGGGCTGCGGCCCCCTTTTGCATGGCGCGGGTCACGCCCGCTCGAACACCGCCATCTGGCTGGCCCCGCCCAGATCGGGATGCGCACCTGCGATGTCGCGCAAAGCGACCCCATAGCCGCGCCGCAACGCCACGCCCTCGGCCCATGCCCGAAATTGTGACCGCGTCCATTCGAAGTGATGATCCGGCCTGCGGAAACGCGTGCGCGGCACGCCCAGCAGGTCGTTGAATTCGGCATTGGGGGTGGTCATCACCACATGGCGCGGGCGCATGGTGCGGAATACCGCATCCTCCATCGCAGGCAGCGCCTTCAGCGGCAGGTGTTCGATCGTTTCGACCAGACAAGCGCAGTCGAACCCCGCCAGATCGGGATGCGGATCGGTCATCGAGGCTTGCCGCACCTCGGCCAGCCGCCCGCGCGGATGCGCGGCCAGCCGCGCGCGGCAGCGTGTCAGGGCCGCCGCATCCAGATCCAGCCCGACGATGCGGCCGACCCCCGCCAGATCCAGCAGCGGCAGCATCAGATCGCCCGCGCCGCAGCCCAGATCCAGCAGGCGCGCCGCGCCCGTCTCCTGCACCGCCGTCAGCACCGCTGTCAGTCGCGCCTCATGCCACCAGGTCGCCATCCCTGCCCCTTTGTCTCCACCGCCCCAGCCCTAGCACGCCGCCCGGCCCGGCATAAGCCCGCGCAATCGCCCTTGAAGCCTGTCGCGTTCTGCCCTAGCCTTGCCTCTGTAAACCGTTGGGGTGTCCTGCAAGGGGCTGAGAGGCGCGAGCCAACCCATCGAACCTGATCCGGGTCATACCGGCGGAGGGAACGGTGCAGCATCAGGGCCAGACCACGCCCCCGATCCGTTTCTCCCGCCCATGACCACCAACTCGCGGGAGGCATGGGATGACACCCCCCATCGCAGTGACCATCGCAGGCTCTGACAGTGGCGGCGGCGCCGGGATTCAGGCCGATCTCAAGGCTTTTTCCGCGCTTGGCGTCTATGGGGCCAGCGTGATTACTGCGTTGACCGCGCAGAACACCCGCGCGGTGACGATGGTGGAACCTGCCAGCCCCGCGATGATCGCGGCGCAGATGGCGGCTGTCTTCGACGATCTGGACATCCGCGCCGTGAAGCTGGGGATGCTGGGCGGGGTCGCCGCGATCCGCACGGTGGCGGATGGGCTGCAAGGGCGCGGCTGTCCCATCGTGCTGGACCCGGTGATGGTGGCGAAATCGGGGGATGCGCTCTTGCCGGATGACGCCGTCAGCACGCTGCGCGACATCCTGCTGCCGATGGCCAGCCTTTTGACACCCAACCTGCCCGAGGCGGCGCGCCTGCTGGGGTGCGATCCTGCCACGGATGAGGCCGGGATGCAGGACCAGGGCCGCGCCTTGATGGCGCTGGGGCCAAAGGCCGTGCTGATGAAGGGCGGGCATGGTGCGGGGTCAAGCTGCACCGATCTGCTGATCACGGCGGCCGGCACCCAGACCCTGAGCGCGCCGCGCCGTGCCACCCGCAACACCCATGGCACCGGCTGCACCCTGTCGGCGGCCATCGCGGCCGGGCTGGCGCAGGGGATGGACATGGCGCAGGCCGTCAGCCGGGCGCATGGCTATCTGCAAGGGGCCATCGCCGCCGCCGACAGGTTGCGTGTCGGGCAAGGTCACGGGCCGGTGCATCATTTCCACGCGGTCTGGTCAAATGTCTGACAATTCGGAACTGTCAGACATCACCATCATCGGCGCGGGCGTGGCGGGGCTTTGGGCCGCCTATGCCCTGTCGGAACGCGGGATCACGCCCCGCCTGATCGACCGGCACGGGGCACCCGGCGCGCATGGCTGTTCGTGGTGGGCCGGCGGGATGCTGGCCCCCTTCTGCGAAGGCGCCACATCGGAACCCGCTGTCATCCGCCATGGCCAACACGCGGCCGCCGACTGGGCCGGGGTGACGGATGTTGCGCAGAAGGGCTCTCTCGTCGTCACCCTGGCGCGCGACCGGGCCGAGCTGGACCGTTTCGCCCGCCGCACCAGCGATCACGCCCGCGTCAGCGGGGACGCGCTTGCCGCGCTGGAACCTGATCTGGCCCAACAGGGGCGCGAGGCGCTGTATTTCGCGACCGAATCCCACCTGTCGCCGCGCCGCGCGCTGGCTGATCTGGTCGCCGCTCTGGCCCGGCGCGGCATCACCGTGGAACAGGGCGAGGCGACGCCCGCCGACATCCCCGGCACGGTTCTGGATTGCCGTGGCCTTGCCGCCGACACACCCGGTCTGCGCGGTGTGCGCGGCGAGATGGTCATGCTGCGCACGGATGACATCACCCTATGCCGCCCCGTGCGTCTGCTGCATCCGCGCCACCCGCTGTATATCGTGCCGCGCGGGGATGGGGTCTTCATGCTGGGCGCCACACAGATCGAAAGCGCGCGGCGCGGCCCGGTGACGGCACGCGCGCTGCTTGAACTGCTGTCCGCCGCCTATGCCCTGCACCCCGCCTTTGCCGAGGCTGCGGTGATCGAGACGGGCGCCGATCTGCGCCCCGCCTTTGCCGATCACGTCCCGCGCGTGATCCGGCAGGGGCGCGTGCTGCATCTGAATGGCCTCTTCCGGCACGGCTATCTGCTGGCCCCGGCGCTGGCGCGGCAGGCGGCGGATTTCATCGAACTTGGCAGGAAAGGAGACCTGTTTCATGACGCGGATTGAGGTGAACGGAGAGCCGCGCGAGGTCAGCGGCGCGACCCTGGCCGAGGCGCTGGCGGAACTGGGCTGGGGCACCGCAAAGGTCGCCACGGCGCTGAACGGTGATTTCGTCCCCGCCAGCGCAAGGGCGGGGCAAGCCCTGCGCGATGGCGACCGCGTCGAAGTCCTTGCCCCGATGCAGGGGGGCTGAGATGCGCGATTTCTATGGCGTGACGCTGGACAGCCCGCTGATGCTGGGCACGGCGCAATACCCGTCCCCTGCGGTGATGGAGGCGGCCTTTCGCGCCTCGGGCGCATCGGTGGCCACGGTGTCGCTGCGCCGCGAAACCGGCGGCGGGCAGGCCTTCTGGCAGATGATCAAGGGGCTGGGCGTGCATGTGCTGCCCAATACCGCCGGCTGCTATTCTGCGCGCGAGGCGATCACCACCGCCCGCATGGCGCGCGAGGTGTTCGAGACGAACTGGATCAAGCTGGAAGTCATCGGCCATGCCGACACGCTGCAACCCGATCCTTTCGGCACGCTGGAAGCGGCCGAGGCGCTGTGCGCCGAAGGGTTCGAGGTCTTTCCCTATATGACCGAGGATCAGGTGCTGGCCCAGCGCCTTGTCGATGCGGGATGCCGCGTGCTGATGCCATGGGGCGCGCCCATCGGGTCGGGGCTGGGGCTGAACAACCGCTACGGGTTGCGCACCCTGCGCGCGGCCTTTCCCGAGATCCCGATGGTCGTGGATGCGGGGATTGGCCTGCCCAGCCATGCGGGCGATGCGATGGAGATGGGCTTTGACGCGGTGCTGCTGAACACCGCCGTGGCGCAGGCAGGTGATCCCGTGATGATGGCCGAGGCTTTCGGTCTGGCCGCGCGCGCAGGCGCATTGGCCCGGCGCGCCGATCCCATGGCCCCGCGCGACATGGCCGTCCCTTCAACCCCCGTCATCGGAAAGGCCTGGTTATGATCTTGCCCCGCTTCTATCCCATCTTCGATTCTGCCGCCTGGCTGGAACGCGCCCTGCCCTTGGGTGTGAAACTGGTGCAACTGCGCCTGAAAGACAGGGACGATGCCGCGCTGCGCGCCGAAATCCGCGCAGGTCTGGCGCTGGCGCGCCGTCACGGCGCGGTTCTGGTGGTCAATGATCACTGGCAGATCGCGCTGGATGAGGGCGCGGACTGGCTGCATCTGGGGCAGGAAGATCTGGACAGCGCCGATGTTCCGGCGATCCGCCGCGCGGGGCTGAAACTGGGCCTGTCCACCCATGACCATGCGGAACTGGACCGCGCGCTGGCCCTTGCCCCGGAGTATGTGGCTCTGGGTCCGGTTTACCCGACGATCCTGAAGCAGATGAAATGGCATCAGCAGGGGCTGGCGCGTGTGACGGAATGGAAACGCCTTGCAGGCGATGTGCCGCTTTGCGCCATCGGTGGCCTGACGCCGGAACGGGGCCGGGAATGTCTGGACGCGGGCGCCGATCTGGTCGCCGCCGTGACCGACATCACCCTGAACGCGGACCCCGAGGGGCGGATGCGCGACTGGCTGCGGGTGACGGCATGAGCCGCTACGCCCGCCAGATGATCCTGCCGCAGGTGGGTGCGGAAGGTCAGGCCCGGCTCGCCGCCGCGCATGTGCTGGTGGTGGGCGCTGGAGGCTTGGGCGTGCCGGTGCTGCAATATCTGGTCGGGGCTGGTATAGGCCGGATCACGCTGGTCGATGGCGACCGGATCGCGCTGCATAACCTGCACCGCCAGCCGCTTTACCGGATGGATCAGGCAGGGCGCTTCAAGGCCGAGGCGGCGGCCGAGGCGCTGACCGCGCTGAACCCCGATGTCACCGTGGCGCCTGTGACCACATGGCTGGACCCCGCCAATGGGCCGGCCTTGGTTGCGGAGGCCGATCTGGTGCTGGACTGCGCCGATACTTTCGCGGCCAGCCTGACCCTGTCGGATGTCTGCATGGCGGCGGGCAAGCCGCTGGTCGCGGCCTCGGCCCTTGCCATGTCGGGCTATGTCGGCGGGTTCTGTGGCGGCGCCCCCAGCTTGCGCGCGCTGTTCCCCGACCTGCCTGAGCGCGGGGCCACCTGCGACACGGCGGGGGTGATGGGGCCGGTGGTGGCCATGATCGGCGCGCTTCAGGCACAGATGGGTCTGTCGGCCCTGTTGGGCCTCATCCCCTCGCCGCTTGGCCAGCTTGTCACTTTCGACGCCGCCCGCTGGCGCTTTGGCGGGTTCCGCTTCGATGGCGCACCCGAACCCGCGCGCGTGATCCCCTTCATCGCGCCATCCCAGATCACCCCCGGCGATCTGGTCATCGACCTGCGGACCGAGGCACCGGCACCCTTTCGCGCGGATGCCCTGCATCTGGTTCCCGACCCGGACTTCACCCCGCCCCCCGGCACGTCCCGCGTGGTGCTGGCTTGCCGCACCGGGCTGCGCGCCCATCACGCAGGCAGTGCCCTGCAAACCCGCTGGGGCGGCACCATCGCCCTGCTCGCCGTTCCCCCGTCCGACTGACCCTGAAAGGCCCCAAGATGAAACGCATCCTCACCACCCTTGCCCTGACGCTGTCCCTTGCTGCCCCGGCACAGGCGCAGGACAGGCTGACCCTCATGCTTGACTGGTTCGTGAACCCCGATCACGGCCCCATCATCCTGGCCGAGGCACTGGGCTATTTCGCCGAGGCCGGGCTGGAGGTCGAGATCGTCACCCCCGCAGACCCCAACGACCCGCCCCGCATGGTGGCCGCAGG
>JAMWZG010000089.1 GCA_024304855.1 Paracoccaceae bacterium
GGTTCGGGCGCAAACGCATCGCCGAGGAGGAGCGCGCCCTACGCGCCAAGGCCGATGAGGTGCTGGAATTCCTGACGATCAGCCATCTGGCCGAACAGAAGGCGAGCCAGATTTCCGGCGGTCAGAAAAAGCTGCTGGAACTGGGCCGCACCATGATGGTCGATGCCAAGATCGTCTTTCTGGACGAGGTCGGCGCCGGTGTGAACCGCACCCTGCTGAACACGATCGGGGACGCCATCGTGCAGCTGAACAAGGAGCGCGGCTATACGTTCGTGGTGATCGAGCATGACATGGATTTCATCGGGCGTCTGTGTGATCCGGTGATCTGCATGGCCGAGGGCAAGGTTCTGGCGCAGGGCACGCTGGCCGAGATCAAGGCCAACGAACAGGTGATCGAGGCCTATCTGGGCACTGGTCTGAAGAACAAGGACATGGTGGGCGCATGAGCAGTTCCAACCCCTATCAGGATGATCGCGGCAACAAGGACCGCTCGATCACCAACCCCGCAGGACAGGGCACCGCCATGCCCCGCAGCAAGAGCGGACCCGTCACATCTGCCCCCGGCGGCCCTTTCCTGATCGGAGAGGCGATGACCGGCGGCTATGGCAAGGGGCCGGACATCCTGCATGAATGCACCATCGCCGTGGACCGTGGCGAGATTGCCGTGATCGTCGGCCCCAACGGGGCGGGCAAGTCCACCGCGATGAAAGCCGTGTTCGGGATGCTGGATGTGCGTTCGGGCCGCGTGCTGCTGGATGGCGAGGATATCACCGCGCTGACGCCGCAGGATCGTGTGGTCAAGGGCATGGGTTTCGTGCCGCAGACGCATAACATCTTCACCTCGATGACGGTGGAGGAGAACCTCGAGATGGGGGCCTTCATCCGCAAGGACGATTTCCGCGATACGATGGCGCAGGTCTATGACCTGTTCCCGATCCTCAAGGAGAAGCGCTATCAGGCGGCGGGCGAGTTGTCGGGCGGTCAGCGGCAGCAGGTGGCCGTGGGCCGCGCGCTGATGACCAAGCCCAAGGTTCTGATGCTGGACGAACCCACGGCGGGCGTCAGCCCCATCGTGATGGACGAGTTGTTCGACCGCATCATCGAAGTGGCGCGCACCGGCATTCCGATCCTGATGGTCGAGCAGAACGCGCGTCAGGCGCTTGAGATCGCGGATAAGGGCTATGTCCTTGTGCAGGGGCGCAATGCCTTCACCGACACCGGCAAGGCCCTGATGGCCGACCCCGAGGTCCGCCGTTCATTCCTGGGGGGCTGAGGTATGGATCTGCTCAACGCATTCATCACGCTGGCGAATTTCGTCATCATTCCCGCGATTGCCTATGGCAGCCAACTGGCGCTGGGCGCGCTGGGGGTCACGCTGATCTATGGCATCCTGCGCTTTTCCAACTTTGCCCATGGCGATACCATGGCCTTTGGCACGATGATCACCATCCTGTTCACCTGGTGGTTTCAGCACATGGGCCTGAGCTTTGGGCCCCTGCCCACGGCGCTGCTGGCCCTGCCCTTCGGGATTGCGGGCTGTGCGCTCTTCGTGCTGTTGACGGACCGGGCCGTTTATCGCTTCTACCGCGTGCAGAAGGCCAAGCCGGTGATCCTTGTGATCGTGTCCATGGGTGTCATGTTCATCATGAACGGCGTCGTGCGGTTCATCATCGGGCCGGATGATCATGCATTCAGCGATGGCGAGCGGTTCATCATCTCGGCCCGCACCTTCCGCGAGATGACCGGGCTGGAGGAGGGTCTGGCGATCCGCACCTCGACCGGCATCACGGTGGTGACGGCGGTGATCGTCGTGGCGGCCCTGTTCTGGTTCCTGAACAAGACCCGCACCGGCAAATCCATGCGCGCCTATTCGGATAACGAGGATCTGGCGCTGCTGTCGGGCATCAACCCCGAGAAGGTCGTGGTGGTGACATGGGTGATCGTGGCGGCGCTGGCGACTGTGGCGGGCACGCTCTATGGTCTGGACAAGAGCTTCAAGGCCTTCACCTATTTCCAGCTGTTGCTGCCGATCTTTGCCAGCGCCATCGTGGGCGGTCTGGGCAGTCCGGTGGGGGCCATCGCAGGCGGTTTCGTCATCGCCTTTTCCGAGGTGACGATCACCTATGCCTGGAAGAAGGTGCTGGTCTATGCCCTGCCTGAGGGGATGGGACCGGATGGGTTGGTGCAGCTTCTCTCCACCGATTACAAATTCGCGGTCAGTTTCATCATCCTTCTGGTCGTGCTGTTGTTCCGCCCGACGGGCCTGTTCAAGGGGAAATCGGTATGAACGATATGGTCAAGAATACCGGACTTTTCGCGCTGGTCGCTCTGCTGATCGTGATCACGGGGCTGATGCAGAGCTGGAATACGGCGCTGCTGATCCTGAACATGGGCCTGATCAGCGCCATCATGGCGCTGGGCGTGAACCTGCAATGGGGCTTTGCTGGCCTGTTCAACGTGGGCATCATGGGGTTTGTCGCGCTGGGCGGTCTGGCCTCGGTGCTGATTGCCATGCCGCCGACCGAAGGCGCCTGGTCCGCCGGCGGCTATAGCATCGTGCTGGGCTTGCTGATGGGGGCGGCCACCATCGTGGCGGCTGTGCTGACCTATCAGAGAATGCCCGACGGCCGCGCCCGAACGCTGGCCATGCTCGCGATCCTGATCGGCGGGTTCTTCCTTTATCGAGCCGTCTATGATCCCGGTGTTGACGCAGTCGAGGCGATCAACCCTGCCTCGACCGGCAATATCGGCGGTCTGGGTCTGCCGATCCTGCTGTCCTGGCCTGTCGGTGGCCTGCTGGCGGCGGGTGTGGCCTGGATCATCGGCAAGACGGCGCTGGGGCTGCGGTCGGATTACCTGGCCATCGCCACGCTGGGCATTGCCGAGATCATCATCGCGGTCCTCAAGAACGAGGATTGGCTGGCGCGGGGCGTCAAGAACGTGATCGGCCTGCCCCGCCCGGTGCCGCTGGAAGTGGATCTGCAACGCGATCCGGAATTCGTGGAGCGCGCCGCCGGCTTCGGCCTGGATGCCGTGACCGCCTCGACCATCTATGTCAAACTGGAATATGCGGCCCTGTTCGCCGTGGTTCTGGTGATCCTGTTGTGGATGGCGCAGAAGGCGCTGAATTCGCCCTGGGGCCGGATGATGCGCGCGATCCGCGACAATGAGGTGGCCGCCGAGGCGATGGGCAAGGATGTGACGCGCCGCCATTTGCAGATCTTCATCCTGGGATCGGCCATTTGCGGCATCGCGGGTGCCATGATGACCACGCTGGACGGGCAGTTGACGCCCGGCACCTATCAGCCGCTGCGCTTTACCTTCCTTGTCTGGGTGATGGTGATCGTGGGCGGATCGGGCAACAACTTCGGCGCGGTGCTGGGCGGTTTCCTGATCTGGTTCCTCTGGGTGCAGGTCGAGCCTATCGGCCTGTGGCTGATGAGCACGCTGACCTCGGGCATGGCGGATGGCGGGTTGAAGACGCATCTGATGGACAGTGCCGCGCATATGCGCCTGTTCACCATGGGTGTGATCCTGCTGCTGGTGCTGCGCTTCAGCCCGCGCGGGTTGATCCCCGAGAAGTAAGGCGCCTGCCGGACAAGAGAAAGGCCCGCCCGGAGCGATCCGGGCGGGCCTTTTCCATGGGAAAACGGGCGTCAGCGGCCCCGGAAAAGGCTGCCCAGAATACCGCGCACGATACGCTTGCCGGTGGTGCCTTTCAGCTCCTTCAGCACGGCCTGTCCGAAGGCCTCGCCCAGGCTGTCCGGTTCCCGGCGGCTGCTGGTGCTGCGGCGGCTTGTGCTGGTGCCGGGCTGATAGCGGCGGGCGGCCTTGAACTCGCGCTCCTCCTCGGCGGCCTGCGCTTCGGCGGCGGCCGCCTCCTCGGCCTCTTTCGCGGCCTCTTCGGCGATGCGCTGCAACGCCTCATAGGCGGAGTCGCGGTCCAGCGGGGTTTCATACTTGCCAAACAGATCCGAGGTGCGGATCAGCGTGCTGCGCTGCGCCGCCGTGACCGGCCCGACCTGAGACGAGGGGGGCCGGATCAGCGTCCGCTCGACCACGCCGGGAATGCCTTTGCGCTCCAACAGGGAGGTCAGCGCCTCGCCCACGCCGACCTCGCGGATGGTGGTTTCGGTATCGAACCGTGGATTGGTGCGATAGGTCTGCGCCGCGCGGCGCAACTCCTGCTGATCCTTGCCGGTAAAGGCGCGCAGGGCGTGCTGCACCCGGTTGCCTAACTGGCCCAGGATCGTGTCGGGCACATCGCCGGGGCTTTGGGTGATGAAATAGACGCCCACGCCCTTGGAGCGGATCAGTCGCGCCACCTGCTCGACCTTCTCGACCAGCGCCTTGGGGGCGTCGTTGAACAGAAGATGCGCCTCGTCGAAGAAGAACACGAGCTTGGGCTTCTCGGGGTCGCCCACCTCGGGCAGGGTTTCGAACAATTCCGACAAGAGCCAGAGCAGGAAGGTCGCGTAAAGTCGCGGACTGTGCATCAGCTTGTCAGCGGCCAGGATATTCACCATCCCCCGCCCATCCGCATCGCAGCGCATGAGATCCGCCAGTTCCAGTGCGGGCTCTCCGAAGAAATGCGCGCCGCCCTGATTTTCCAGCACCATCAGCCGCCGCTGGATCGCCCCGACCGAGGCCACGGCGATATTGCCATAGCGCAGCGACACCTCGGCCCGGTTCTCGCCCAGCCAGACAAGGAAGGCTTGCAGATCCTTGAGATCCAGAAGCGCCATGCCCTGCTCATCGGCCATGCGGAAGGCGATGTTCAGAATCCCCTCCTGCGCCTCGGTCAGTTCCAGCAGGCGGCTGAGCAGCAGCGGCCCCATTTCCGCCACAGTGGTGCGGACGGGATGGCCCTGTTCCGCGAACATGTCCCAATAGGTGACGGGAAAGGCCTGATAGGTGAAATCGTCGAAGCCGATCTTCGCGGCCCGCTCGGTGAAGGGGACATGGAGCTTGCCCAAAGGATCACCCGGCATGGCAAGACCCGAGAGGTCGCCCTTCACATCGGACATGAAGACCGGCACGCCTGCGGCCGAGAAACCTTCGGCCAGGATCTGCAAGGTGACGGTTTTCCCGGTGCCGGTGGCGCCGGCGATCAAGCCGTGACGGTTGGCATAGTTCAGCAAAAGCCCCTGTTTGGTGCCATAGCCCTCGCCGCCGCCGCCCACAAAAATCGCATTCTCCACGCTGGTCCCCTTTGCCCTGGCCCTGTCACATCACATTTCCCCCGAGGGGGTCGCCTTTGAAAATACAAGCTTAACCTTTATCTGCCAGAGTTAATCCTGTCCGAAGCCGTCCAACCATGCGGTTTCGGGCGTTTTTCCTCCCTGTCAGACTGGCCGCATCTTCGGATGCGGCCTTTTTTCGATCTGCGGCGAAATTGTGAACCCTTGCCTGTTGACCGTTGGATGGATTCAAATTAGCGTGACCCCAATGACTAAGTCGGCCAGTCCGACGGGGAGCAAAAAAATACAAGAAAGGGGCCGCAAGGCCCCTTTTATTGTTGTGCATCCGTTGGTTGAACCGCGATGCTGATGTTGCGATCTCTGGCAGGTTTCCGCCCTTGCGCGGCGATCAGCGGCAAATGCGCCCTGACATTGCCGAACGGGCATGATAGAGCGCGCGCAACAGGTAGTTTCAGGAACAGGACCGGAAAGAATGACACATCTTCTGACACGGATTTCAATCATCGCAGCACTGGCCGTGGCTGGCCCGGCCTTTGCGCAGGACACGACCACGCCACAGACGGACGCGCCCCAGACCGAGGCGCCGGCCCCGGCCGATCCCGGCCTTGCGATGGGCGAGACCGTGACGGACGGACCGCAGGCGGGCCAGACCTATGTGCGCGAAGTGTCGGGCGACTGGTCGGTGGAATGCCTCAAGGTCGAGGAAGGCGAGGAGCCTTGCCAGATCTTTCAGACCCTGACCGATGGGGAAGGCAATCAGGTCGCCAATATGCGGATCTTCAAGCTGCCCGCCGGTGGACAGGCCGAGGCGGGCGCATTGGTCGCCGTGCCGCTGGAGACGCTGCTGACCGCGCAGCTGACGATCACCGTCGATGGTGCGCAGCCCAAACGCTACCCTTTCTCGGTCTGTGACCGTCAGGGCTGCTATGCCCGGATCGGCCTGACCGGCGAGGATATCGCCTCCTACAAGCGCGGTGCCTCTGCGACCGTGACGCTGGTGCCTTTCGTCGCCCCCGATGAGCGGGTCGAGGTCACGCTGTCGCTGTCCGGCTTTACCGCTGGTTATGACAAAGTGACCGTGCCGACCGAGTGATCGGCAGCGTCAGTGCAAGACCGCAAAGGCCGCCCTTCGGGGCGGCTTTTTTCATGCGACCGCTCAGACGCGGCGCAGGGCCAGGACCGCGTTCAGCCCGCCAAAGGCAAAGGCATTGGACAGGGCCACGTCCACTTTGGCCTCGCGCGCCTCATTGGGCACCACGTCCAGCGCGCATTCGGGGTCGAATTCCTCGTATCCGATGGTGGGGGCGATGATCCCGTCGCGCAGCGCCATGATGCAGGCCAGAAGCTCGACCGCGCCGGTGGCCCCGATCAGATGGCCATGCATCGACTTGGTCGAGGAGATCATGAGCCGGTCCGCATGAGGGCCGAAGACATCGGCGACGGCGGCGCATTCCGTCTTGTCATTGGCGGCCGTGCCGGTGCCATGGGCGTTGATATAGCCCACCTGATCCGCCGCAATCCCCGCATCGCGCAGCGCCCCGGCAATGGCCCGCGCGGCCCCCTGCTTGGAGGGCATGACGATGTCGGCTGCATCCGATGACATGGCGTAGCCTGCCACCTCAGCCAGAATCTCGGCCCCACGGGCGCGGGCGTGCTCAAATTCCTCGAAGACGAAGATCCCGGCCCCTTCGCCCTGCACCATACCGTTGCGATTGGCAGAGAACGGGCGGCAGGCGTCCTTGGACATGACGCGCAGCCCCTCCCAAGCCTTGATCCCGCCGAAGCAGAGCATGGATTCCGAACCACCCGTCAGCATCACCGGGCTCATGCCGGAGCGGACCATCTGGAACGCCTGCGCCATGGCGTGATTGGACGAGGCACAGGCCGTCGAGACGGTGAAGCTGGGCCCGCGCAGGTTATACTCCATCGACACATGCGAGGCGGCGGCATTCATCATCAGTTTGGGCACAACGAAAGGATGGACGCGGTTCTTGCCCTCCTCATAGACGGCGCGGTAATTGTCGTCCCATGTGCTGACACCGCCCCCGGCCGTGCCCAGCACGACCCCTGCCCGGTTCGCCAACTCTCCGCTGAATTCCAGCCCCGATTGCCGGATCGCTTCGCGCGCGGCCATGAGGGTGAACTGGGTGAAACGGTCATAGAGGGTCATCTGCTGGCGGTTGAAATGGCCTTCAGCCTCGAAGCCCTTGATCTGCCCGCCGATCTGGATCGACAGCCGCTCGACATCCCGGAACTCGAGCGCGCCGATGCCGCAGACACCGTTGCGCATGGCCGCGAGGGTTTCCGGCACATCGTGGCCAAGCGCGTTGATCGTGCCTGCGCCGGTAATGACGACCCGTTTCACGACCCGGCCTGCTCTGCCACCAGCTTTTCGATGCCCGCGATGATGCTGGCGACCGAGGAGATGTCGAAATCGGATTTGTCAGGTTCGTTGGCGTTGAAAGGGATTGTGATGTCAAAGGCTTCCTCGATCGCGAAGATGCTTTCGACCAGCCCCAGACTGTCGATCCCCAATTCCTCGAGCGTTGCATCGGGGGTCACATCGGCGGGGTCCAGCACGGCCTGTTCGGCGATGATGGCGATAACACGGTCCTGAATACTCATCGAGACGCCCTTCCACTGTGATCTGGCCCGACCCTGCCCTGTGGCGGCTCGGGTGTCTTGCGGTGCCGATTTAGTCACTCTTGTCTGACTTGAAAACCGCTTTCTGGATCGCCGCGACATCCCGGAACAGGCGCGGCAGGCGGCGCAGCGCCTTGTAGCTTTCGATATGGCTGTCCATCTTGACCGCAGGATAGCCCAGCATCACACGCCCGGCGGGGACATTGGACATCACCTTGGTGGCCCCCCCCGTGATGACATTGTCACCGATGAACAGGTTGTCGCTGACCCCGGTCTGACCGGCCAGCACCACGTTGTTGCCCACCTGGGTCGAGCCGGCGATGCCGACCTGCCCGCAGATCAGGCAATCGTTGCCGATCACCACATTATGCCCGATATGAACCAGATTGTCGAACTTCACCCTGTCGCCGATACGGGTATCGCGCACCGTGCCACGGTCAATGCAGCTATTGGCGCCCAGTTCGACATCGTCACCGATGCTGACGCTGCCCAACGAATGAATGCGGACCCAGGATTGCGACGCCACCTCGCCCTGATCGCCCAGCGTGGCGCGGGCCTTTTCAACGCCCGAGGGTTCCGGGGTGACAAAGGAAAACCCGTCCGACCCCACAACGGCCCCCGGATGCGCGAAAAAGCGCGCGCCGATGGTCACGCGCGCGGCCAGGCGCACGCCTTCACGCAGGAAGGCACCGGCGCCCAGAACCGCCCCGGCCCCGATATAGCATTGCGGCCCGATCACCGACCCCGCACCGATCCGCGCCCCGGCCCCGATCACCGCAAGCGGACCGATGGCCACATCTGCGCCGATCTCGGCCGTGGGATCAATCACGGCAGAGGGGTGAATGCCGGTGCCAAACCCCTCGCCCTTGTCCATCATCGCGCTGAGGCCGGACATCGCATAGCGCGGGCGCGGTGCGACAATCGCCGCCTCAAGCCCCATCGCCTGCCAGTCTGCCCCGGCCCAGAGCATCGCAGCCCGCGCCTGCCCCTGTGACAGGCCTTCGGCATATTTGGGCGACATCGCCAGCGCCAGATCCTCTGGCCCGGCCATGGCGGGTTCGGCCACGGCTGAGACTGGCAGATCAACGGCGCCGAAAGCCTCTGCTCCCAGCGCCGTGGCGATTTGCTTTACTGTATAGGCCATGCTGCCCCCCGTTCCTAACGGGGCAGATTTACCCCTGAACCGCGCGCAGTTCCACCCCTGCCCGTTCAAGGGCTTCCCATATCTTTGTGTCACGTCCGTAAACGTCGCGACGGAAATTCGCCTTGCCCTTGGCGCTGGTAAAGGCGGTGCGGTAAATCAGATGCACCGGCACCGGCTCGACCAGATTGACCCGCGTTTGCTTGCCCGAGTCGAGGATCGTGTCGAAAAAGGTCTTGGGATCGGCCTCCTGCCGCGCCAGCAGCGCATAGGCGAAGTCATGCGGATCGTTCAGACGCACGCAGCCGTTGGAATAGGCGCGGCTTTCGCGGGAGAACAGGCTCTTGTCCGGCGTGTCATGCAGATAGATCGCATAGGGGTTGGGGAACATGAACTTGACCGTCCCCAAAGCGTTCGACCGGCTGGGCGGCTGGCGCAGGTTATAGGGAAAGGTGCGCGCGGTATAGCGCGAGAAGTCGATGTTGCCGCGCGGGATCACCCGCCCGCGCGCATCCGTCACCTGAAGATGCGACAGCGCATTGGGGTTGCGCTGCAAGGCCGGCAGATAATCGCGCTGGATGATGCCGGTGGGCACGGTCCAGTCGGGGTTGATCTCAAGATATTGCATCATATCCGAGAATTCGGGCGTGCGCTTGGCCGGATCGACCGCACCGATCACGGACCGGGTCTGGAACGTCACCTTGTCATCGTCGATGATCTTGGACTGGAAATCGGTCAGGTTCACAAGAATGTGGCGCTTGCCCCGTTCCGCGCCCAACCAGCGCTCCCGCTCCATCGCCACGATCACGGATTTCAGACGATCCGACACGGGGGCGTTGATCTCGGTCATGGTCGAGGCACCGGCCACGCCATCGGCTGTCAGCCCGTGGTCGGTCTGGAACTTCTGGACTGCCGCCTGAATGGCCGCGTCATAGGTCTGGCTGGCGCTGCGCTCCAGATAACCCATCGCCATCAGGCGGTTGCGCAGCGCTACGACAGCCGCGCCGCTGTCGCCCGGCTCCAGCGATGTGGCGGGCACCGTCTCGCCCCAGCCGCCTTGGCCCAGAATACGCTCCAGGCGCATCTTCTCTTTCATCAGCCGGTTATATTCGGCCGTGGCCGGGGCCAATGTGCGGAAAAAGGCGGCAGGCGCGGCTCCGGCAAAACTGTTGAGCAACGAGAGGCGGTCGCGATAGGCGATCTTGCGCACGATGCCGCGGTCGATCTCGGACGGGACAAGGATGCCCGACTGAAGATCGCGGGCAAAGCGCAGGAACACGCGCGACAACTGCACCTCGAGCTGACCCAGATCGCGCGGGTTCTGGGCGGCGCGCATGGCGGCCAGCAGCGTCTCGGCCTCGTAGCGGGCTGCGGGCAGGCCATGTTCGGGCGCATCGGCAATCGCCTGCATCAGCGCGCGGCGGCGGTCGGTATCCTGCGCGCCGGTGCCGGTCCAGAGCGGACGGTATCCGTTGTCGCGGTAAAAGGCGGCGATGTCCTTGTCGGCCGCCGCTGCCTCGGCCACGGCCTGCTTGAAGGCGGTGATGCGCATCTGCGCCCCGGCCTGCGCCAAGGTCTGCGCCTGCTCGACCGTCAGGGTCTGGGCCACGGGCTGCACCTGTTCCAGCGGCGCGCCCTGGTTTTGCGCATGGCCAAAGCCGGTCATTCCGAGACAAAGACCCGGAATGAGGGCGAATGTCATCATGAGGCGAGAGACACCAACCCGGCGGGGCTGGAGGTAGTTCGGAAACTGGCCAACGCCAAACATCGCGTTCCTTACTCCAATACGGACTATCTGTAGTGTTCAGCAGTGAAAACTTGGACCGGGAAAGTCCATTCACATTTTGTCATCTTGTCGTGGCATCGACCGGGGTGGTGCAACCTTGCATCGGTTTA
>JAMWZG010000009.1:0-1515 GCA_024304855.1 Paracoccaceae bacterium
GTCAGGCATAGTATCCCGCTGGTCATGACACGGATTTTCGACATGGATGACCGCGCGCGTCTGCGCGAACGCTTCTTCGGGGCATCCCTGACGGTATTGGCCCGCCTATAACGGCCGCGCTCTGCCTTTCCGCACGTCCACAGCCAGAACACCAGCCAAGGGAGAGGACCGATGTCCCCCAAAACGCTTTATGACAAGATCTGGGATGCCCATGTCGCCCACGAATCCGACGACGGCACCTGCCTTCTTTATATCGACCGCCACCTTGTGCACGAGGTGACAAGCCCGCAGGCCTTTGAAGGGTTGCGCATGGCTGGCCGCAAGGTTCATGCACCCGACAAGACCATCGCCGTGCCCGATCACAACGTCCCCACGACGCTGGACCGCGCCAAGGGGATCGAGAACGAGGAAAGCCGGATTCAGGTCGAGGCCCTGGACAAGAACGCCCTCGATTTCGGGATTCACTATTATCCGGTGTCCGATATTCGCCAGGGCATCGTGCATATCGTCGGCCCCGAGCAAGGCTGGACCCTGCCGGGCATGACCGTGGTCTGCGGCGACAGCCACACGGCGACCCATGGGGCCTTTGGCGCGCTGGCGCATGGCATCGGCACATCCGAGGTGGAACATGTGCTGGCGACCCAGACGCTGATCCAGAAGAAGTCGAAGAACATGAAGGTGGAAATCACCGGGAAACTGCGCCCCGGTGTGACCGCCAAGGACATCACCCTGTCGGTGATCGGCAAGACCGGCACCGCAGGCGGCACCGGCTATGTCATCGAGTATTGTGGCGAGGCCATCCGTGACCTGTCCATGGAAGGGCGGATGACCGTCTGCAACATGGCCATCGAAGGCGGTGCCCGCGCCGGCCTGATCGCGCCGGACGAAAAGACCTATGAGTATGTCATGGGCCGCCCCCATGCGCCGAAGGGCGCCCAGTGGGAAGCGGCGCTGGCCTGGTGGAAGACGCTTTATTCCGATGATGACGCCCATTGGGACAAGGTCGTGACCATCAAGGGCGAGGATATCGCCCCCGTCGTGACATGGGGCACCAGCCCCGAGGATGTGCTGCCCATCACCGCAACCGTGCCCGCCCCTGAGGATTTCAAGGGTGGCAAGGTCGAAGCGGCAAAACGGTCGCTGGAGTATATGGGGCTGGAACCCGGCACGCCGCTGAACCAGATCAAGATCGACACGGTCTTCATCGGTTCCTGCACCAATGGCCGGATCGAGGATCTGCGGGCCGCCGCCGCGATCCTGAAGGGCAAGAAGATCAAGGACGGGATGCGCGCGATGGTCGTGCCCGGCTCGGGTCTGGTGCGCGCGCAGGCCGAGGAAGAGGGCCTGGCCCAGATCTTCATCGACGCGGGCTTTGAATGGCGTCTGGCCGGCTGCTCGATGTGTCTGGCGATGAACCCCGATCAGTTGAGCCCCGGCGAGCGTTGCGCGGCCACCAGCAACCGCAACTTCGAGGGTCGTCAGGGCCGCGGCGGGCGCACCCATCTGATGAGCCCC
>JAMWZG010000009.1:1525-17516 GCA_024304855.1 Paracoccaceae bacterium
GCCCCCCGCCATGGCCGCCGCTGCCGCCGTGACCGGGCATCTGACCGATGTGCGCGAATTGATGTGATCGGGGCAACCGCTCATCAGCCCCTGCGGGCTGTCTTCGCGAGGAAGACCCGCAGGGGCTGACAAGCGCCCAACAGACAGGACAGAGACGATGGATAAATTCACCAAACTCAGCGGCATCGCCGCGCCGCTGCCCCTGATCAACGTCGATACCGACATGATCATCCCCAAGCAGTTCCTCAAGACGATCAAGCGGTCGGGCCTTGGCGTGAACCTGTTCGACGAGATGCGTTACGACGGCGAGGGCAAGGAGATCCCGGATTTTGTGCTGAACAAGCCACAATATCGCAATGCCGAGATTCTGGTGGCCGGCGACAACTTCGGCTGTGGCTCCTCGCGCGAGCACGCGCCCTGGGCGCTGCTGGATTTCGGCATCCGCTGCGTGATCGCGCCCAGCTATGCCGACATCTTCTACAATAACTGCTTCAAGAACGGGATCCTGCCGATCGTCCTGCCGCAGGAACAGGTCGATGTCCTGATGAAGGACGCCGAAAAGGGTGCCAATGCCCGGATCGAGATCGACCTTGAAGCGCAGACGATCACATCGTCGGATGGCGAGGTGTTTTCCTTCACCGTCGATCCGTTCAAGAAACATTGCCTGCTGAACGGTCTGGACGACATCGGCCTGACCTTGGAGAAGGCTGCCTCGATCAAGACCTATGAGGGCAAACTGGCGGCGGAACGCCCCTGGGTCTGACCCCTGCCCTCAGGCAAGGCTTGCAAGACAGGCTGCATGGGCCGCCCGCCTGGGGCGGCCTTTTGCTTTGGTAGGCAGCGCAGGCTGGACCACAAGATATTGTAAATGACTGAAAAATGGCAAAAATTTGCCGCGCTATTGGGACATTTCAGCATCAGTTTTTCCATTAAATTGCCGCAAAACCACGGTCTACTGTGACCATGGGTTGAGAGCCTTGGTGAAAGAAGGCAAAAATCGGGCAAGATTGAGGCATTCCGTCATGATTGGCGGATTCAAGTTGGAAACAGGACGCGGCAACGCATCACGTCCGGCCAAGTTGAAAGGGACGAACAGTGATCGGACAAATGACAGGCGCCACATTGCGGGCGCTGCTGGTGGCTCTGCTGATTGCAATGCCCTCCATGCTGATCTCCGGCGTGGGGATCGACGGCACGCAGTTCGTGATGCTGCTGGCCCTGCTGGCGGCCGGCCTTGTCCTGATGGAATACAACTCGGCCTATCCCAGCCTGATCGCCTTTCGCCACGCGCCGCCCTATAATCGGCTGCGCTTTGCGATGATCTTTCTGGCGGTGCTGATCCTGACGCTGGTGTATCGCGGCAACAGCGACCCCGGAACGATGACCCAGATCATGACCTCCATCGGGGTGATTCTCGGGAATATGACCGATTTTCCCTATTCGCCCGTGCGTCTGGCCGTCCTGATGCTGCCGATCGAAACCCCGGACCCGCTGGTGGTGGCGGTCCGCATGGCGGCAGGGGTCTGCTACACGCTATCCGTCCTGATGATCCTGATCTTTGCAGCGCTTGTCCGGTTTCACGGCTGGCCGGCACGGCATGGCGCGTTCAATGTCTGGATCAACTTGCCGATGTTCGATGCCACATCAGGCGGCGATGTGGTCAATCGCCTCAAGGGCCATGCCCGCCTTAACCTGATCTTAGGGTTTTTGCTGCCATTCTTGGTGCCGGGGGCCGTCTATGCCGCCGCTGGCGCGATTGACATCGGGGCGCTGGCCGTTCCGCAAACTCTGATCTGGACCATGTGCCTATGGGCTTTTCTTCCTGCCAGCCTGATGATGCGCGGTATCGCGATGGCCCGCATCGCCGGCATGATCGAAGAAAAACGCCGCCGCACCTATGCCGCCGCCGAAGGGTTGCAGGCCATCTGATCGCTCTTGCGCTGACGGCGCTGGTCTGGCTGGTGACAAACCCGGCCGAACTTCGGGCCGAGGGTGTGAGTGTCGGACTGTTTCACACAAGTCTCGCGCGGCAAGGGCCGGGATTGCTGCTGCGGGACATCAGGGGCGGCCAAGACCCGCAGGTGGCCGCCGTGGCCAAGGTCATCGGGACAAGCGCGCCGGATATTCTGCTGCTGCTGGATGTCGATTTCGATCACGGTCTGGTCACGCTGGCCGCCTTGCGTGACAGGATCGCGGCTGAGGGTGCAAGCTATCCGCATCTCTTCGCTCTGGCCCCGAACAGCGGCATCGCTACCGGGCTTGACCTTGATGGCGACGGGCGGCTGGGCGGTCCCCGCGATGCGCAGGGCTATGGTCAATTCGCCGGTCAGGGGGGCATGGCGATTCTGTCACGCTATCCGGTGCAAACCGATCTGGTGCAGGATCACAGCGCCCTTCTATGGCGTGATCTGCCGCAGGCCCTGCTGACGCTTGCCGATGGCAGCCCCGTTCTGGGCGACGCTGCAAGCGCGGTGCAGCGCCTGTCCAGCACCGGGCATTGGGTCGTGCCGATCGAGGTGCAGGGACAGCGCCTGTGGCTTTTGGCCTTTCACGCCACACCCCCTGTTTTCGACGGGCCGGAAGATCGCAACGGACGCCGCAATCATGATGAGGTCCGGTTCTGGTCGCTCTATCTGGACGGGGTTTTCGGCCCCGCGCCCAAGGATCGCTTTGTCATCATCGGTGACAGCAACATGGACATCGCGGACAGCGAGGGGCGGCCTGAGGCGATGCGCGACCTGCTGGATGATCCGCGGGTCACTGACCCGCAGCCAAGGGGTGGCGGTATCGCCGCCGGGTCGGAGCCTCAAGGCGATACGGGGCTGGACACCGCGCGCTGGCCCGCCCCCGGACCGGGGAACCTGCGCGTCGATTACATCCTGCCATCAACGGATCTGAAGGTGCGCGCGGCCCATGTGCTGTGGCCCGCGCCGGACGATCCGCTGCGGGCGAGCGTTGAGGCGGCCAGCCGGCATCATCTGGTCAGTGTCACGCTGGAGTGGCCGCCGCCACCGGCGGCTTTGCCGGATTGAGCGGCCGCATCCCCGCCGGCAAGCCTGCCAGCATCACCTGCGTCAACGGTGTCGCCGCAAAGCCAGGCAGCAGGCGATCGAACTTGGCGCCGGACAGTTGATGGGGCGTGTCCCAGAGATAGCGCATCTCTGACAGCTCCCGCGCCAACTCCCAAAAGGGAGAGGCGAGGCGCATCACCCCCCAGGGAAAGCGCGAGAATGTCAAAGGACGGTCCCGCGCAGCCTCAAGACAGGACTTCAGATCGGCCATGGTGAAACTGTGGCCGGGAAAGGGAATATCCTCGAACCTTTGCAAGGCATCGCGCTTGGCGGACAAGGCGACGGCCGCACGCGCCCAATCGGGCAGATAGCACCACGCCTGCATGACATCCGGCGCACCGCCAAGGGTGATCCGCCCCTTGGCGAGAGAGCGCAGGACGAAAAGCTGCATGATGTCGGCATTCCCCTCGGGGTCGATGAAATTGCCGGCGCGCAGGACCATGCAACGCAGACCGCTGTCGCGATAGCGCGCCTCCATCTCCTTGCGGATCTGCCCCTTGCGGCTGACCGGGCGCTGTGGCGTCTGTTCGGACCAGATGCCCCCCTCGGCCCCGAAACCATAGACGTTTCCGGGGATGATCACCGTCGCTCCACTGGATCTGGCGGCGGCAATCACCTGCTCGGTGATCGCGGGGATCAACTGTGCCCAGTTGTGATAGTTGGGCGGGTTCAGACCGTTCACGATCACATCCGCCCCCTGCGCGGCCACCGTCATATCGGTGCCGCGCTGATAGTGGCGCAAGGTCCATCCTGCCTGCGCAAAGGCTATCGCGCTGTGATAGCCGATCTTGCCGTGGCTTCCCAGAATCAGAACCGTTCCTGACATCATCACCTCCTGTTGTCTGTCGCGTGACAGGAGTATTGTCTGAACGCAGAAGAACAGGAATTGCATGACATTGCAGATCATCTATTCATTTATGAATGGATAGCCGACATCACCCTCTGGACTGGTCCCTGATCCGCGCCTTTCTGGCGGTGGCGGATGGCGGCAGCCTGAGCGCCGCCGCGCGCAGTCTGGGCACCAGCCAGCCCACGCTGGGACGCCAGATCAAGCAGATCGAGGCGGCGCTTGATCTGCGCCTGTTCATCCGGCAACCCCGCGGCCTGCACCTGACAGAGAGCGGGGCGGCGCTGTTGCCCCATGCCCGCCAGATGGCCGCAGCGATGAATACGCTTGCACTGACAGCGGCCGGGCAGATGGATGCGCTGCGCGGCACGGTCCGGCTGACGGCCAGCACCGTGGTCGCGCATCACATCCTGCCGCCGATCATCGCGCGGCTGCGGCAGATCGAACCCCTGATCCAGATCGAACTGGTGGCCAGCGACAGCAGCGACAACCTGCTGTTCCGCGAGGCGGATATTGCAGTGCGCATGTATCGCAGCACGCAGCTGGATGTCGTGACCCGGCATCTGGGTCATCTGCGGCTGGGCGTCTTTGCCGCGCGGTCCTACTTGGAGCGGCGGGGGTCTCCGTCGCGCGCGGAAGATCTGATGGATCACGATCTGATCGGATATGATCGCAACGATCTGATGCTGCGCCACATGCGCGAGCTGGGCTGGCCCGCCACGCGCGAGATGTTCGCGGTCAGATGTGACAGTCAGACGGCCTATCTGGCGCTGATCCGTGCCGGGTGCGGAATCGGTTTTGCGCAGGCCGGGTTGATGCAGGACAGCCCCGATCTGGTCGAGCTGGACCTTGGCCTTGCCCTGCCGCAACTGCCGGTATGGCTGGCGGCACCGCAGATGATGCGCACGACGCCCCGGATCGCGCGTGTCTGGGACTTGCTGGCCGAGGCGCTGGAGCCCAGTCTTTCGCCGCCATAGGTCCGGACAGGATGTGCTTTCTTGACCCTGCGTCCGGCAATCGCTAGGCCAGTGCCGAACAATTGTCACAAGGGACAGACCGCAATGACCAACCCCTCGCTTCTTATCCTTGCCGGTGACGGAATCGGCCCCGAAGTCATGGCCGAAGTGCGCAAGATCATCGGCTGGTATGACACCAAGCGCGGCGTCACCTTCGACGTGTCCGAGGATCTGGTGGGCGGCTGCGCCTATGACAAGCACGGCACGCCGCTGCATGACGACACCATGGCCAAGGCGCAGGAGGTGGACGCGGTCCTGCTGGGTGCCGTGGGCGGGCCCAAGTATGATGCGCTTGATTTCAGCGTGAAACCCGAGCGCGGCCTGCTGCGCCTGCGCAAGGAAATGGACCTTTACGCCAACCTGCGCCCGGCGCAGTGCTTTGACGCGCTGGCCGATTTTTCTTCGCTGAAGAAGGATGTGGTCGCAGGTCTGGACATCATGATCGTGCGCGAGCTGACCAGCGGCGTCTATTTCGGTGAACCGCGCGGCATCTTCAAGGAAGGCAATGAGCGCGTGGGCATCAATACCCAGCGCTACACCGAATCCGAGATCGAGCGCGTGGCCCGCTCTGCCTTCGAGCTGGCGCGCAAGCGTGGCAACAAGCTGTGCTCGATGGAGAAGGCCAATGTGATGGAATCCGGCGTGCTGTGGCGCGAGGTCGTGCAGCGGATCGGCGATACCGAATATCCCGATGTCGAGCTGAGCCACATGTATGCCGATGCCGGCGCGATGCAGCTGACCCGCTGGCCCAAGCAGTTCGACGTGATCGTGACCGACAACCTGTTCGGTGATCTGTTGTCCGATCTGGCCGCGATGCTGACCGGCAGCCTTGGGATGCTGCCCTCGGCCAGCCTTGGCGCACCGATGGCCAATGGCCGGCCCAAGGCGCTTTATGAGCCCGTGCACGGTTCGGCCCCCGACATCGCAGGACAAGGCAAGGCCAATCCGATCGCCTGTATCCTCAGCTTTGCGATGGCGCTGCGCTACAGCTTTGACATGGGCGCCGAGGCGGACCGCGTCGAGGCGGCGGTGGCCAAGGTTCTGGCCGATGGTCTGCGCACGGCCGATCTGATGGGGCCGGAAGGTGGCGCGCCGATCACCACCAGCCAGATGGGTGATGCCATCGTGGCGGCGCTGGACGCCTCTCTCTGACCATCACAAGCTGCGGCTCCGGTTCGTCCGGGGCCGCGCCTTTGCTGCTACCGCACGGCCCTGCAACTCGACCCTTGCAAATCCATGACGACGGGTTTAATCGCCTGTCACACGGTCGGGCTGTAGCGCAGCCTGGTAGCGCACCTGCTTCGGGAGCAGGGGGTCGGAGGTTCGAATCCTCTCAGCCCGACCAGTGATCCCCCCGAATGATACGGCCCCTCTCGCCTCTGGCGGATCAGAACGTGTTGACCCGCCCGGCCAGCCCCAGCAATGAGCCCAGAAGGCCCACGATGGTCTGCACGCCGGTCACAGGCGATTCGGTCGCCAGAACCGTGTCCTTGGGATTGATGCGGAACCCGCGCGCCGCGAACAGCCCGTCCGCCGTCGTCAGGTCAAAGGTGAACACCACCTGCGGCATCATGGGGCCGCGCCCGTCGCTGCGGACCTGTCGCGCCGTATAGTCGCGCAGGACGATCACCCCCTTGGGATTGGCGCGGCTGTCCGTCAGCCCGCCGATGACCGAAATCGCCTCGAGCGCGGTCAGTTCTTCCTTCTCGAAATGGATCAGCCTTTCGGTGCCCGTCGCCCCCAGGGCGGTGAAATAGCGGTCATCCTCGGCAACCAGGATCTTGTCGCCACCGCGCAGCAGGATATTGCGCGACGCGTCAGAGAATAGCCTTTCGGCCCGCATTTCATAGGTTGTGTCGTCGCGCATCAGGCGCACAAGCGGATGGCGCAGGCCGGGTGCGATGCCGCCCCCCGTGGCCAGCATCGACAGGATGGTATGATTGCGATCCGGCAGAGGATAGCTGCCGGGTCGGGCAACCCCGGCGACCAGATCCACCGCATTCTGCCGCCCGGCCACGAGATCGACCTGAACCTGTGCAAAGGGCACAATCGGCTCAAGCGCGGTCTGGATCTGGCGCCGCGCCTCCTGCGGGGTTGATCCGCCGATCTGAATCTCGTCAAGATAGGGCACGAAGATCGTCCCGCTGGGCGAGACCGTCAGACCCGGCAGGACCACCTTCTTGTCCATGGCCGTCGTCAGAAGCGAATTCTCCTGACTGTCCCAGATCACCAGATCGACGCGGTCGCCCGGCAGGATCAGCGGGCTTGCCGCACCGCGCGTCGCCTGCGGCCAGTGATAGCCCCCGGACCAGCCCGTAACCGGCCAGGCACCGATCTGCGGCAGGTTGGCACGGGTGACAGGCATGACCTGAAAGGTGGGTGTGCCGCTGTCTTTCTCGCGCAGCACCTCATCGGTCAATGCGGCCCCGCGGGGCAATGTGCAGGCCGCCAGCACAAGGCAAACCGCAACCGCCCGAAACACTTTCACAACCTGACCCAACACCACCAGCCCCTTGATCACACACACGATCCTTGGCAACTTCCTACAGTCTGGCGAAGCTGTTAAACAGGAAAAAGTAACAAGTTTGACCGGGTAAAGTGACATGTGCGAGGCAGTACCAGACCGCCGTTATCGGCAGATCCGTCGTCGCCGGTGCGATGAGGGATGCGCGCAGCGCGCCGCGACCCGCCCTGCGGGCGCGGGCAGATGACTCCGGGAAAGCGGGCTCTGGATCTGGTCTTTGCCATGGGGCTGAGCGTGATCCTCCTCCCCCTCGGCGCGGTGATCGCCCTGCTGATCCTGCTTTGCGACGGACGCCCCGTCTTTCATGTGGCCGAACGCATGAAGACACCGGAACGCGCCTTCATGCTGTGGAAATTCCGCACGATGCGCCCGGCGCCTGGGGATTCGGGCGTGTCGGGCGGGGACAAAACGAACCGGATCACCCCGCTTGGCCGGTATCTGCGGCGCAGCCGTCTGGACGAGGTTCCGCAACTCCTCAACGTGTGGCGTGGCGACATCAGTTTTGTCGGGCCGCGCCCTCCCCTGCGCCGTTATGTCGAGGGTTTTCCCGCACTCTACGCGCGAGTCCTCGAGCAGCGGCCGGGGCTGACGGGCCTGGCCACGCTGGTCTATCACCGAACAGAGGAGCGGCTTCTGGCCGAATGCACGACCGCCGAACAGACCGAGGCGGTCTATGTGCGACGCTGCATCCCGCGCAAGGCGCGGCTCGACCTCATTTATGCTGAAAGGCGCAGCATCGGTCTGGATATTCGCTTGATTTTCGGGACGGTTTTCAGGTTTCTTTTACCATGATCCCAAATAGTCGTATAAAGGGATGAAGATTCTTCTGTGTGTTCAACTGACGTTACGGATCAGCATCGCAGTATAGGTGCGATTCACGTCATGTGATGTGATGTTAACGAGTATCGGACTGCTTGAGTCCGCCCTGATGTCCGGCCTGTTTTTCGCCGGATGCCGCGCAGGGGCGTGCCCTCGACCAGAGCCGGAGTGAGGCGCGTTTTGCGGCAAGACCTGTTTGATTTCTGCATGTCCCTGTCCCGCCGGCAAAAGCGGTCCATCCTGTTGTGGCTGGATTGTCTCTGTGCGGTGCTGGCGCTGGGTATCGCGGTTGTTCTGGTGACAGGCCATCTTCCTGATGCCGCCACATTGCGCAAGATGATCCCGCTTGGCGCCGCTATCCTTCCGGTTGCGGCCTGCATGACCGTTTATCTGGGGCTGCACCGGGTCAAGCTGAATGCCTATCAACTGCCAAGCCTGCTGTCGTCATCCGCAATCGGGGCGGCCATCGGCTTTGCGGCCTTTACGGCAGGCGGCATTTCGCACGCGACCCTGCCACTGGGCGTGTTTCCGGTTCTGTCGATGGTGTTCATGATCCTGACCGTCGGGTCGCGGCTGCTGCTGCGCAGTCTGCTGATCTGGATCTACCGCAGGAAACAGGTGCGCAAACGGGTGCTGATCTATGGCGCCGGGCAGACGGGGCAACAACTGGCCGCCGCTCTGGCCACGGATACCGAGATTGTGCCGGTCGCTTTTGTGGACGACAACCCGACGCTGCAAAGCCTGACCATCGGGGGGCTTGTGGTCTATGCGCAGCAACTCATTCCCGAACTGGTGGCGCGGCACAAGATCGACCGGGTCGTTCTTGCCATGCCCTCCGTCAGCCGTTCCGTGCAGCAACGGATCGCCACACGCCTGCGCGCCATGGGATGCGAGGTTCATGCCCTGCCGTCCTTTGCCGATCTGGTCGGCAAGGATGAGTTGATCCGGCAGATCGAGCCGATGGAACTGTCCGATCTTTTGGGCCGCACGGGTCTGGAACATGAACTGCCCGGCATCAGCGACGCCTATGCCGGGCGCAACATTCTTGTCACCGGCGCAGGCGGGTCCATCGGGTCCGAGATATGCCGACAGCTTCTCTCGGCCCGGCCGGCCAGCCTGATCCTTCTGGATCACAGCGAACCCTCGCTTTACGCGATTTCCCGCGAATTGCAGGACGGCGGAACACCGATACCGATCACGCCCGTGCTGGGCTCTGTCTGCGAGGCGGGGTTGATCCGTCACGTCCTTGCCACCCACCGCGTGGATGTCGTCCTCCATGCTGCGGCCTACAAGCATGTTCCCATGGTGGAAGCGAATGTGATCGAGGGGATGCGCAACAATGTCCTGGGCACGAAAACCCTTGCAGACGAGGCGCGGGCGGCGCAGGTCGAACGGTTCATCCTGATCTCGACCGACAAGGCCGTGCGTCCTGTCGGTGTCATGGGATGCTCCAAACGTCTGGCCGAGATGATCGTGCAGGATCTGGCGACTCGCTCCAGCAGCACAGCCTTCTCCATCGTGCGGTTCGGGAATGTGCTGGGTTCCTCCGGGTCGGTGATCCCGCTGTTTCAGGACCAGATCGCGCGCGGCGGCCCGGTCACGCTGACCCATGACGACGTGACGCGCTACTTCATGACCCTGTCCGAAGCCGTGCGCCTTGTGCTTCTGGCGGGCACTTTCACCCGGGGAGGGGATGTCTTCGTCCTCGATATGGGCGCGCCCGTGCCGATCCGCAAAGTCGCGCAGCAGATGATCGAGGCGGCGGGATACACCGTCCGCGACGCAAGGAACCCGCGCGGCGATATAGAGATTGTTGTGACCGGCCTGCGCCCCGGCGAGAAACTGCATGAGGAGTTGTTGATCGGGTCCGACATGCTGACCACGCCCCATCCCAAAATCCTCAGGGCGCAGGAAGGGCATCTGTCGGAGTTGCAAATGGCGTCGGTCTTGCAATCGCTGCGCCGCGCCATCGACACGCGCGACCTTGAGGCTTTGTCAAACTTGAACCGGCGCTGGGTTGAAAACGCCCACCGGGCCGGTGTGGTGTCGGCCTCCACCTGACGACCATCCGTCAACAGACCCTTAAAATCCAAACCAAGGGTCAATATTCAGCCACATTCCCACAAGGCCGTATTAACCTGCCGCCGTCCATTCTGACCCCGGTGCGTGAAACGGCCGGGGGGCCGGGAGTGTGGGATGGGGAACTACAGATTCGCGTTCAGCGCAGTGCTGAACGCTGGCGGTCAGGATTTATCCGAAAGGATCACAGATCTTGAGATCATGACCGCCCAAGGCGGACCGACGCTTGTTTCCGTCACCCGTGCGGGCCTGACGGGCGCGGTATCGGTCATCAACGCGAGCACCGGGGCGACGCTGCGCAGCACCGCGCTTGCGCCCGAACTGGCGCAACTGACACCACCGGATCTGGCGCTTCTCCACCACGGCGGGCAGAGCTATCTGGCGATGCTGGGCCTGCGCGACCCCGGGCTGATGGCGATGCCGCTGCTGCAAGGCGGTGGCGTGGGAACAGCGCAGAGATTGACCGCGCCGGGCCTTGATCTGGGGGTGATGACCGGGCTGGTCGCGGCGCGATCCGGCGACAGCCTCTATCATTATGCCAGCATCCGGGGCACCGGCCTCTTGCGGCTGGACACGGCGGCGGGGCCTGCCTTGCAGGGGCAGGCCATTGCCCTGACCGGCGCAGACGCACAGCGGATGGTCAGCGACATGGCCACGCTGACCATCGGCGGGCATGACTTTCTGGTGACAGCCTTCGCCTCGGGCGATGTGCTGTCGGCGTTCCGGGTCGCGGCGGGGGGCGCGTTGCAGCGGACCTCCGACTATGGCGCGGCGCAGGGTCTGGGCATCGACGCGCCCAGCGCGGTCGCGGCGGTCACGATCGGCGGGTCACATTACATCATCGTTGCCGCGACGCTCAGCTCGTCCCTCAGCGTGCTGGAGCTTGATGCGAACGGCATCCTGCGGCCGGTCGATCATGTCATCGACGACCTGAACACGCGATTTCACCGCGTGAACGCGCTGGAAACCGTGACCGTGGCTGACCGCCATTTCGTGATCGCAGGGGGCGGCGACGACGGGGTCAGTCTGTTCCTGCTACTGCCGGGCGGGCGGCTGCTGCATCTGGACAGCATGGCCGATACCCTGGCCGCGACGCTGTCCAATGTGGCCACACTGACCGCAGCGCAGATCGGCGGCGCTGTCCATGTGTTCGCAACAAGCGAGCGCGAGGCGGGAATCACCCGGCTGACGGTCGATCCCGGCCAGATCGGCCAGACGCAGACCGGCACCGCCACCGCAGAGATGTTGAACGGCAGCGCGCAGGACGACATCCTGAGCGGCGGCGCCGGGAATGACACGCTTGCCGGAGGGGCCGGGCATGACATTCTTCTGGACGGCCAAGGCTTAGACGTGTTGACCGGCGGCGCGGGCGAGGATCGTTTCGTTCTGGCGGCAGATGGTCAACCGGATGTCATCACCGACTTTCAGCCCGGCGTGGATCGTCTGGACTTGAGCGCATGGACCGGCCTCACCACCGCGGCGCAACTCGTGGTCGAGACGCGCCCCGGCGGGGCCGAGATCCGCTTCGGAACCGAGGTTCTGGAGATCCGCAGCGCCGCGGGCACGGCTCTGAGTCGCGCGGATGTGCTCTGGTCGCCGATCCTGAACCTGACGCGCGCGCCTGTCGTCTCTCTGCCTGCGGCGCCGGGCGACGGATCAGGCGGACCACCGCCGCAGCGGGATCTGTCGCTGGCGGGCGGGGCGGGCAACGACACGCTGAACGGTGGAGCGGGGAATGACACGCTGGATGGCGCTGGCGGCAACGACCGCCTGACCGGCGGGGTCGGCAATGATCTGTTGATCGGCGGTGCCGGCAACGATCAGCTTTTTGGCGGCGCGGGGCAGGACAGGCTTCAGGGCGGCAACGGGAATGACCGGCTGGAAGGCGGCACAGAGGACGACGACCTTCAGGGAGGAGGCGGCCGCGATACGCTGTCCGGTGGCAGCGGCAACGACAGCCTGTCAGGCGATGACAGCGACGACTCTCTGACGGGAGAGGCAGGTGACGACACTCTGGCCGGCGGCAGCGGGGCGGATACTCTTGACGGCGGTGATGGCAATGACCTGCTGACCGGGGGATCTGGCAATGACCGCCTCTTGGGCGCTGCGGGAAATGACACGCTGCGTGGCGAGGAAGGCGATGACACGCTGGTCGGTTGGGACGGCGCAGATGTCATGGACGGGGGCGACGGATCGGACATCTACATGGTCGATGCGCTGGATCTGGTCACGGACAGCGGCACCACAGGCAGCGACCGGGCACAGCTGTCCGAGGCATCAGGGGTCGCGCTGAACCTGTCGGCCTGGCGCGGGATCGAGCGGGTCAACGGGTTCACCGGCAATGATACGCTGGACGCAGGCGGCAACCCGGACGCGCTTTATCTGTTCGGTGACGCTGGCGATGATGTGCTGCGCGGCGGTCTGGGCGATGACACGCTGTCGGGCGGACCGGGCGCGGATACGCTGTCGGGCGGGGCCGGGAACGATCTGTTCCTTGTGTCAGACCCCGGCGACCATGTCGCAAGCGGCGGGGCGGGCTTTGACCGAGTGATCATCGAAGGGAACGCCGGACGGCCCTATCTTATCGGCGGCTGGGATGATGTGGAGCAGATCGAGGGTGGCTGGGCCAATGACGCGATTGACGCCACGGGGCGCAGCATCGGCATCCGCCTTGTAGGTCAGGACGGCAGCGATACGCTGACGGGGGGCGCGGGCCATGATGATCTTTTCGGGGGCACGGGCAACGACCGGCTGATCGGTGCTGTCGGCAATGACACGCTTTTTGGCGAGGCGGGCAATGACACGCTGATCGGATGGGTCGGCGCAGACCTTCTGGATGGCGGCGACGGATCGGACCTTTTCATGGTCGATGCCTTCGACCGGGTCGCGGACAGCGGCACCACGGGTTTTGACCGCGCGCAGGTGTTTCAGTCCGGCGGCGTCGCGCTGAGCCTTGCAGGGTGGAGCGGGATCGAACGGGTCAACGGGTTCACCGGCAATGACACGCTGGATGGCAGCAGCCTGTCCTTTGCGATTTCGCTGTTGGGCGAGCAGGGCAATGACGTTCTGCGCGGTGGAGCGGGGCGCGACACCTTGATGGGCGGTCCGGGGCAGGATCGGCTGGAAGGTGGCGCGGGCAATGATTTCCTGTCAGGCGTGGATGGCAATGACACGATCCTTGGCGGTGAGGGCGACGATACGCTGATCGGCTGGATCGGGTCCGACCAGATGGACGGGCAGAACGGCTCCGATCTCTATATGGTCGATGCGCTGGACCGGGTGACGGATACGGGCACCGCAGGCTATGATCGCGCGCAGATCTATCTGGAAACGGATGTCGCGCTGGACCTGACCCATTGGCGCGGGCTGGAGCGGGTCAACGGCTATACCGGCAATGACACGCTGGATGCCAGCGCCCACGGCACCGCGATCTTCCTGTTCGGAGAGCGCGGCAATGACCTGCTGCGCGGCGGCAGCGGAAATGACAGCCTGATTGGCGGAACCGGCAATGACACGCTGATCGGTGGGTCCGGCAATGACTATATGGTCGGTGATGCCGGGGCGGATCATTTCGTCTTTCGCGCCGGGTTCGGGCGCGATGTGATCCAGCGTTTCGAGGATGGTCTGGACCGGATCGACCTGTCCAACCATGCCGGCGTTCAGGGGTTTGGCGGCCTGATCATCGGTCAGCTTCTGACCGACACTCTGGTGCGGACATCGGCGGACAGTCCGGACGTGCTGATCCTTGCCGGTTTCGAGGCAACCCGCCTGACGGCGGATGACTTCATCTTCTGACCGCATGGGCGTTCCGGTCAAAGAATGAACCGGGCGTAAACGGCACAGACGGTCAGAACATCCGTCCTTAACCCGCAGTTTTGCAAAGATGCGCTCCGCCATACCCGCATCTTCGCGGCGACCGGGATGCAACACCCGCCTGCCGCACAACAAGGACACGCCTGATGACCGACACCTCGCCCGTTCTGGCCCTGCCCTATATTCTGCCGTCACAGGCTCAGAAACATGTGACCCATAACGACGCCATCCGGCATCTGGATGCCATCGTGCAGCTTGCCGTGATCTCGGCCCAGATGACGACGCCGCCGCTGAACGCCACGTCGGGGGATCGTTATGTGGTGGCCGATGCCGCCACTGGCGATTGGGAAGGTCAGGACGGGGCCATCGCCGTGGCCGACGGGTCAGGATGGGTATTCTATGCGCCGCTCTCGGGGTGGCGGGCGGATGACCTCTCCTCGGGCAGCCAGATCCGCTTTGATGGCAACGCATGGGCGCCGGTCATTCCGAACCTCGACAATCTTGCGCATCTGGGGATCGGCACCATTGCGGACGCCACCAACCCGCTGTCGGTCGCAGGGCCGGCCACGCTTCTGACTCATGACGGGGCGGATCACCGGCTCAAGATCAACAAGGCGCAGAGCAGCGACACCTCCAGCCTCGTGTTCCAGACGGGCTGGTCGGGGCGGGCCGAGATGGGCACCACCGGCAGCGATGACTTCGCCATCAAAGTCTCTGCCGATGGCAGCGACTTCAAGGAGGCGCTGGTGCTTGATCGCCACACCGGCGCGGTGCAGGCACCGGGCAACCCGGCCTTTCTGGCCTATTCCACGGGGGCCTGGGCCACGGTCACGACAGCCAATACGGATCTTCTGTTTGCGAACCCCGTGCTCAATAGGGGAAGCCATTACAATCCGCTGACAGGGCGATTCACGGCCCCTGTCGATGGGCTTTATTGCTTTGTGATCAATGGCCTTTTGGGCAATGCCACAAATGGCCGCGTGGCCTATGCCATCAATGGCGTGACCCAGACCATGCAGATGCAATTCCTGATCGGCGCGGCGCCTTTGTCCTTCACCTCGGTCTTCGGGCTGACGGCGGGGCAGTATGTCACCTGCCGCACCGGCAACCTGAACATCAACTTCACCTATTTTCAGGCGCATACGGCCTTCTCGGGGTGGCTCATCTCATGACGCGCCGAAAGCACACCACCCGTTAATCGCCCGCCGTCCCGGCCTCTGAGTCGTTGACGGCCTGCGTCATTGGCCGCACAAGTTCGACCAGTCACCCCGGTATGCGGTAGAGGATTGGGTCATGAAGATTGCGATGATTGGGACCGGCTATGTGGGCCTTGTGTCGGGGGTATGTTTCTCGGACTTCGGGCATGACGTGATCTGCGTGGACAAGGATCCGCGCAAGATCGAAAGGCTGAACGCGGGCGAGGTGCCGATTTTCGAGCCGGGGCTGGAGGCCCTGATGGCCAAGAACGTCGCGGCCGGGCGTCTGACCTTCACGCTGGATCTGGCCGCTGCCGTGCAAGGCGCCGATGCGGTCTTCATCGCGGTGGGCACGCCCACGCGGCGCGGCGATGGTCATGCCGATCTGGTCTATGTCTATGCCGCCGCCGAGGAGGTCGCCCGCGCCGCCACGGATTATGTCGTGATCGTGACGAAATCCACCGTGCCTGTCGGGACCAACCGGCAGATGAAGAAAGTCATACGCAAGGCCAATCCCGATCTGGAATTCGACGTTGCCTCGAACCCCGAGTTCATGCGCGAAGGGGCGGCGATCGAGGATTTCATGAAGCCCGACCGCATCATCGTCGGTGTGCAGACGGAGCGCG
>JAMWZG010000009.1:17526-37577 GCA_024304855.1 Paracoccaceae bacterium
GCGCGACTTTCCGATTGTCACCACCGATCTGGAAAGCGCCGAGATGATCAAATACGCGGCCAACGCCTTTCTGGCGACCAAGATCACCTTCATCAACGAAATTGCCGCCCTGTGCGAACGCGCAGGCGGCGACATCAAGGAAGTGGCCAAGGGCATCGGTCTGGACGGGCGGATCGGGAACAAGTTCCTGCACGCGGGGCCCGGCTTTGGCGGCTCGTGTTTTCCCAAGGATACCAAGGCGCTGGCCCGTATCGGACAGGAACACGCCGTGCCGATGCAGATCACCGAGACAGTCATCAAGGTCAATGATGAGATCAAGCGCCGCATGATCGACAAGCTGCTGGACCTCTGCGAAGGCAGTTTCAACGGCAAGACGGTGGCGGTTCTGGGCGTGACCTTCAAGCCCAACACCGACGACATGCGCGACGCGCCCAGCCTGACGATCATTCCCGCGATGGTGGGAGGCGGGGCCAAGGTGCGCGTCGTCGATCCGCAAGGCCGGCATGAGGGAGAGGCGCTGCTGCCCGGCGTGCACTGGCATGACGACGCCTACAAGGCGGCGCAGAATGCCGACCTTCTGGTGATCCTGACCGAGTGGAACGAATTCCGCGCGCTGGACCTGAAACGGATGGCGCGCAAGATGGCAACGCCCCATATGGCCGACCTGCGCAATGTCTATTCCCCCCGCGACGCCAGAAAGGCGGGCTTCACGGCCTATGCTTCGATCGGGCGGGGCGGGTTCTTCGAAGATGATGAGTGACTGTCCGCAGGTTCAAGTCTGTCAGTATCCGTAACCAGTGCCTGGAATTGACCGCGGGGAGGCCGGTCGTTCTCTTCGCTTGATCCAAGCCTCGCCAGAGAGGATGTCGAACATGGGTTTTGATTACGTGATTGTCGGGGGTGGTTCTGCCGGTGCCACCCTGGCGTCCCGTCTGACGGAAGACCCGAACACAACCGTGTGCCTGCTCGAGGCGGGCGGCAGCGGCAGGAACCTTCTGTTCCGTGCGCCGGTGGGGGCCATCGCGCTCTTGCCCGGATGGATCAACTTCGGCAACTGGGCCTATCAGACCGTGCCGCAAGCCGGGCTGAACGGGCGTCGTGGCTATCAACCGCGCGGCAAGGCTCTGGGCGGTTCATCTGCCATCAACGCGATGCTCTATGTGCGCGGGCATCGCAGGGACTATGACGGATGGGCAGCGCAGGGCTGTCACGGTTGGTCATGGGATGATGTGCTGCCCTATTTCCGCCGGTCCGAGAATAACGAGCGCGGCGCAAATCCCGAACACGGCGCAAGCGGCCCCTTGCAGGTATCGGACCAGAAAAGCCCCCGCCCGATCACCCATGCCTTTGTCGATGCGGCAACATCCCTGCAACACAGGTTTCGGGATGACTTCAACACGGGCGAGACCGAGGGCGTCGGTCTGTTCCAGGTTACACAGTTCCATGATGCTGAGCGTAACGGCGAGCGCTGCTCATCGGCGGCGGCCTATCTTTTTCCCGCGATGCACCGCCCCAATCTGACGGTGCTGACCGGCGCACATGCGACCCGCGTCCTCTTTCAGGGCAAGCGCGCCACCGGCGTCTCCTATCGACAGGGACGCGCCACCCAGAAGGTCGAGGCGCGGCGCGAGGTCATCCTTTGCGCCGGGGCCTTCAACTCGCCGCAGCTTTTGCAACTTTCAGGGATCGGCCGCCCGGAAGACATCAAGAAACATGGTATCGGCATGGTCCATGATCTGCCCGGCGTGGGGCAGAACCTTCAGGATCATCTGGATTTCATCCTTGCCTATAAATCGCGTGACCGGGACATGTTCGGGCTGAGCCTGCACGGCGGCCTGTCTCTGCTGCGCCAGATGCTCCACTGGCGCCGTGACGGAACCGGCATGATCGCCAGTCCGCTGGCCGAAGGGGCGGGTTTCCTCAAGACCAGTCCCGAGCTGGACCGCCCCGATGTGCAACTGCATTTCGTGGTCTCCATCGTCGAGGATCACGCGCGCAAGCTGCATCTGGGTCACGGGTTTTCCTGCCATATCTGCCCGCTGTATCCGCGGGCGCGGGGGTCGGTTTTTCTGCAATCTGCCGACCCTCTGGCGGCACCCGGCATAGATCCGCGCTATCTGTCGGACGATCACGATCTGCAAACGCTTGTCGCCGGAGCCAAAATGGCCCGCGCCATCATGCAAGCCCCCGCCATGGACAGGTATCGCCACAAGGAACTGCATCTGCCCAACACCCCAAGCGATGCAGATTGGGAAGCGCAGATCCGCGCAAGGGCGGATACGATCTATCACCCGGTCGGCACATGCAGGATGGGCACCGATCCCATGGCCGTCGTCGATCCCGAACTGCGCGTGCACGGGGTCGAAGGCCTGCGGGTGGTGGATGCCTCGGTCATGCCCACGCTCATTGGCGGCAACACGAATGCGCCCACGATCATGATCGCGGAAAAGGCGGCCGATATGATCCGGGGCCTGCGCGCCTCTGCCCGTCTGGCAGCAGGCTGAGGGCGGGTCAGTCGAAGCGGATCGGCAACCGGAAGGAATAGGCGGCATCGACAAGGCCGGCGGGTGCTGCGGGAAAACGGCCCGCCGCCCGGACCGCCTGCACGGCCCGCTGATCAAGCGCCGCCTGCCCCGAGGATGCGGCAATGCCGACAGAACGCAGCGCCCCGTCACGCCCGACAGACAGAACCACCGTCACCGAACCGCGCCCGGTGCCGCGCGGCCGCGCCCTGTCAATACGGTTGCGTATCTTTCCGCCCCATTCGGCCAGCAGGCTTTGCCGCGCCGCCTTGCCGACCTGCGCCGTCTCGGCGGGTCCGTTCGTGCCGCGCGCCGCCTCTGCACCGCGCCCGGCGGCCTGGCTCTGCGCACGCGGGCTTGGCTGGGGCGCGGGGGTGGCGGTCGGCTGCGGTTGTGCGGGTGTCGCCGCCGGGCGTGATTGCGGCCTGATCCGGGGCACTGCCTCCTTGACCGGCGCCGGGGCAGACCGCGCCACATCCTGCGACGGCGGCCTGTCCTGCGATGGCAGAACCACCGCCCGGTCCGGCAAGGCCGGCAGATCCGGCGCTTGCATCGCATCCGGCTGACGGGACACGGGCGGCATCGACGGGGTCACGCTCGGCTGCGGCAGGGCCGCCGGAAACGCTTGTAAAGCGACCGGCGGGCGATCCCATTCAGCGACCATGGCGGCCAGTGACCCTGATACCGGCGTGACCGTCACCGTCGCATCACCCCCCGCCCCTGCGCTTTCGCTGCCATCCGGCAATCCCTGCAACGCCGCGACATGCAGCGCGAGGGCGATACCGGCAAAGCCCATGAATTCGGCAATCCCCCTCATGGCTGGCGCACCGTCAGATCAATCGCATCCACACCCACCGCCGCCAGCCGCGCCAGCAAGGCGGCAAAATCCGCCCCGTCCAGGGCCGCATCCGCGCGCACCGTCAGGGGCGACCCGGCAGGCCGCGCAGCAATTGCAGCCAGCGCCGCATCACCCTGCAACGCGGCAAAAGCCAACTCCCCTTGGGCCGAGACATGCAGGGTATCAGGTGGCAAGGTCACATCAGCCTCGGCCAGGGCGGCATCCGGCAGGGTCAGATCAAACGGGTCCGGCGGGGCGATGGTCGCACTCAGCATGAAAAAGATCAGCAGCAGGAAGACGATGTTGATCATCGGCACGAACGTATCCCCCGCGCCGCGCCGCCGTCTGTCGGAGCTGATCCTGAACCCGCTGTCCATCAGTCCACCACTGCAATCGCCGTGAAACCCGCCGCGCGCAGGGCGGCAATCACAGTCACGATCCGCTGCAAGGCAGCCCCGTCCCGCGCGCGCAGAACGACCGTGTCAGACCGGCTTTGCGTCAGACCGTCCAGCGCGGTCAGCAACGCGGCCATGCTCTGATCCTGCCCGTTCAGCCGCTGCCCATCCGGCAGCACGTCAATCAGACGTGGCGGGCCGGCATAGGCGGCCCCCGCACCGCCAAGGCTCAAGGGCACCAGCGCATCCGATCCGAACCGCGAGGCCAGCATGAAGAATACAAGCAGCAGAAACACCACGTCGATCATCGGCGTCAGGCTGGGCCTGCGGCGCGGACGCGGGGTGTCGAGGCTGAACATCATTCCCCCTCCATGACCGGGGCGCGGGTAAAGATCTGCGTCACCGCATCCTCCAGATCCGCCTGCACGCCATCGGCAAGGCTTTCGATCCAGACCAGCGCGACACCGGCCGGGATCGCCACCGCCATCCCGGCGGCAGTGGTCAGCAATGCCTCCCATATCCCGCCGGCCAGGATGGTCGGGTCGGCCTGCGCGCCCGTGCTTTGCAGCGCCTGAAACGCGGTGATCATGCCAAGCACCGTGCCCAGCAGCCCCAGCAGCGGCGCGATGGTCGAAATCAGCTCAAGCGCCCGCAACCCGCTGCGCGTCGCGTTCAACTCGCGCCGCGCTACGCGCAACACCTCGTCACGGGCGGACTCCCGGCTCAGCGTCGGATCGCCCAAGGCCGCCATCGCCTGTGCCACGACACGGGCCCGGATGCCGCGCGGCATGGCAAGGCTGGCCTGCGCCTCGCCGTCCCGGCCCGCAACCCAGAGGGCGACGGCCCGCTCCGCCTCCGCGCGCCGCCACAGACCAGAGAGGGTCAGCCGCCAGATCTTCCACAGCACCAGCGCAAGCGTCAGCACGGACAGGCCCGCGATGATCCACATCACGATGCCGCCGCGCCCGATCATGGCTGTCAGAGCGGTCAGATCCGTCATGCCACCTCCTCCGCCACGCGCGACATGATTGCGCCGATCGCGTCCAGCCCGTCACCCAAGGCCGCCGGTCCCGGTTGCAGGATCAACGGCGACTTGACCTCGAAGATATGCCCGTTGCGCACGGCGGGAATATCCGACCAACCGGGCCGCGCGGCGATCTTTTCGGGGCGCAGCTTCTTGCCGCACCACGACCCGATGATGATGTCCGGCGCCGCGGCGATGACCTGCTCGGAGGTCACGATCCGGTCTTTGGCAGAGGGCGCGTGACTCAGATCTTCGAACACATCGACACCGCCTGCCACGGCGATCAGTTCAGAGGCCCAGCGGATGCCGGAAATCATCGGCTCGTCCCATTCCTCAAAGTAAATACGCGGTCGTATAGCAGGAGGATGATCCGCCATGGCGGCCATCCGTGCCCGGTGCAATGCGATGAGGTCCGCCGCCTGGGCCGTGGCCCCCGTCAAGGCACCGAGGGTCTGGATCATCGCCAGAATCCCCGCAATGTCCCTTTGATTGAAGGCATGAACGGCAATCCCGGCGCGGATCAACTGGGCGACGATGTCGGCTTGCAGATCCGAGAAGGTCAGAACCAGATCAGGCTCCAGCGCCAGAATCTTGGGAATATCCGCCGAAGTGAAAGCCCCCACCCGCGGCTTGTCACGCCGCACCCGTGGGGGGCGCACGGCATATCCGGTCACGCCGACGATGCGATGATCCTGCCCCAACAGATACAGCGTCTCGACCGTTTCTTCCGTCAGGCAGACGATGCGTTGCGGTGTCAGGTCAGGCGAAATCTGCCGGTCAGCCGAGGTCATAGGGCTTGCCTCCTGTTTCAAGGGTCCATCCCTCCGCGCCTTGCCGGACGGCAGCATAGACAGCGGCCCCCACCGCCTTGCCCTGCGGGGTATGCAGACCGCAGAAGGCATCCGTTCCGGGCAAGGCCGCGATGGCGTTGCAATCCGTGCCTGTGCCCGTGGCAACGCCGGTGGGGGTCATCACCCCGGTTTCCATGATGGCGGCGGTGCGTGCCGCCGTGGCGATGCTCTGCGCCTCGATCAAGCCGATGTCGGTCAAACCATATTCCAATATCACTGCGATATTGATCGTCCCATATCCTGCCGCCGGTCTTGCAGGCACTCCGGCGCCATGGGCCGCACGTTCCGCATTGGACAGACCCACCGTCGCCACGGCCTGCGCCCGAATACCACCCACCTCGGCCTGCGCGACGGTGAAGGTTGCGATCTTGCGCGAGGTCAGCATGGCAACGGCCTGTTCCATCCTGCGATCCCGACACTCCTGCGCCAGCCACAGGAAGGCATCGAACCCTTCGGGCAGATCGGCATTGCGCACCTCGCGCCACAGGATATGGCGCGCCGACACCAGCCCGCCGCGATGCGGCGCCCAGCTGATGACGCGCATCTCGCGGCCCAGATCCAGCGTCAGCCAGGGATGATCCAGCACCGGCGTGATCATAGCACCCCCATCGGCTGCAACACCGGGCCCAGCGGACTGTCCTGCCGCCATATGGAAATGCCGTAAACCTTCGCCATCAACTCGGCCGTCAGCACTTCAGCCGGGGCGCCGTCCGCCACGACCCTGCCCTGATGCATCAGGATCAGCCGCGTGCAATGCCGCGCGGCAAGACCCAGATCGTGCAGCGACACCAACACCGCGCGCCCCTCCTCTGCCAGGGCCGAGAATACCTGCATCGTCGCGATCTGCTGCGCGGGATCAAGCCCGGCAATCGGCTCATCGGCCAGAAGCAGAGGCGTCTGCTGCGCCAGCGCACGCGCAATCAGGACGCGGCCCTGCTCTCCACCCGAAAGCTGCGTCGCGATGCGATGCCGGAACCCGTCCAGCCCAAGACGGTGGATCGCGTCGTCAATCGCCGCACGATCCACCGCGCCCGGCTGCGCGCCGCGCGGCAGATGCGGCACCCGGCCCAGCGCCACCAGCGTTTCCACCTCCATCGGCCAGGCAATCTGGCGCGCTTGTGGCAGAAACGCCGCCGCCTGCGCCCGCGCGACCGCGTTCAGCCGCGCCAGACTCGAGGTGCCGCTGAACGTCTCCAACCCCAAAGCCGCGCGCATCAACGTGGTCTTTCCGGCGCCGTTGGGACCGATCAGACCGACACATTCCTTGGCACCGATCGACAGGGTCACATGATCGACCACAGGACATTCCCCGCGCCGGACAGTCAGGTTTTCAAGGGACAGCAGGGTCATCGCAGCTCTCCCCGTGTCTTGTAGATCAGGTGGAGGAAGAAGGGCGCGCCGATGATCGCCATCAGGACACCAAGTTTCAGGTCGCGGTCTGGCAGGACCAGCCGCACCGCCAGATCCGCAGCCAGCACCATCGCCGCACCACCCAAGGCCGAGGCCCAGAGCAAGGCCGAAGGCCGCGCGCCGACAAAAGGCCGCAGAATATGCGGCACCACAAGCCCGACAAAGCCGATGGCCCCGGCCACGGCCGTCGCCGCGCCGACGCAGGATGCAATCCCCAGAACCAAAACCATACGCACCCGTCCGGTAGCAACGCCCATCGTGGCGGCGGCATCCTCGCCCAGCGTCAGCACATCCAACGGGCGCCCCAATGACAACAGCAGCGCCCAGCCGATCATCATGAAGGGCAGCGCGATCCAGACGTGATCAAAGGACCGGTCAGACAGCGATCCCATCATCCAGAACACCACCTCGCTGGCCGCGAAAGGATTGGGCGACAGGTTCAGCACCAAAGTGGTCATCGCCCCGGCCAGTGCGGAAATCGCGATCCCCGCAAGGATCAGCGTCAGGGACGAGCCGCGCGGCCCCGCCAGCAGCAGGATCAGCAGGACGGACAGCAAAGCTCCGGTCAGCGCGGCAAGGGGCAAGGCCAGCCACCATGTGGCGGCCAGACCGGCCTGCAACACGATCACCGCCCCCAGCGCGGCCGAACCGGACACGCCGATCAGCCCGGGTTCGGCCAACGGATTGCGTAGAAACCCCTGCATCGCCGCCCCGGACAACCCCAGCGAGGCACCGACCAGCACCGCCAGAATCGCACGCGGCAGGCGGATTTCGCGCATCACCAGCGTGGCCGCCTCACCCTGCCCCAGAAGCAGGGCGCGCAGCGTGTCGCCCAGGCTTAACCCGGCCGGCCCGATCAGCACCGAAAGGGCGAAAAGAGCCGCCACGATCATCAGGAGTGACAGGCGCAGCGCCATTACATACGCTCCCGTATGTCAACCAACCGCGCCACCGCCCGCAACACGAAGGGCGTGCCGCAGACCCATTCCGCATCCGCCAGCGTGGCCCCCGACTGTCTCTGCTGCAAGTCGCGCAGGGCGGGATGGCGCAAGACCTCCTCGGCCCGCGACGCGCCAGGATAGGGCTGGCCCGAGATCACAAGGTCCGGCAACAGCATCACCAACCGCTCCAGCGGCACGGAACCGGCGGCGGTGATTCCGGCCTCGGTCGTGGCATTGACCAGACCAGCGGCCAGCAGGATCTGATGCGCCAGTGATTTGTCACCGGATGTGTAGTTGTTGGCATAGTGCAGCAAGGCGGAAGGACGCGCGCCGTCAGCCGGGCGCAGCGCCGCAAGATCGGTGTCGAACTGCGCCACGACACGGCGCGCGGCCGCCTCCTGCCCCAGAACATCGCCCATTTTCAATATGTTGGAACGGATGCCATCAAAGTCGGTTTCCAGCGGGAACTGCACCACCTCGACCCCCAGACGCCGCAGCAGGCCGACGGTATAGGGGTCGCTGTAGACACCGGCCAGCACCAGATCCGGCTGCATCGCAAAGATCTCTTCGGCCTGACCATGGTTTCTGGCATGGCGGCCTGCCTCCTCGACCATGGGCGAGGCCAAAGGATCAAAGGCGATATGCGAGACCGAGAGAAGCTGCCCATCCGCCGCCATCAACATGGCAAGCTGATCGGTGCACAGGTTCATCGAGACGACACGGGCGGGCGCATCGGCGGCAGGCCCATCCGCACGGGCCACCGCAGGGGCGGCGCAGAGCAGCGCCACCCCCAGAGCCATGGTTCTAGAAACGGCTGGAAAGTCCCACATAGAACGCCCTGTCTGAAGCCCCATAACCTGCGACCTGTTGGTATTGCTCGTCAAAAAGGTTCTCGATCCGGAAACTCGCCTCAAGCGTCTCGGTGATCTCATAGCGGAAGCTGGCGTTCACCACGGTATAGTCATCCATGACCCGACCCGAGTCATCGGGCCTGTCCGCGACATGGCGCAGCGACAGACCGGCATTCAGACGATCCGTGATCTCGGTCGTGAGGGACAGGCTCAGATCGTGGCGCGGGACACGGGCCACACGATCGCCGCTCGCCTCTTCGGCGTCGGTCAAGGTATAGGCGCCGGTCAGGGTCGCGCGCCCGCCCAACGGATAGGAGGCTGCCAGTTCAAGACCTTTGAACACGGTGGCACCGGGGGTGTTGCGCACAGTGGAGACGGGCGATTCAAACTGATATTGAATAAAATTGTCCACTTCCAGACGGAAGAGCGTGGCCGAGACAGAGCCGCCGTTGCCAAAGCCCTGTTGCAGACCGATCTCATAGCTCAGGCTTTCCTCAGGGGCGAGGTCTGGGTTGCCGACGAAGGGGAAAGCGCCGGGGTAATTGCCGAAAAGCTCGTCAATCGAGGGCGGGCGATAGCCTGTGGCGACGGCCCCACGCAGAGTGGTGTTCGCCCCCGCACGCCAGGAAAAGGCAATCCGGCCAGTCGTTTCCTGCCCAAAGCTGGAACTGTCATCGACGCGCAGGCTGGCGGAAATGTCCAGATTGTCCTGCGGCGACCAGATGTTCTCGATGAAACCGCCCGTCGTGCGCGTGGATGCGGTCCCGGCCCCAAGGTTGACATAACGCGCCGTCTCCTCGCGCCAGTCGATCCCGAAGGACAGGCGCTGATTGGCCAGGGCTTCGGTAGTGGCGACATAGGAAGCGGCGACGCGCTCGCCTTCGAAGCTGGAGCGGAAGGCTGATCCGAAATTCGCGGCTGTTTCGGCACCGACGGTGCGGGATTCGACCACACGATCCGTCTGGAGATAGGTCAGATTGAGGCTGTGGTTCCAGATACCGCTGTTCACATCGGCAAAGGCCCGGACGCCGGTGACGGTGGTATCCCCGGTCTCATCGCGCGGCGAGCCATCGACCGGCGATGTGGCGAATTCGTCAAACTCATACTCGCTATCATCAATGAAGGCGTTCAGGCCGATGGTGACATCGGGATTGACCCGGTAAGTCGCGCCAAAGCTGAGCCTTGTGGTCGAGAAGGGATCATTCTCGGTGTTGCCGGCATTCTCATCCGCAGCAGAAAAACCATCCGCCTGCGTATGTGACAGGCCCAGCGAGAGGGTCAGCGCGCCGGTCTGCTGGCTGAGGCCATAAGACCCGCCGATCCGCCCGAAGCTGCCCGCCTCAATCGCATAGGACTGACGGATGCCATCCTCGTCACGCGGGGCATCGACAGTGGTGATGGAAATCACGCCGCCGACAGCATTGCCGCCGAAGGTCGCGGATTGCGAACCGCGCAGAACCTCGACCCGGCGGATGGAGCCTGTGGTCAGGCTGTTGAAACCGCCAAAGCCGCCACTGGTGGTGGTGGGATCGTTCACAAGGATGCCGTCAACATAGACGCCGATCAGCCCGGCGCCCGCACCGCGAATCCGCAGAGTTGCATCGGTTCCGGCCGGGCCGTTCTGGGTCAGGGACAGGCCGGGCAGCGTCGCCAGATAGTCGGCAAGCTGCACATTTCCGGCCTGCTGCAACTCTTCCTCGGAAATGACCTGAAGGCTGACGCCGATCCGGTCGGCCTCCTGCGGGGAGAGGCCCGCGGAAAAGACGATCTCATCCAGCTCGAAGGTGCCGCTCTCTTGCGCCATCACGGGCGCTGCGCCTGTCAGCAGGATTGCCATCAGGGAAAGGGGGTATTTCATAGTCATCTCCGTGAACGCCGGGCAATGGCGTGTCCAAGTCCAGAATGTGTCATTGGAAGGAGAACCTCCTCCGCAGACGGTGCAAATGCCACCACTACGGATTAACCGTTATCCACGACGCGCCCCGCGTGCGGATAGGGTGATCACTCTGGCAGGTCTCCTGACTCGCGGGTCAAAGCTTTGCTGAGTCTTCCCAGAGTTATCTTCCCCAGTGACATGGTTCAGCATCGCTCACCGCTTACAGTTGCGGGGGCAGTCCCGGATTTGCCCCCTTGCGGCGGCGCACCGGATTCCCATTTTAACCGGTCGATTACCCGACCGGACCAGAACACAGTCGGGCGTAAACGCAAAAGGCGGGAGTCGCAACAGATTTCTGAGCGGATTGAAACCGTCTGGAATTAGGGCATCCGCAACAGGTTTCAAGCGGCCGGGCAGTCAGAGCTGACCTGACTGGCGGAGGGCTTGGCCAAGGGCGGTGATCCCTTCGCGGATACGGTCGTCTGACTGGGCCGAATAGTTGATCCGGGCATGGTTCGGCCGTTCAGTGACGGGAAAGAAGGACGCGCCCGGAACATAGGCCACGCGGGCCTGCGGCAGGGCCACGTCGCGCATGAAGGCGGTGGCATCGAAGCCCTGGGGGAAGGTGGCCCAGGTAAAGAGGCCGCCATCGGGGTCGGTCATCGTCACATCCTGCGGGAAATGCTGGCGGATTGCGTCCAGCATCACCTCCTTCTTGCGACGATAGGCGCTGCGCAGCGTGGCGATATGGGCGGAGAGGTCGAAACGGTCGAGAAACAGGCTGGCGGCGGCCATGTTCAGGGTCGAGGTCTGCGTGTCCGCAGCCACCTTGAGCAGGGCCATCTTGTCAAGCAGCGCAGGCGCAGCAACCGCCCAGCCGATCCGCAATCCCGGCACCAGCACCTTGGAGAAACTGCCCAGATGGATCACGCGGCCCTCAGTATCCAGCGATTTGAGGGTGGGCAGGGTTTCGCGTGCGAAACGGATGTGGCGGTAGGGGGTGTCCTCGAGCACGATCACGTCATGGCGGTTGGCCAGTGCGATCAGCTGGTGACGCCGCTCCAGCGACAACGTCACCCCTGTGGGGTTCTGAAAATCCGGGACCGTATAGATCATCCGTGCGGTCGGGTTCTGCGTCAAGGCATCAGCGAGGGCGTCCATCCGCATCCCGTCGCTGTCCATCGGCACGGCGGCATAGCGGGGCTGGCTGGGGTTGAAGGCGATCAGCGCGCCCAGGAACGTAGGGTCTTCGGTGATGATGACATCGCCCGGATCGACCAGCATTTTTGCCGCGAAATCAAGGCCTTGCTGGGAGCCTTGCAGGATCAGCACATCCTCGGCGCGGCAGGGGGTGCCATCGGCCACCATCAGCGCCGCGATCTGTTCGCGCAGGCGCGGCAACCCGTCCGAGGGCGCGTATTGCATCGCCGCCCCACCGGGCGCGCGGATCACGTCGCGGAACACCTGTTCAAGCTGCGCGGCGGGAAAGAGGCTGGCGTCGGGATAGCCGCCCCCGAAAGAGATGATCGCGGGGTCCGCCCCCAGCGCCAGAAGCTCCTTGATGGCCGAAGGTTCGACCTTTTCCATCCTCTGCGCGAAATGGGGTGACATCCGTTCCTCCGACGATCATTCCATCGAAGGGGACACGCAAACGGCGACCGATGCAAGCGGATGCCGCATCACGGTTTTCTGACTGGTCCCTGCGGGGTGGTGCGTTAGCTTGGCCGTCATGACCGGAATGATCAGACCACTGACCCGCCGCCAGATGATTGCCGCCAGTGCCGCCGCAGTGGCGAGCCCTGCCCTTGCGCAGACTGCGCCGTGGCAGGCCGTGGCGGACAAGGCGCGAGCGCTGGATCAGTGCCATGCGCTGATGATCCGGGTGGGAGGGACCGAGGTTCTGTCCGAGGTCTTTCGCGGGCCGGGACTTGGCCGGGCGGTGCCCGTCAAATCCGTCTCGAAGACGATCGTGGCCGCGCTGACGGGCGCGGCACTGGACCGGGGAGAGATTCCCTCTGTCACCTCCACGCTGACCGATGTGGCGCCGGGATTGATTCCCGCAGGTGCGGACCCGCGTGTGGGTGCCCTGACGATCGAGAATCTGGTGACGATGCAGGCCGGGCTGGAACGGACATCGGGCGGCAATTACGGCGCCTGGATCAGTAGCCGGGATTGGGTGGCCGACGCCTTGTCGCGGCCCTTCGTGGCCGAGCCGGGTGGAAGGATGCTCTATTCGACGGGCAGTTTCCATGTGCTTGGGGCGGTGCTGGCCGAGGTGGCGGGTGAAAACCTGCTGCAATTGGCGCGCAACCGGATCGGCAGACCGCTGGGCATCGAGATCCCCGCCTGGACGCGCGATCCGCAGGGACGGTATCTTGGCGGCAATGAGATGGCCCTGAGCCTGTCCGCGATGGCGCGGTTCGGAGAGCTGTATCTGGCGCAGGGGCAATGGGATGGTGCGCAAGTCCTGAGCCGGGATTGGGTTGCGACATCGTTGGAGCCGCGGACCAGCTCTCCCTTTTCCGGGCTGGACTATGGGTATGGCTGGTTTCTGGGTCAGGCGGCGGGGCAGGATTACGCATTGGCGCGCGGTTATGGCGGGCAGGTGATCTGTATCGTGCCGGGATTGGCTCTGTCATTGGCGCTGACCTCTGATCCGACGCGGCCAGCCCGCAGCGAAGGGTATTTCGGTGACATCATGACCCTGATCGAGAAGGTCGTGATCCCCGTGGCCGCTGGCTGAGGGGAGCGCGACGGATCACGGTCTGGCGGCAAGATGCACGATGGCGGCACCCGGTATCCGGCTGACGCTGGCGTTCATCTGCGCGCGAGACATGAGGCACATCGCCGTGCTGAGCGCATCTGCCATGGCGGCACTGTTGGCCGCGACGCTGACAAGGCTCCAGCGCGGGGTGGCGGGGCGGCCCGTGCCTGGGTCGAGGATGTGACCGACGCTGCCCTGCGCATCAAACACGGTTCCCAAAGGTGCGGAAGAGGCGAGCGCACGGTCGCGCAGGCCGATGACGGGCCGCGCGGGGCTGTCGAGGGTGACGGGCCAGTCGCCGCCGTGAGGGTGGCCGCCCAGCGCCCGCAATTCGCCGGTGTCGATCATGATGTCGCTGAGCCCTTCGGCCTGCAACAGGGTGGCGACACGGTCCGCGATATAGCCCTGCGCGATCCCGTTGAGGGTGAGGGCCATGCCGGGGCGCAGGTGGATGCTCCCGGTGTCAAACTGCACATCGGACCAGCCGCCCCGCGCGCGGATTGCGGCAATCTGCGCCTCGCTGGGGGCCTGTCCCTTGGCATGGGCTTCGGCGTAAAGCGTCCAGAGCGGTTGCACGGTCGGATCGAAAAGCCCCGCTGTCGCGCCATGGGCATGGGCGGCGCGTGACAGGCATTCGAGCAATTCGAACGGGGGCGCGTCCAGATGCCCTGCGGCATTCAGGCGGTTGAGCGCGGAGCCTGCGCGGTAGAGGCTGAAGATGTCCTCAAGCCGGTCGATCTCGGACCGGGCGGCGGCGGTGATCCGCGCGGCCTGGGGGTGGGTGAGGGTGATCGTGGCGCGTGCCCCCAATGCGCTGCCCTGCCAGCGATAGAGAGGGGCGGCGTGGCCTTGGCCTGCCCATGCCAGTGATGCGGCGGTGATGGTGATGAAACGGCGGCGGGAGAGGGTCATGTCAGTTCTGCCTTTCTTGTGCCAGACGGTCGAGGCGGGCCTGGAAGTCATCCTCTTCGGCGGGGTCGTCGGCCTGTGTTGCGGCGATGGGGACCGCCGAGAGGACATCGGTATCGGCCACCTCGAGGATCGTGACGACGCGCCCGCCGCGCAGGCTGGCGAAGGCGGCGGCATCGCGGGCCAGCAGGAAGGGGACAAGTTCGGGCGCGTCCATGCCGCCTGTGGCATCGGAGCCGACCACGAAATACGCCTTGGTCGCGTCGATCCAGTTATCGGCACCGGGGTGTGCCCAGCTTGGCGCGGCGGCCATGTCGTTGACATAGATGGCGGTGATCGCGTGGCTTTGTTCGGGCATCCGCTGATAGGCGATGGCGTCGCGGACCTGGCTGAAGAAGAGAGGATCGGGCAGACCGGCCAGATGCACCTGCGCCTTGGGACCGGGATGTTCCAGCAGGTCCATCTGGCAGTAGTGGCCCACGGCCTGCGCTGTCAGCGAGACAGGGGGCGGGGGGCTTGCCGCATCCTCCTTGCAGGCGGTGAGGGAGAGGGCGGTGAGCAGGATCAGCAGCGGTTTCATGGCGTGTCTCATGGTGTGACCCTGCGCAATGCGACGACGGCGAGGGCGAAGGCCGCGAGCGGCCAGAGCAGGATCGAGATCAGGGCATGAAGCACCGGGATCGTTTGAGCGGCACCGCCAAGACCTGCGGCGGCCGAGGTCGCCTCGGACGCGGCAAGGTTGTAGAGGCGGAAGGCGTCGGCGGGATTGGCCAGCAGCAGCCATGGCAGGGCGTGGGTGGTGAAGGCCCCGCCCCCATCGGCCACGACCGCCGCCAAGAGGCCCAGATCATAGAGCACGACCAGCGCCAGCCAGACCCCGATGGCCAGCCCCGCCGCCGCACCGGGACGCCGCGCCACGGCCGAGAGGGCGTAGCCGATGGCGAGAAACACCGCACCCAGCAGGAGCGAGGACCAGAAGAGCCGCCAGAGCGCGGGCAGACCGGCTGTGGCTTCGGGGTCCACGACAAGGGCCGCGACCGCCGCCAGCCCGTAGCCCGCACCGACGGCGATCGAGAGCACCGCCAGATGAGCGGCGAATTTGCCCAGCAGGATCGTGCTGCGCGATACAGGGTAGGTCAGGGTGAGGGAGAGCGTGCCACGCTCGATCTCTCCGGCGACGGCGTCGAAGGACATCAGAAGCGCCATCAGCGGCACGAGATAGACGCCCAGCGAGGTGAGGCTGGCGACCGTCACCGAGAGGGCATCCACGCCCACGTCACCCGTGGGCGCGCTGCCTGCTGCCGACAGGACGAGCGCGAAGAGCGCCATCATGGCGACGGTGATCGTGACCCAGCGGTTGCGCAGGGCGATGCGGAATTCGGAGGCGCCAAGGGCGGCCACGGGTCTGGCAAGGGCGGTCATTGGCCGTCTCTCCGGCTGAAATGGCTATAGAGGTCTTCAAGGCTGGGGGGGATGATCTCGACATCCTCGATCAGCCCCTTGAGGGCGGCGATGTCGCCAAGGCGGGCCAGTTTGTCATCATGGCCGCAGGTCAGATCGACCATCACCCCATTGCGCCGCCCGCCTGCCAGTTGTGCGGCCACTTCGTCCGCCGCGCCGGGGCGGGCGGCGATATGCAGGCGGATCGGCAGGGCGGCGCGGCGGCGCAGGGCGGCCAGCGTGTCATTCGCCATGAGGCGGCCCTGCGAGAGGATCACGATGCGGTCGGTGCGCGCCTCTACCTCGGTCAAAGCGTGGGAGGACAGAAGGATCGCCGCCCCCTCGGCTGCCAGCCCGTCGAGGATGGTGTAGAAATCGCGCCGGGACACGGGGTCGAGGCCGCTGGTGGGTTCATCCAGCACCAGAAGGCGGGGGTTGCCGATGAGGGCCTGCGCCAGACCGACCCGCTGCCGCATCCCCTTGGAATAGGTGCCGATGCGCCGGCGCGCGGCCTGGCCCAGCCCGACACGATCCAGCAGATCCATCGCGCGGGCGGGATCGTCGCCGCGCAGGCGCAGATAAAGGCGGATCTGTTCCAACCCTGTCAGCGCGGGATGAAAGGCCACGTTTTCAGGCAGATAGGCGGTGCCGTCGCGGGCTGTCTGGCTGCCGGGGGCGGCGCCCAGAACCGTCACCTGCCCCGAGGTGGCTGGGATGAGGCCGAGGATGATCTTCATCAGCGTCGATTTGCCGGCCCCGTTATGGCCCAGCAACGCCACGCGTTCACCGGGGGCAACAGTGAAGGCCACGGCGTCAAGCGCGGTCACGCCGTCATATGTCTTAGTGACTTGCGAGAGGGTCAAACTGTTCATGGGATGTCTTTCTGAGGCGCGCGGCGGCCATGGCTTCGACCTCCATCGCGGCGATATGGGAGGGCACCGTCACGGTGACGGGCCGCATCAGGGGGGCGCTGTCCAGCACACCGCCGGGCAGGGCGGCAGGAAAGTGTTTCTGGCTCCAGCGGATCAGTTGCACGGCGGGCGCGCCGTTCAGCAGGCTTGCGGCGGGCTGCGACCACAGGATGTGGTCCATCAGGTCATTGGGGCGGAAGGCGGCGTCCGCGACGCCGTTGCCATCCAGATCGAAGGCGGGATGGTCGGACCAGTGGTTGCCTCGGCCGTCATGGCTCCATTCCACATGTTTGGTGCCGACATATTTGACCTGCGTGCGGTTGCCGACAAAGGCGTTGCCGGTGATCGCGTTGCGTTCCGATCCGGCGGTGAAATGGATGCCGATCTCGCAGCCTTCAAAGCGGTTGTCATAGATCAGGTTGCGGTGGGCGTTGTAGATGAAGGTGCATTTTTCGGCCCCGCCGCGCACCAGATTGCCCCGGATGTCGGCGTTGTTGGCATAGTTCAGCATCAAGCCATGACTGCGGTCGGCAAGGCTGAGGTTGTCATGCACGGTGATCCGGTTCGAGAACATGAGCGCGAAGCCCAGCGTGTTCCCGATCGAGATATTGCCCGACACTTCGGAGTTGTTGGCATACATGTAGTGCACGGCAAAACGCAGGTCGCGCATCAGGTTGCGGCGGAAGATCCCGTCATTCGAGGCGTTGACGAAGATGCCGTCGCGGCCAAGGCGGATGTCGTTATCCTCGATGATCGTGCCGGGGGCGTTCCAGACATAGACGCCGTTGCCCCGGCTGTTCATGTGGTGATCGGTGCGCCCCACGATGCGGTTGCCGCGCACGGTGGTGTCACGGGGGCCATGCACATCGACGCCATAGAGGTTGCCGAGGATCGTGTTCCCTTCGACCAGCACGCGGGCGGCGGTGCGGGTGATCTGCACGCCGCTGTCGATTTCGTCATGGTCGCTGCCTGATCCGATGAGGGTCAGGCCACGGATGGTGATGTCCCGGCCGGTGACGGTGATGACGCTGCCGGTGCCGCCCGCGTCCACGGTGGCTTGCCCCTGCCCGTCCAGCGTCAGGGGCCGGTCGAGTGTCACCGGGCCATCGTGACGGCCCGGTGCAAGGATCAGCACATCGCCGGGGTTTGACCCGGCGATGGCCTGAGCCAGCGCGCCCGCCTGCGCAGGCACCAGCCGTTCCGCCGCAGCAAGCGGGGTGACGATCCCGCCCAGAAGCATCACGACCAGCAGGAGAAGGGCGCGCGGCATGGGTCAGGCCCCTTTCGGTTCGACGAACATGCGCCCGCGCATTTCCATGTGGAGCGCATGGCAGAACCACTGGCAATAATACCAGTAAACGCCCGGTTTTGCCGCCACGAAGGTGGCGGATGCGGTGGCCTGCGGGGCCACCTCGAAGGCAAGGCCGTGATCGCCCATGCAGAACCCATGGGTCAGGTCGTCGATGTCATCGAGGTTGGTGACGATCACCGTCACCTCGTCGCCTTCCTTGACGGTGAAGGTTTCGATGCTGAAGGACGGGGCCTGGCTGGACATGTAGACCCGGACCTTGTTGCCGTCGCGGATGATCGTGTCGGCCCAGTCGTCGATATTGACGCCGTCCTTCTCGGCCTGTGCGCGGGTGTCGGCCCACATGGGATCGTTGCGGTCCCAGTTGTTGCGCGGGTTCACGACAGAGCGGTGCACGATGATGCTGTCATGCGGTTCGGCAAAGGTCGGGCCGTCATGCAGCAGCGTCAGGTTGGTGCCGTCCATGCTGAAGAGCTGCTCGTTCTCGGGCTTCAAGGGGCCCACGTTCAGGAAACGGTCCTTGGAGAATTTGTTCATCGAGATGAACCACTTGCCGTCTGCGTCCAGCGTCTCGCCCATCGAGGTCGAGTTGTGGCCGGGCTGGTAGTGCACATCCACCTTGGAGCGGATCGGATCGACATTTTCGCCGGCATAGGCGCGCACGGCGTCTTCGATGTTCCAGACCACCACCTGACTGTCGAGGAACAGCGTGGTCAGCGCGTTGCCCTTGCCGTCGAAGGCGGTATGGAGCGGCCCGAGGCCCAGTTCCGGCTCGGCCACCACGGCAGAGCGGGGATCGGCGCCGTCATGGAACACGGCATCGAGCTTGCGCACGTCGATCACGGTGACGGTGGGCGACAGCTTGCCCGCGATGCACAGGTGGATCTTGTCGGGCGCCATGTTGCAACCATGCGGGTTGTTCGGCACCGGGATATAGCGAGTGTAGTTCTTGTTCTGGCCCTTGCGCCCGTCGATGACCTTGACGCCGTTCAACTCGGTATAGTCACCGGCGGCGATGCCTTTCTCGATCTCGGCGATGTTGAAGACGACGACATGGTCGCGCTCGGACTCGGTCATCTCGGCCAGGGTCATGCCCATTTCCGAGTTGTATGAGGTCGAGAAGGCGTATTTGCCGTCATAATCGGCATCGGTGTTGTCGAGGTTGCCCGTGACCATCACCTGCCACGCGACTTCCATCTTGTCGGCGTCGATGGCGGTGTAGAAGTTCACATATTGCGACGGATCGTCGAGGATCTTGCCGTCATTGACCATCGGGCCTTCATCCTCGCCATTGGCGAAGACATAGTTGGTGCGCGGCCATTTCTGCGGGCGCAGACCGTGGATCGCCTTGGCGTTCGGGATTTCCAGGATCTTGTCGGCCTTCATCACGTCCAGACGGACGCGGGCGACGCGGGTGTTGGCCTTGTCGTTCATGAACAGGAAGCGGCCGTCATACTTGCCCTCGGTAAAGGACATGTGGACATGGTGCAGGTCGCCATTGTCATGGACCTTCTTGCCATTGGCAGCGAGGTAGTTCTTTGTCCGCTCGCTCATGTTTTCGGTCAGGACCTTGAGCGACTCGTTGGTCTGCCCCCAGCCGGTGGCCGAGCAGCGGTTGAAGACCGGCACGCGCATCAGCTCGCGCATGGAGGGGATGCCGAGGATGCGGACCTCGCCGGTCTGGCCCGAGGACCAGAAGCCGTAATATTCATCCAGCTCTCCCGGTGCGAGATGGGCGCCGTTGGTGGCGGCACTGGCCGTGGTCGGTGTGACCGCCGCGGCGCTGGCCACGGTTGCGGCCCCGCCCAGAAGCGCCATGCGCGATCCGCCCAGCGCACCCAGCGCCGCGGCTCCGCCTGCCGTGGCACCCAGAAGGCCGCGGCGACTGATGCCGTGTTTGTTGGAATCGGTTGTCATGCTGTTGTCCCTTTCTTCATGTTGGGGTGGTTCTCGATCATCCGGTCCAGCGCTGCCGCGCTGTCCGAGGCGCTGCTGCGGCGCTTCAGCTTC
>JAMWZG010000009.1:37587-41128 GCA_024304855.1 Paracoccaceae bacterium
CATGCGCAGCCGTGCGGGGATCGCCAGCGCCGCGCCCAGGGGGCACAGATAGCGGCAGTAGAAGCGTTCCACGAAAAGCCCGGCGGCCAGGAGGGCCAGCGCATAGGCGACGAAGGGCCAGGCGCGCACGAATTTCAGAACGATGGCGGTCTTGAAAGGTTCGATCTCGGCCAGATGTTCGGCCTGCTCGATCGAGGCGAGGGAGACACCGAAAAGACCGAGGAAGATCATGTATTTGACAGGCCAGAGCCGCTCGTGCAGGCCCCAGGGCAGGGTCCATTGCGGCACGCCCAGTTTGCGCGCGATGCGGTTGGTCAGTTCCTGCAACGCACCGAAGGGGCAGAGCCAGCCGCAATAGGCGCCGCGCCCCCAGAAGATCAGCGCGGCAGCGACGGCGAACCACAGGATGAAGGTCAAGGGGTCCAGCAGGAAGGCCTGCCAGCTGAATTCCGTGGTCAGCGCGCCGAACAGCGCCATCAGGTTGACGACAGAGAGTTGCGCATTGGCATACCAGCCGAGGAAGACGAGCGTCACCGTCAGGAAACCCATGCGGAACCATGTGACCGCGCGGGCAGAGCGGGTGAGGTAGCTTTGGAAGAAGAAGGCGAGGGTGAGGACCGAGAGCATCACACCCAGACCGGCGATTTCCACGGTCTTGTCGCGCCAGATCCGGGTCCAGAGGGCAGTTTGCGCTGCGTTTTCGCTGAGGCTGTCCGACACGGCAGGTGCGGGCGCCACCGGCGGTGCGACAGAGCGCAGATACGCATCGGGCAGTTGGTAGCCCAGATCGAAGGTGGTGAAGACCCGCTCGATCGCGGCCACGTCGCGCTGGACCAGAAGTTGCAGGCGCCAGGGTTCGGCCGGATCGAAGCCGGCATCGGCGGGGATCTTGAAAAGGTCCATCTCGGACAGATCGGGCGCGCCTTCGGCCATGATCGCGCCGACACGGCGGTGCCCACGGTCGCGGAAGCGCACGGAGTTGTCGCCCTGCACCAGAATGATCCGGTCGAAGACACCGCCGCGCACATAGCCCGAGCCTTTGAAGGAATACATGCCACGGGCGGCGACAAGGATCGCGTGCTCGCCCTCCTCCAGCCAGTTGTCCAGATTGGCGTATTCCGCCTTGCCCAGCAGGCGTTCACCGATGGCGGGCACGCTGACCAGCGCGGCATAGAGGTCGATATAGGTCGCATCATCCGGCGCGGTCAGGGGGCGGGCGGCGGCGCGGGGATCGTCCATCGCGGCAAAGGCGGCGTTGACCTGCCCGACATCCAGCGACATGCGGCGCAGGGTGCCGTCGCCGGCCAGGGTGAACCAGTCCTCGGCGGCCTGTGCATCGGGGTTCAGTTCGAATTGCGGGCCGGTCGGGGCAGAGAGTGGCGCAAGCCCGCCCAGACCCAGAGCGCGGGCCACACGGATGCCCGAGCGGACGATGGAATCGTCGATCACCATGATCGTCACAGTCGCGCCGGAAATGATGTCCAGCTCATGCGCGGAGCCGCCCTGTTCCGCCTCGGCCAGCAGATCGAGGCCGACGAAATCCTGCACCAGCTTGGCCACCTTGGCCTCGGGGATGCCGATCAGGACGATGGGTTCGGAATGTTTGACCAGTTTCACGCCGGTCAGCTTTGCATCCAGCCCGACGGCGACCATGACGTGAATGGGCTTGCCGGAATAGCCTGTGGTGCCAACGAAATCCGAGGTGATGAAGGCCCAGCCGACCGTTTCACCTGCGCGCAGCACGGGGGCCACGGGCAGGTCGCTGCGGATCGGGCCGTAGGCATCGGCCCCCTCGACCAGCGTGGCGGCGGGCACTTCGGACAGGAAGGCGGGAAGATGGGGGGTTTGCGCCTGCGCGGCAAGGGTCCAGCCGATCAGGGCAAGACAGGCCAAGAGGAGAGCGGTCAGGAGGGCATGGCGGAAAGAGGTCATGGGAGGGGCTTTCTTGCTTCATCCGCCACGAGCGGAGGGGCACGGCTGCGGACCGAAAGCGTGGCAACCGGAAGATGGAGGCTGTGACGCGGCCGCTGGAACGTGTCGCGCGGTGCGTTGTTGGCCGCGAGCACAGGCGGCGCGACCAGAAGGGCGAGGGAGCCTGCCTGAAGGCAGTCCTCGCAGAGCACGCCGGTGCAATGCGGCAGCTCGACAGGGGTACCGTCGCGCGCGATCCGGACGGTTTTCGGCCCGTCCCCATCAGCGCAGATCACCAGTTCAGTGAGGCCCGCCGCCACGACCGCCAGTCCGGCGGCACGACCCTGCGCAACCCCGCCAATCGCAGTGGCGAGGGCAAGGAGCAGGCAGATCATCACAGAGGCGCATTTCGGTTTCATGCTGTGGACCATGACGCAACCTGAAGGAGACAGCCTTGATATGGATCAAATAAAATATCTCTTTAAGGAAGCGAGAGGTTTCAACCAGCGGTCCACATCTGCTTGGCTATGCAGAGATGGAACAGGTCACAGGCGCGGGCGCGGGCTGCCTGTATCAGTGCCTTGTTTTGAAAGGATGAATCAGATCCCCGAACGACACTGGCCCGCGCTGTGATCTGTCACAACGCGGGCCAGCCAGGTGTTGGAGGGAGCTTGCGACGCTCGCCTGCCGGTCAGAAATCGAGATTTTCGACGTTCAGGGCGTTCTGCTGGATGAACTCGCGGCGCGGTTCGACCACATCGCCCATCAGCTTTGTGAAGAGGTCATCCGCCTCGGCCATGTCATCAACCTTGACCTGAAGGAGCGTGCGCGCCTCGGGGTCGAGGGTGGTTTCCCACAGCTGTTCGGGGTTCATTTCGCCCAGACCCTTGTAGCGTTGCAGGGACAGACCCTTTTCGCCCTCTTTCAGAATCGCATCCAGAAGGTCGAGCGGACCGTGGATCAGTTGCGAGCGATCCTTGCGGATCAGCTTGGCGGGCAGGGTGTAGACCTCGCGCAGAGCGGCGCTCATCTGGTTGAGTTTACGCGCCTCGCCGGAGCGGAGAACCTGACCGTCCAGCGTGCGGACCTCTTCCACGCCACGCAAAACGCGGGACAGGCGAATGCCGTGATCCTGCGTGATGCGTCCGGTCCAGCCGCGTTCATATTCAACGGCAATCAGGTCCAGACGCCGTGCCACCGCATCGGCCACACCTTGCAGGTCGGCATCGGCGCGACCCTGGGCAAAGGCCTCGGCGATGGCGGATTGTTCAAGGATATGGCGGGGATAGTGGGTCGGGAACGCCTCGAGAATACGGCGGACCTGGCGGGCTTCTTCGACGATGCGCACCAGATCCTGTGCGACGATGTCCTCGCCAGAGCCGAGACGGAGGACGGCGCCTTCGGTGCCCTGTTCGATCAGGTAATTCTCCATCGCGGTCTGGTCCTTGAGGTAGACCTCGGACTTGCCGCGCCCGACTTTATAGAGCGGCGGCTGCGCGATGTAGAGATAGCCGCCTTCGATCAGCTGCGGCATCTGGCGGTAGAAGAAGGTGAGCAGCAGCGTGCGGATATGCGCACCGTCCACGTCGGCGTCGGTCATGATGACGATCTTGTGGTAGCGCAGCTTGGA
>JAMWZG010000090.1 GCA_024304855.1 Paracoccaceae bacterium
ACGCGGCCTGCGCCCCAGTCGCGGTCCTTCAAGACCCGTAGAAAGCCGACAAGGTTGTTATCGCGGATCCGCTCCAGCTCGCGGATCGAATGGTGCCCTGATTGCGCATCCGATTGCCCGGCGATCAGATCGACCAGCTCATCGTTGAATTCGGGCACGTCCATCAGCTTGGTCCAGGGCCATGTCAGGCAGGGGCCGAACTGTTCCAGGAAATGCTTCATCCCCGCCTCGCCGCCCGCGATGCGATAGGTTTCGAACAGGCCCATCTGGCCCCAGCGCAGGCCGAAACCCATGCGGATCGCCTCGTCGATCTCCTCGGTCGTGGCGATGCCGTCTTTCACCAGCCAGAGCGCCTCGCGCCAGACCGCCTCAAGGAAACGGTCGGCGATATGGGCGTCGATTTCCTTGCGCACATGCAGGGGAAACATGCCGATGGCGCGCAGCGTGTCCTTGACCCGTTCGATCAGCGCAGGGTCAGAGGCGGCACTGGGCACCACCTCGGCCAAGGGCAGCAGATAGACGGGGTTGAAGGGATGGGCGACAAAGATCGTGGCCGGGTTCACCGCCCCCTCTTGCAGTTGCGAGGGTTTGTAGCCCGATGTCGATGATCCGAGCGGCGCATCCGGGGCCACGGCCTGTATCTGCGCATAGACGCGGTGTTTCAGCGCCAATTGCTCGGACACGGATTCCTGGATGTAATCCGCATCCGTCACCGCCTCGGCCAGCGTCGTGGCGAAACTCAATTGCCCCGGTGCGGGCATCGGCACATCCGACAGCGCCGGCAAGGCGGCGCGGGCGTTGGCCATCACCGCCTCGATCTTGCGCGGCGCTTCCGGGTCGGGGTCGAAGACCGCCACATCCCAGCCATTGAGCAGGAACCGCGCGGCCCAGCCGCCACCGATGACGCCGCCGCCGATGATTGCTGCCTTCATAGCGGCGCCCTCTTGTCCAGTTGCAGGCGTTGCCGCACGGCCTCGGGGCCGATCACCCGCGCGCCCATATTCTCGATGATGCTGACAGCGCGGTCCACCAGTTGCGCGTTGGTTGCCAGAACGCCCTTGTCGAGATAGAGGTTATCCTCCAGCCCCACGCGCACATTGCCGCCCGCAAGGACCGAGGCCGCGACATAGGGCATCTCGTTGCGCCCGATGGAAAAGGCCGACCAGTGCCAGTCGGCGGGCACATTGTTCACCATGGCCATAAAGGTATTCAGATCATCCGGCGCGCCCCATGGCACACCCATGCACAGCTGCACCAGAACGGGGGCGGGGATCACGCCTTCCTCGACCAGCTTTTTCGCGAACCACAGATGGCCGGTATCAAATGCCTCGATCTCGATCCGCACACCGGCGTCGGTCATCCGCCGAGCCATGTCGCGCAACATGCCGGGGGTGTTGACCATCACGTAATCGGCTTCGGCAAAGTTCATCGTGCCGCAATCCAGCGTGCAGATTTCCGGGCGGCAGTCCACGACATGCTGCACCCGTTCCGTGGCCCCGGCCATGTCGGATCGCTGCGACATCCGGTTCATCGCTTCGGTGCCGTCGAACATCAGATCGCCGCCCATGCCAGCGGTCAGGTTCAGCACGACATCGACCTGTGCATCCCTGATCCGCTCTGTCACCTCGCGGTATAGCGCCGGATCACGCGCGGGCGCGCCGGTGTCGGGGTCGCGCACATGGCAATGCACGACCGCCGCCCCCGCCTTGGCCGCGTCGATCGCGGATGCGGCGATGGCTGCGGGCGAGCGGGGCACATGGGGTGACATGTCCTGCGTGCCACCCGATCCGGTGACGGCGCAGGTGATGAAAACCTCTCGGTTCATGGTCAATGGCATGGAAACCTCCCTTTGTCAGGGGCAGGCTATCAGGCTTGCGCCGTTCGACTTGACGATTTACGAAACTGAAATGACGATCAGCGAAACCATCTTTGCCCCCGCGCACAGCCCGCTCGACATTGCGGTGCTGGTCCTGCCGCGCGCCTCGATCCTTGAGGTGGCCTCGGTGCTGGACCCGCTACGCAACGCCAACCGGCATCTGGGGCAGCAGGGTTTTCGCTGGCGCGTCGTCTCGCCTGACGGGGCGGCGGTGCCCCTGACCTGCGGGATCGAACTGCCCGCGCTGGGGCCACTGGCGCGGGCCGAGGGGGCCGATGTCCTGATCGTCGTGGCAGGCTACAACCAGTCGGAAACCGCAACCCGCCCCCTGATCGCCGGACTGCGCCGCATGGCCCCGCGTTTTCGCGCCATCGGGGCCGTGGATGCAGGGCCCTGGGTGCTGGCGCGCGCCGGGTTGCTGGACGGGCATCGCGCCACTGTCCATTGGGAGGATCTTGAGGATTTCGCCACAGCCCATCCCCGCATCGACGTGGTGCCCGACCGTTTCGTGATCTCGCGCAACCGCTTTACCGCTGGTGGGGCCGCGCCTGCCGCCGATCTGATGCTGCACCTGATCGGCGCGCGCTGCGGGGCGGCCTTGGCCGGGCAGGTCGCCGCCTCGTTCCAGTATGAGGCGCAGACGGATGGCGCCCGTCCGCAACGCCCCGGCATGTTGCCCATGGCGCATGATCCGCGTCTGGCCGCTGCGCTGGCCATGATGAACGCCCATCTGGAAGACCCGCTGCCGCTTGCGGCCATCGCCCGCGCGCAGGGCCTTGGCCTCAGACGGATGGAGCAGCTTTTCCGCGAAAATCTGGGGCAGGGGCCTGCCGCGGCCTATCTGGACCTGCGCCTGCAAACTGCGCGGCGCATGGTGATCGACACCCGTCACAGCCTGCGCGAAGTGGCGCTGCGCTGCGGTTTCGTTGATCCCACGGGCTTTTCCCGCGCCTTCCGTCGCCGCTTCGGCGCATCGCCCCGGCAGGTCAGGGGCAAAACCTCAGGCGTTTGACCCGTCTTGGACGGGGGGCAGAACAACCTCGATCAGTCGCGGACCGGGGCTTGCGGCATCCACCGTCGCAGCCGTGGCGCGCGTGAAGGGCAGGCCGCAGGCGCGGGCGAAGGCCTCAAGATCAGGCGGTCGCGGCGTGCAGCCCAGAACCTCGGCCCCGGCCGCGCGCATCGCATCCGCGATTTCGCCAAATCCGTGGTTGTTGAAGACGATGAAGGTGACGTCCAGACCTTCCTCTGCTGCGGTCAGCACCTCGCCCGGTGCGAACATCAGACCGCCATCCCCGATCAGGCACAGAACCCGCGCCTCTGGCGCCGCCAAGGCCGCCCCCACCGCTGCCCCCGTGGCATAGCCCAGGGCACCGAAGCCGGTCGCGGCGTTGAACCAGCCGCCGGGGCGGTCGTGATCGTGCCAGAGGTTGCCCGCATAGATGACTTGCGTGGAATCGCCCACCATGATCGCGCCGGGCACCTGATCGCGCAGACGTTCCAGCAGCGCCACCTCGGCCGCATAACCGGGGGGCAATGCGGCGCGGGCGGCTGCGCGCGCCTGCTCTGCCCGCGCCGCACCATCCGCCACGGGCGCGCCTCGCGTCAGCCGGGGTGCAACCGCCGCCACATCGCCTTGCACTGTGGCCGCAGCCGGGTGCCGCGCCAGTTGTGCTGCATCGACATCGACCCGGATCATTCCGCCTGTCGCGGGAAACCCACCGTCGGCATACATGTCGCAATCCGTCGGCCCCAGTTCGGACCCCAGCACCAGCAGCGGATCTGCCGCGCGGATCAACGCGCGCACCGGCTCCAGACTGGGCGACGCGGGCACGACCAGCGGATGCCCATGCAGCAGCCCCCGCGCATTCGTGGTCAGGATGACGGGGGCGCCCAAGCGCTCGGCCAGCGCGCGCAGCGCGGCATCGGCCCGGCGGCACCCTCCGCCCGCAAGGATCACGGGCGCGCGCCCCTCCTGAAGCAGGCGGTTCGCGGTCGCCACATCAGGGGCAGGCGCGTCACCCGCCCCGCTGTCCGCAACGGTCGCCGGCGCCTTTGCCGCCATCAGATCCAGCGGGATCTGCACATGCACCGGCCCGCCCCGCCCCGAGGTCAAGGCTCCGGCCACATCCGCAAGGATTGCAGGCAGATCTTCGGGTCGGTCCAGATGATAGGCCGGTCCCAGCGAGCGCGTCACGGCCAGCTGATCGGGCATTTCATGCAGGTATCCCAGGCCCTTGCCCAGCGTGTCGCGCCGGTTCACACCCGAGATCACCAGCATCGGCACCGAATCCGCCCGCGCCTGCGCCATCGGCGTCAGGATATTGGTCAGGCCCGGTCCGGTGATCACCAATGCCACGCCAAACCGCCCCGATACGCGGGCATAGCCATCTGCCATGAACCCTGCGCCGGCCTCGTTGCGCGGGGTGACGTGACGGATGCCGGCAGCGGGCAGGGCGCGATAAAGCTCGATCGTGTGAACGCCGGGAATGCCGAAGATCACCTCGACACCCATCGCCTGCAACCACTCCACCAGCCGCTGCGCCACTGTCGTCATCCGCGCCATCCCTTTGCGAAGGCGGCGATGCGGCGGCAGGCTTCAACCGTGTCGGCATCGCTGGCGTTCAGGGCGACCCGCAGCCATCCCTCCAACCCCGCGCCAAAGGATGCGCCGGGCATCACCGCCACGTCCGTCGCCTCCAGCAAGGCCAGGGCAAAGGCCTGCGAGTCGCCGCTCAGCGCGCGGATGTCCACCAGCGCGAACATCCCCGCCTCGGGCCGGTGCACGCGCAAGCCTGCCACACCGTCCAGCCCGTCATGGATCAGCGCCGCGCGATGCGCCATGCGCCCCGCCATCCCGCGCGCCAGTGTGGGTGGGCCATTCAGCGCGGTGGCGGTCATATCCGCGATGAAGGGTTGCGAGCCGAACAGCATCGTCTCGGACAGGGGCAGGGCGCGGGTGCAGAATTCGGCCGAGGCGCAGAGCCAACCTGACCGGAACCCCGGCGCTGCATGGGATTTCGAGATCGAGGCCGTCACGATCACCCGCGCCTCATGCGCGGGGTTCGCCAGCGCCGATGTGAAAGTGGCATCGCCATGGGTCAGGTCGCCATAAACCTCGTCCGAGATGACCCATGCCCCATGCGCCTCGGCCAGCGCGCAGATCGCGTCCAGATCCGCCGGGCGCAGAATTGCTCCGGTCGGATTATGCGGTGTGTTCAGCAAGATCGCGCGTGTCGCCGGGGTGATGCAGGCCGATATATCCGCCGCTTGCAACCGGAACCCGTGCTCGGGCCGCAATGTGACCGGCACGGGCAACGCGCCTGACGCCCGGATCAGCCCCTCATAGGTGGCATACATCGGATCGCCGACGATCACCTCGCTCCCCGGCTCGCAGATCGCCATCAGGGTCAGATAAAGCGCGGTCTGCGTGCCCGGCAGACACAGGAACCGATCCGTCCCGATCTTCCGCCCGGTCAGCGCGCCATAGCGGCGCGAAAGCGCCTCCAGCAAGTCCGCCTCGCCGCGCCCGTTGGAATAGCCGGTCCGCCCCGCCGCCATGGCCTGCGCCGCTGCCGTCATCAGATCCTCCGGCGTCGGGACATCCGGCTCTCCGATGGTCAGGTTGATCACCGGCAAACCGGCGCGGCGGCGCGCAGTGGCGGCGGCGCTCAGCACCCATTTCTCGGACCCCAGCCCGGCCAGGCGCGTGGTGACAGAGGCGTATTGCATGATTTACTCCGGCAGGTTCAGGTCAAGCAGGCGCGCAAAGGCATGGATCGCAATGGACCGCATCTCGCCGCTCTCAAAGAGTTCCGGCAGCAGGGAGGCCTCGATCCACAACCCGTCCATCAGCGCATTTCCTGCAATCGCCATCCGGCGCGTCCGGGCCGGGGTGGCGGGTTTGCCTGCCGCGCGCAGGGCATCCGCGATCATCCCTTCCAGCCGGTTGCGAAAGGCCAGATAGGTCGCCTCATGCACCGCCCGCATGGCGGCATCGCGTGGCACCAGCTGCAAGGACGCGGCCCATAGCGACAAGGCGCGCGCGTCCACCACGGGGGGCGTCACCGCATTGCCGATGAACCCTGCCAGACGCGCCACCGGATCGGCGGGCAATTCGTCCAGCCGCGCGGCGCTGGCTTCGGTCAGGCGGGTCATCAGCGTCTCATGCGCGGCGGCGACCAGCTCTTCCTTGGTGGCAAAGTAGTGACGGATCAGGCCGGGCGTGACACCGGCCTTCAGGGCAATCGCGCGCACCGTGGCGGCCTGTGGCCCGCCCTCGGCAATACAATCCAGCGTCGCCTCGATCAGCGCGGCGCGCCGCGCTTCCTCGGCCTCGCGGCGATAGGGGCGGCGCGCGTTCATGCCCGCAGCACCGGACGGGTCAGACAGGTCGGCCCGCCCTCGCAGGCGATGCAGAGCGCGTCACCCGCGAAGACCTGCACCCGGCATCCTGCGTCTTCCATCAGCGCGCGGGTCTTGGGAAAGCCGTCCACCATCACCGCATCCTGCGGCCCCAGCGCCAGCACGTTCAGGCTCAGCCCGTTCGAGGCCATGAACTCATCTTCGGGGGCATGGAGCAGGGTCCAGCCCCGCGCCGTCATGTCAGCCCAGAGCGCATAGGGCAAAAGCGGCGCATGGATCAGCGCCATCTTCGACCCCAACGGCGAGACCAGCGACATGAGGTGCAGACAGGCCTCTGGCCCCGTCCACCACGGCAGATCATAGGCCTGCACGCTGATCCCATGCGGGCGCAGGATCTCGGCCAGGGCTGCGATCCCCGCCTGATTGGTCCGCACCCCGCGTCCTACCGCCAGAACCGCAGGGTCCAGCCAGAAGCAATCGCCCGATTCCACCGTGGCCGCTCCGGTCAGGCGCCCTATCACCGGCACGCCCAGTTCCGCATAGAAGGCCGCGTGCAGATCCGGTTCGCCCCGCCGCAGCGCCTTGCCCATGTTGAGAATGACTGCACCCGCCCGCGTCACGAAAGACGGGTCTTGCACGAAAACCGCATCCGACAGCCCGTCATCGACCGAGGGCAGCCAATGCACCTCGGCCCCGCTCTCGGCGACGATCCGGGCCAGCGTGGCATGTTGCGCCTCGGCCTGCGCGGGGTCGAAGCCGGGGCCATAGTGCCAGTCTTCCGGGTCGGCCTTGGCCATGGCCGGGCCGGGCGCGCGCATGATCACGCGGGCCAGCGGTTTCGAGCGGTCTTCGGCACCAAAGCGCATGTCTCACCATCCCTCGCTTAAATTATACGCTTGCATAATTGCCAGGTCTTTGGCCAGATACAATGGCAAATCTGTCGTGGGGCCGCCTGTGGTGCCGCGAGCCGACCAAGAGGCGCAGCAGCGTCCGCATGTTCAACAGAGGAGACGACCATGAAGACACTCACCCTGATGGCCACGACCACCGCCCTGATCACTGCCGCCAGTTTCGCGCAGGCGCAGGAGGTGCGGATCGGCATTGCCGCCGAACCCTATCCCCCCTTTGCCGCGCCCGATGCCGCCGGCAACTGGGTCGGCTGGGAGGTCGAGATCATCGACGCGGTCTGCGCCGCCGCCGAACTGGACTGTGTGCTGACGCCGACCGCATGGGACGGGATCATTCCCGCGCTTTTGTCGGAACGGATCGACGCCATCATGGCCTCGATGTCGATCACCGAGGACAGGTTGCAGACCATCGACTTCTCGGACCCCTATTACAACACGCCCACGGTGATCGTGGGCCAGAAGGGTGTCGAGATGGAGGCCACCCCCGAGGGATTGTCGGGCAAGGTGCTGGGGGTGCAGGTCTCGACCATTCATCAGACCTATGCGCAGACCTATTTCGAGGCGGCCACCGAATTGCGCACCTATCAGACCCAGGACGAGGCCAATCAGGATCTGGCCGCCGGCCGGATCGACGCGACACAGGCCGACAGTCTGGCGATGGACGATTTCCTGAAAACCGACGCAGGCCAATGCTGCGAGGTCAAGGGCGCTGTCGCGCAGGACGAGGCGATCCTGGGTGCAGGTGTCGGTGCCGGTGTGCGCAAGGGCGATGAAGACCTGCGCGCGGCGCTGAACCGTGGCATCGCCGCAATCCTTGAGAACGGCACCTATGACGAGATCACGGGCCGCTATTTCGCCACCTCGATCTATGGCAACTAGGCCCGGCTGACGGGCGTGTTCGACTGGCTTTTTGCCCTCTGGCCGGGGTTGCAGACATCGGCCGAGCTTCTGTCCCTCCAGCCGCCGGGTTGGGGGGGCAATCTTCTGCGCGGGGCGCTGGCCAGTCTGCAAATCGCGCTGGGTGCCTTTGCGCTGGGGCTGGTGATCGGCACGTTCGGCGCGCTGGGCAAGCTGAATGGCGGCCCCGTGATGCGCGATCTGCTGGCGGTCTACACGGTCGTGGTCCGGGCTGTGCCGGAGCTGATCCTGATCCTGATCCTTTATTACGCGGGCACTGATCTTCTCAATCAGGTGCTGCGCGCGATGGGCCAACGCCCCGTTGAAATCTCGGGCGTGGCCGCTGGCATTGCCGTCCTTGGCATCGTGCAGGGCGCCTACGCGACCGAGGTGCTGCGCGGTGCCATCCAGTCGGTTCCCCGTGGTCAATTGGAGGCGGCGCGGGCCTTCGGCATGGGGCCGGTGCAGACCTTCCGCCGCGTGACCTTTCCCGCGATGCTGCCGCTGGCCCTGCCGGGCCTGTCGAACCTGTGGCTGATCGCGACCAAGGATACGGCCCTGCTGGCCATCGTCGGCTTTGCCGAGCTGACGCTGGAAACGCGGCAGGCGGCAGGCTCGACCCGCGCCTATTTCACCTTCTTTCTGGCGGCGGGCGCGCTCTATCTGGTGATGACGCTGGTCTCGGGCCGCATCTTCGGCTGGATCGAGGCGCGCTACCGGCGCGGGCAGGCGGCACAATGAAGCCTTGGCTGACCCGCGCCGCGCAGGAGGTGATCGTGCCGCACCGCCTGATCATGATTGCGGTGGCCATCGGGATCATCATCTGGGCGGCGCTTGCGATGCGTTGGCACTGGATTCCGCGCTATGCCGATCTGGCGGTGCAGGGGATCTGGCGCACCCTCTGGCTGCTGGCGCTCAGCTGCGCCATCGGCTTTGCCATGGCGGTGCCGCTGGGTCTGGCGCAGGCGGCGGGGCCGCGCGCGCTGGCCATCCCGGCCCGCGCTTTCTGCACGGTGATCCGCGGCACGCCGCTGCTGTTGCAACTGTGGCTGATCTATTTCGGCCTTGGCAGCCTGTTCCCGCAGTTCCCGTGGATCAGGGAGAGCGAGCTATGGCCCTATCTCCGGCAGGCATGGCCCTATGCTTTGCTTGCCCTGTCCCTCAGCTTTGCGGGCTATGAGGGCGAGGTGATGCGCGGTGCCTTCCGTTCGGTCCCCGCTGGCCAGCTTGAGGCCGCCCGCGCCATGGGCATGGGCCGCTTTGCCATCTTCCGCCGCATCTGGTTTCCGCAGGCCCTGCAACGCGCCCTGCCCACGCTAGGGGGCGAGACCGTGCTGCAACTCAAGGCGACCCCACTGGTGGCCACGATCACCGTGATCGATATCTATGCGGTGGCCAGCCGGGTCCGTCAGGACACCTTCATCATCTACGAGCCGCTTCTGCTGCTGGCACTGATCTACATGATCATCGCCGGTCTCATCGCGCTGGGCTTCAAACTGCTGGAACAGCGCTTCAATCGCGGCATGATCGGTTAGGGCATGACAGCTTTGCCCTGATGACTTTTGCCAGGGGCCGCGTCAGACTTGCCCATCGGCACAGTTTGGAGGGCGGGCAGATGATCCTTGTCACCGGGTTTCAGGGCTATGGCGGCCGCAGCGCCAATCCGTCCGAACGTGTCGCCCGCGCGCTGGACGGGGTGCGGATCGGTGGCGCCATGGTGCGGGGCCATGTCCTGCCGGTCGATTTCCACGCCATGCGCCGCGATCTGCCCGCGCTGATCGACGCGTTGCGCCCGCAACTCATCGTCTCGCTGGGCCTGTGGCCGGGCGAGGCGATGCTGCGGATCGAACGCATGGCGGCCAACTGGTCCTGGTTCGAACTGCCCGACGCCAAGGGCCACCGGCAGAATGGCCGGGTGATCGACGGCGGGCCGGATGGCTATCTGTCCAGCTTGCCCGCCGACATGATGCAGGCCGCGATTCGCGCCGCGGGCCTGCCGTGCCGCCAGTCGGGCAGCGCGGGCACCTATCTGTGCAACGCCACGCTTTATACAGTGCTGCATCATTGTGCATCCGCCCACCCGGGAACGCAGGCGGGTTTCATCCATCTGCCCTATCTGCCCGCGCAGGTGGCAGAGCTGCTGGATCAGATCGCGCATGAGGGCACGACCGAGATGCACCAGCGCGCCGATTTCGCCTCTATGCACCTTGATGATATGGTCACGGGGCTGCGGATCGGGCTTGAAGCCGCAGGCTCCGTCGCCGACCTTTGATCAACCGCAAGCCATTCAGATTGCGCCCTGATCCGTGCCTTTGCCACCGGGCGTTGCGTAAATTCCCGGCAGTGCAGGAATGCCTTTCGAACTGGCTCCACGCATCCTTGCCTTCTGGACCTAAGCCGCCCGAACAAGGTGATTGACAGAATTTCCAACGACCGCTTACGCTGGGTCAACAAAGCGAACAATTGTTCAAAAACCGGCGGCAGATCCGCCGATATAACAGGGCTCTACAGTCAGCCGACTGAAGGAGCCGCCTCAACGGGAGTGCGCGCGATGACGGTGTTCGTCAGTCTGGTCATCCTTCTTGTCGTCGTCATTCTGGTGATCCTTTTCCTCAACCGCTACTACCGCAAGGCCA
>JAMWZG010000091.1:0-1063 GCA_024304855.1 Paracoccaceae bacterium
CCAGAAAGCGCAGGCGGCGGCCCAGCTTGTCGGACACGGTGTTCACCGCGTCGCGGATATGGTCCAGCCCTTCGGTCTTGTTGCTGACAGAGCGCGACACGCCGGTCGGCCCGCGATATTCGCCGAACACGGCGCGCATCTGGGCGGCCCATTCGCCGGTGGTGACACCCGCCTTGGCGGCCTTGATCGACGGCTCCATGATGTTGCGCCCTTCCTTGGCGGCGGCACGCAGGTCGGCCAGGGCCGCGGCCACGGCGGCGGCGTCACGGGTGGTGCGCCAGTCGTTCAGGCGGCCGATCTGCTCCGCTTCGACCGCCGGATCGACGGTCATGATCCCGCCATCGCCGGTCATCAGGGGCGAGGGTTCGCCCTGTTGCCATTTGTTCACGCCGACCACGATCGTCTCGTTCCGCTCGATCCGGTTCAGGCGTTCGGCGTTGCTGTCCACCAGACGTGATTTCATGTATTCGATCGCGCTGATTGCGCCGCCCATGGAATCGAGGTTCGCCAGTTCCGCCCGCGCGCCTTCCTTCAGCGCCTCGACCTTGCGATCCACGGCGGGGTTGCCGTCAAACAGATCGTCATATTCCAGAAGGTCGGTTTCATAGGCCATGATCTGCTGCATCCTGAGCGACCATTGCTGATCCCAAGGGCGCGGCAGGCCCAGCGCCTCGTTCCAGGCGGGCAATTGCACGGCGCGGGCGCGGGCTTTCTTGGACAGGGTCACGGCCAGCATCTCGATCAGGATGCGGTAGACGTTGTTTTCGGGCTGCTGTTCGGTCAGGCCCAGGCTGTTGACCTGCACGCCATAGCGGAAGCGGCGGAATTTCGGGTCACTCACGCCATAGCGCGTCTCGCAGATCTCGTCCCAGAGGTCCACGAAGGCGCGCATCTTGCACATCTCGGTGATGAAACGGATGCCCGCGTTCACGAAGAAAGAGATGCGGCCCACAAGCTGCGGGAAATCCGCCTCGGGCACCTTGCCTTTCAGATCGTCCAGAACGGCGGTGGCGGTCACCATGTTTGCGGAAGACATCGACCTTATGCCTGCCTCTACCGTTCA
>JAMWZG010000091.1:1073-2015 GCA_024304855.1 Paracoccaceae bacterium
CCAGTTCCTGCTCGGGCGTCGCACCCGCCTCTTGCAGGTGATAGGAACAGACGTTCATCGGGTTCCATTTCGGCACATTGGTATAGCAATAGGCCGCGACATCGGTGATCAGGTGCAAGGACGGTTTCGGCGGCAGGATATAGGTGCCCCGGCTGAGGTATTCCTTGATGATGTCATTCTGCACGGTGCCTTGCAGCTTGGAAATATCCGCGCCCTGTTCCTCGGCCACCGCGATATAGAGCGCCAGCAGCCACGGTGCCGTGGCGTTGATCGTCATCGAGGTGTTCATCTGTTCCAGCGGGATCGCGTCGAACAGGGTGCGCATGTCGCCCAGATGGCAGACGGGCACGCCGACCTTGCCCACCTCGCCGCGCGCCAGGATGTGATCGCTGTCATAGCCGGTCTGCGTCGGCAGATCGAAGGCGACAGAAAGGCCCGTCTGCCCCTTGGCCAGGTTCGAGCGATAGAGCGCGTTTGATGCCTTGGCCGTGGAATGGCCGGCATAGGTGCGGAAAAGCCAGGGCTGGTCTTTTTGCGGCTGGGTCATGGGGCCTCGCGGGTCATCAGGTGAATCGGGGTGGGCAACTTTGTTGCGTTCCTGCGTTGATACTTGGAATTTTATGGCGCTGTCAATTCGCTGCGTTGCGGCATGGGCGGCGGCCCTGACTGCCGCAGGGTCAGCGTCCGCATTTGATTTACGCGGCGGCGGATTCGCGCCATTGTCGCGCCATGGGTGCAACGGTTGAAATGCCTGTCTGGCTGCTGGTCCTGATCCTGCTGTTCGCGGGCGTGACCTTTGCGTCGCATTTCCTGTTTCCCTCGGTCCGCTGGTTCTTTCGCAAACGCGCCGAACGGGTGATCGACGAGCTGAACAAGCGGCTGGAACGCCCGATCCAGCCGTTCAAGCTGGCGCGGCGCTATGACATGATCCAGCGCCTGATC
>JAMWZG010000091.1:2025-10527 GCA_024304855.1 Paracoccaceae bacterium
CGCGCCGTGGCCGCCCATGCCAGCGCCGAGGGTGTGCCCGAAAGCGTGGCTTTTGAGCAGGCGCGCCGCTATGCGCGGGAAATCGTGCCCTCGTTCAGCGCCAGCGCCTATTTCGGGGTGGCGACGCGACTGGCCAAGCTGATCTCGACCTCGCTCTACCGTGTCAGGCTGGGCCATTACGAAGGCGATGCGCTGGCGCAGGTGGACCGCGACGCCACGGTGGTCTTCGTGATCAACCATCGCAGCAACATGGATTATGTGCTGGTGACATATCTGGCCGCCGAACGATCCGCCCTGTCCTATGCGGTGGGCGAATGGGGCCGGGTCTGGCCGCTCAGCGCGCTGATCCGGGCGATGGGAGCCTATTTCATCCGGCGCAAGCGGTTTGGCCCGCTGTATAAGGCGGTGCTGTCGCGATATGTGCAACTGGCGACCGAGGCGGGGGTGACGCAGGCGGTGTTTCCCGAAGGCGGCCTCAGCCTGACGGGGGCGATTGCGCCGCCCAAGCGCGGCATCCTGAAATATATCGTCGAAGGCCATGATCCAGCGGGGCGTGATGTGGTCTTTGTGCCGGTCGCGGTGAATTACGACCGCGTGCTGGAGGACCGGGTGCTGGTCGCCGCGCATGAGGCGGGCGAGCGGCGCTTTACCGCGCGTCTGGGCACGGTGCTGGCCTTCGTGGGGCGGATGCTGCGCCTGCGGTTCAAGGGCAAGTTTCACCGTTTCGGCTATGCCTCGGTCAGTTTCGGCGCGCCGCTCTCGCTCAGGGCCTTCGGCACGGATGTGCCCGCGCTGGCCGACGCCCTGATGGCCCGCATCGCCGCCGAGGTGCCGGTGCTGCCGGTGCCGCTGGTCGCGACCGCCCTGCTGCAATCCGAGGAGCCGATGAACCGGGCCGAGCTGGACCGCGCGGTGCGGGCGCTGGTCGATGACCTGCCGGCGGCGCATCTGCACATGCCCCGGCAGGATGTCGGCTATCTGATCGAGACGGGCCTGAGGATGCTGACCCTGCGCCATCTGGTCGAGGAGGACGGCGGGTTTCTGGTCGTCGCCCCGCAGGAACGCGCGCTGCTGGCCTTCTATGCGGCGTCCATCGCGCATCTGTTTCCCAAGGCGCGCGGGTAGCTGCCATCATGCTGCAACTGCTCGGTTATAAAATTACAAAAAGATGCTTATTGCAGTTGCAATATTGCGTGGCCAACTTTATTCCCAAGATCAGCGCCGCGATTCTGCATTGCGGCATGAAGCAACATGGCTGGAACAGTGACCAACACGGAGGTTGAGATGGCTTTGGATACGCATACCGGAATAGCGCCCTATGACGCGCCGGAAAAAGACCTCTACGAGATCGGGGAAATGCCGCCCCTGGGCTATGTGCCCAAGAAGATGTATTCCTGGGCGATCCGCCGCGAGCGGCATGGAGAGCCGGAAAAGAGCTTTCAGGTCGAGGTTGTCGATACATGGGAGATCGACAGCAACGAGGTGCTGGTTCTGGTGATGGCTGCCGGCGTCAACTATAACGGCGTCTGGGCCGGTCTGGGCCAGCCCATCAGCCCCTTTGACGGGCACAAGCAGCCCTATCACATCGCCGGTTCCGATGCGTCCGGCATCGTCTGGAAGGTGGGTTCGGCCGTCAAGACCTGGAAGGTCGGGGACGAGGTCGTGGTCCATTGCAACCAGGACGACGGCAATGACGAGGAATGCAACGGCGGCGATCCGATGATGTCGCCCACCCAGCGCATCTGGGGCTATGAGACGCCGGATGGCGCCTTTGCGCAGTTCACCCGTGTGCAGGCGCAGCAGCTCATGCCGCGCCCCAAGCACCTGACATGGGAGGAAAGCGCCTGCTATACGCTGACGCTGGCCACCGCCTACCGGATGCTGTTCGGCCATGCCCCGCATGAGCTGAAGCCCGGCCAGAACGTGCTGGTTTGGGGTGCCTCGGGCGGGCTTGGCTCCTATGCGATCCAGCTGGCCAATACGGCGGGCGCCAATGCGATCGGCGTCATCTCGGAGGAGGATAAGCGCGAGTTTGTCATGGCGATGGGCGCCAAGGGTGTGATCAACCGCAAGGATTTCAATTGCTGGGGCCAGATGCCCACGGTGAATACGCCCGAATACAACGAGTGGCTGAAAGAGGCGCGCAAATTCGGCAAGGCGATCTGGGACATCACCGGCAAGGGCGTGAACGTCGATATGGTGTTCGAACATCCCGGCGAGGCGACCTTTCCCGTTTCGACCCTGATCTGCAAAAAGGGCGGCATGGTTGTGATCTGCGCCGGCACCTCTGGTTTCAACTGCACCTTCGACGTGCGCTACATGTGGATGCACCAGAAGCGTTTGCAGGGCAGCCATTTCGCGCATCTGAAACAGGCCAGCGCCGCCAACAAGCTGATGATCGAGCGGCGGCTTGATCCCTGCATGTCCGAAGTCTTCCCATGGGCGGATATTCCGATGGCCCATACCAAGATGCTGCGCAACCAGCACAAGCCCGGCAACATGGCCGTGCTGGTGCAATCGCCCCGCACCGGGCTGCGCACCGTCGAGGATGTGCTGGAGGCCGGACGCGCCTGAAACTGACAGTTTCCTGTCAGGAAACGCTTAGGTTGACACTCTGACCCGCGATTCGGTTAACGGATCGCGGGTTTTTCGTTCATCTTTGGCCAAGCTCATTGATTTCAACAGGTTGGCGGCCACATCCCCACCAGTTCGGGGGGGCTGGAATTCGTGGGTAGGGGAGGGTTCGCGCCTGTGGCTATAGTCCGGGACGGGTCAAAGGCCGCAGTCTGCTCTGGCGTTCTCCTGGCGCGTTAATTTTTCGTTAACCAGTTGAGGGGCACTCTGATCATGCAGAATGAATGGCTTCTGGATGTCATCGCGGATCTGAGAACCTTCGCAGGTCAGAATGGTATGGACCAGTTGGCGCGGCATCTTGAACAGACCCGCGACATCGCCCTGACCGAGATGTCATCCCGTGGCGAGGGGGCGCCGATGGCGATGCCGATGGATGAGAAGCGGACTGGAGCAGATACTTGAGAAGGTCGAACAGGCTCGCGCCCCGCAGGACATGCAAAGCGCGATCAAGGCGCTGAGGGACGCGTTCGGCGTCAATCACATGGTCTATCACTGGGTCAGTGCCGCCGGTCAGCAATATGGCTGCGGCACCTATTCGGCGGAATGGGTCGCCCGCTATCTGGAGCGGGATTACCTGCGCATCGACCCTGTGGTGCAGGGCTGTATGCAGAATTTCCAGCCGATCGACTGGAAACGTCTGGACTGGTCGGGCAAGGCGCAGCGCGCCTTTCAGGCCGATGCCATCGCCCATGGTGTCGGGCATCAGGGGTTCTCGATCCCGATCCGGGGGCCGAACGGGCAGTTTGCCCTCTTCACGGTCAGCCATGACGCCGATGATGCGACATGGTCCGCCTTCGAGCAGCGCCACGGGCGCGATCTGATCCTGATTGCGCATTACTTCAACTCCAAGGCGCTGGAATTCGAACCGGGCCGCAGCCCGCCACCCGCGCAGGCCCTCTCCCCGCGCGAGATTGATGCCATGACCCTTCTGGCCATGGGTTACAGCCGGGCGCAGGTGGCCAATTCGCTGGCCATCTCGGAACATACGCTGCGCGACTATATCGAAAGCGCGCGGCTGAAGCTGGGGGCGCTCAACACCACACATGCGGTGGCCCGTGCCATCAGTCGCGGGCTGATCGTGGTGTGAGCGCGGCTCTTGAGTCTTTGCAGAACGATGAAAGCCGCGCGCGCGGCGGTCAGCCTCTGTTAAGCTGAACGCCCTATTCCCTGTCGCTGATCTGCGGGGAAAGGGGACAGGATGCTGCGCTATCTTTCGGCCGAGGGGGTGGCGCGCCATCCGCTGCTGCGCGATACGATGTTTCGCGACCGCGCGGCGCAATTCCGGGACAGGCTGGGCTGGGCCGTGCAGGTGGATGCCGCAGGGTTCGAGAGGGACGCCTATGACGTGCCCGCCGCGCTCTATGTTATCTGGCAGGCGCGGGACGGGCGGCATGGCGGCTCGATGCGGTTCCTGCCCACCACGGGGCGCTGCATGGTGAACGAGCATTTCGCGCATCTGAATGGCGGTCTGCCCCTGCGCGATGCCCGGATCTGGGAATGCACGCGGTTCTGTCTGGCACCGGGGGCAGGGCCGCATGTGGCCGCCGCCCTGATGCTGGCAGGGGGCGAGCTGCTGGAGCGGCAGGGGTTGCGGCATTTCGTGGGCGTGTTCGATGCCAATATGGAGCGGATCTATCGCCGGATCGGGTCATGTCCGCAGGTTCTGGGGCAGGCCGGGGCGGGGCGCGACCGGGTCAGTCTGGGCCTGTGGTCGCTGACGGCGGCGGCGCAGATGCGAGTTGCGCGGCGTGCGGGCGTCTCGGCGGCGCTGTCGGATCTGTGGTATCGCCGCGCCTTCGGGGATGACGGCGCGCTGCTTGCGTGATCGCGCCCTCTGGCCCTTGGCGCGGGGCGGCTGTAGGGTCGCGCCATGACGCTGCCCGCTGTGACATTCTCTGACGATCAGGCCGAAGCCTTTGACCGTATCGCCGGTGCGCTGCGTGGCGTCGGCGTCGATCTGGAGGAGGGGGTGCTGACCCCGCCCACCGAAGGCGCCACCCGCGTGCTGGCGGTGATCGGCAAGGCCGGGTCGGGCAAGACGCTGCTGCTGGCGGAACTGACCCGCGCGCTGGAGGCGGCGGGGGTGGAGCTGGTCTCCGGCGATTACGAGGGCAAGCGGCGCAAGGACAGGCGCACGCTGGCGATCCTTGCGCCCACGAACAAGGCGGCATCCGTGCTGCGCAATCGCGGCGTGCCCGCGACGACGATCCACCGCATCATCTATACCCCCGTCTATGACCCGGAATACGAGCGGGTGGCCGAATGGCTGGCCGGCACCGGCGAGCGCCCCGAGATCGAGGGGCTGACCGATGTGGCGCTGGACCGGGCGCTGGCCTTCTATCAGATCCACAAGTCGATCCCCGGTGCCTTGGCGGCGGCGGGTCTGCGCGGGTCGGATTTCATCACCGGCTGGAAGCGGCGCGAGGAGCCGCTGGACATCGGCTTTGTGGACGAATCCTCGATGCTGGACGAGCGGCAGTTCAATGACCTCAAGGATATTTTCCCGACGCTGATCCTGTTCGGCGATCCGGCCCAGCTTGCGCCCATCAACCAGTCCGGCGGAATGGTCTTCGACAGCCTGCCCGCCCCCGCGCGGTTGGAGCTGAGCCGTATCCACCGGCAGGAGGCGGATAACCCGATCCTCGATCTGGCCCATGCCCTTGCCGACCCCGCCCTGACCTTCGAGGATTTCGAGCGGATGGTGGAACAGGCCGCGATGCGCGATGAGCGTGTGGTCTGGGGCCAGCGGGTCGAGGTCGATCTGATGGCGCGCAGCCCCGTGCTGGTCTGGCGCAACGCCACGCGCATCCGGCTGATCCACGCCTTCCGCGCCGTGCATGGCGCGCCCGAGGATGCGCTGCTGGAGGGGGAGCCGCTCATCTGCGACGGGCTGGAACTGCCGCTGAAACATCGCAAGAAGCGGCTCGATCTCGAGGCGCGGGGCCTGATCAAGGGCGCGCAGGTGATCTATCTGGGGGCAGGGCGCAAGCCTGGCTTCTCGCGCCTGCATGTGATCGGGGCCGAAGATCCGCAGGTCAACGCGGCCTCGATCGTCAAGATCGAAAAGCCGGATGAGGAAGAGCCCTTCATCCCCTATGCCGCCAAGATGGGCGCCACCTTCCTGCATGGCGCGGCCGTCACGATCCACAAGGCGCAAGGCTCGCAATGGGAAAACGTGCAGGTCTTCGCCCCCGATCTCTATGCCGCCGCGCGCATGGGCCGGTCAGAGGCGGGGCAACCCCTGTGGAAACGGTTGGCCTATGTGGCGATCACCCGCGCGCAGGAGCGGCTGATCTGGGTGGTGCGCAACCGGTTGTCGAAACCGACAGGGCCGCTGCGTGTCGATGACCTCAAGGCGCTGGCGGCCCCCGCGCTCAGCCTCGAGATGCAGGAGGAGGGAGAGATATGAGAACGATCATCATCACCGGCGCCAGCGCCGGTATCGGCGCGGGATGCGCGCGCGCCTTTCTGGGGGCGGGCTGGCGCGTCGGTCTGGTCGCGCGCCGCCGCCCCGCGCTGGAGGCGGTGGCCAAGGGGCACGCGGGCGCGGTCATCCTGCCCTGCGATGTGACCGATCCCGCGGCTGTGGACGCGGCCTTTGACGCTTTCGCGGCAAAGGCAGGGCGGCTGGATGTGCTGTTCAACAACGCCGGCAGCTTCGGCCGCGCCGCCCCCATTGACGAGCTTGGCGTCGATGAATGGCGGCAGGTGGTCGATGTGAACCTGCATGGCATGTTCCTCAGCGCCCGCGCCGCCTTTCGCCTGATGCGCGCACAAGACCCGCAGGGCGGGCGGATCATCAACAACGGCTCCATCAGCGCCCATGCCCCGCGCCCCCATTCGGTCGCCTATACCACCACGAAACACGCGATCACGGGCCTGACCAAAAGCCTCAGCCTTGACGGTCGCGCCTATGACATCGCCTGCGGGCAGATCGACATCGGCAATGCCCGCACCGAGCTGCTGGAGGGGATCATCGCCGCCAATCCCGGTGATGCGCCGCCCACGATGGACGTGGCCGATGTGGCGCGCGCCGTGGTGCAGATGGCCTCACTCGGCCCCGAGGCGAATGTCCAGTTCATGACCATCCTGGCCACCAAGATGCCCTATATCGGACGCGGATGAACGCCGCGCCCGGCACTTCTTCTTGCTGCAAATATCCAAAGTGCCACAGGCCCCGCCGGGGGCCGCGCGCCGCCGTCAGCCCTGCCGCAGCACCATGCGGAAAAAGGCCGAGGCGCCCCAGCCCGCCAGAATGGCGATGGCCAGCGACATCAGCCCGTAAAGCAGCGGTTGCTGATGCGACAGCGTGAAGAGATAGCGTTCCAGCCCGACCTTGCGCACGTCGATCACCGTTTCATATTGCGCCACGACATCGCCTTCGCGGGCCAGAAAGATGCGCGTCAGGTAATCGCCTTCGGTCAGGTTGGCCGGCAGGCTGATCGAGGCGCGGAACAGCGTCTGCTCCTGCACTTCGACCGCGCTCTCCAGCAGGGCATAGAGGCCGTTCTCGGTGCGGATGCGGATCAGCGCCTCGGTAAAGCTCTGCGCGTCCCCCACGGTTTCCGGCGCCCCGACCGAGCGGATCGCCAGCGGGATCGACACGCGGTGACGCAGGTTCTCGGTCTCGGACAGCACCTCGGTCAGCGGGCCGCTGGTGGCGACCGCGTAGAAGGACGGGGCGCGGTCGATCTCGACCGCGTCGGTGTTGATCCACATGCCCATCCTGCGGTCCTTGCGCCGGATCGTCAGCGGGGTCGAGGGGCCGGAGATCGTCACGATCACATCCAGATCCCCCTCGGGGATGGCGACCTCGCGCTTGATCGCGCCAAAGATCAGGATGTCCGAGCCGGAGAAATTGGTCGAGATCGAAATGCTGCTCTGGCTCAGGCCCATCACCACCTCTTCCGCCTGCGCCGGGCGCGGCAGGCCCGGCGATGCGGCCACAAGGGCCAGCACCAGCAGCAGGCGGCGGATCATGCCCCACCCCCGGTGGCGGCCCCGATCGAGTAAAGCTCGCGCGGCATCAGCAGCAGGTCCAGCCCCAGCTTGCCGCAGACGGCCAGCACAAGGATCGCCAGCAGGATGCGCAACTGTTCGGCCTTGAGCTTGACCCCGATCCGCGCCCCGATCTGCGCGCCGATCACCCCGCCCAGCAGCAGCAGCACCCCCAGCACCACATCGACGGTCTGGTTGGTCACAGCGTGCAGCATCATCGTGAAGGCGGTGACGAAGATGATCTGGAACAGCGAGGTGCCGATCACCACCTTGGTGGGCATCCCCAGCAGATAGATCATCGCGGGCACCATGATGAAGCCGCCGCCGACGCCCATGATCGCCGTCAGGATACCGACGCTGACCCCGATCAGCACCGGCGGAATGACCGAGATGAACAGCCCCGAGGTGCGGAACCGCATCTTGAAGGGCAGCACATGCACCCAGTTGCGGTGCCGCCGTTTCGCGGCACTGGCCATGGCCCCCGCCTTGCGCGCGCGGCGGGCCTTGCGGATCGCGTTCAGGCTTTCGACGAACATCAGCGTGCCGATGATCCCGAGGAAGAACACATAGAACAGCGTCACCAGCAGATCGACCTGCCCCAGCGCCTTGAGGTAATTGAACACCATCACCCCGATGCCCGCGCCGATCATGCCGCCGCCCAGCAGGACGGTGCCCATCCGCAGGTCCACCGTCTTGCGCCGCAGATGCGCCAGCACGCCGGAAAAGGACGAGGCGACGATCTGGTTCGTCCCCGTGGCCACCGCCACCGCAGGGGGGATGCCGATGAAGAACAGCAGCGGCGTCATCAGGAAGCCGCCGCCCACGCCGAACATGCCGACAACAGGCCCACGATCCCGCCCATCCCCAGCA
>JAMWZG010000092.1:0-1000 GCA_024304855.1 Paracoccaceae bacterium
CGGTTTCCCTAATATGGGTCAGGGATACCCAGTTTGCCAAGTATCGCCACCTCGATTGTTTCCATCAAAGTGGCATCCTTGTCACGCACATGGTCATAGCCCAGCAAATGCAAGGTTCCATGAACGACCAGATGGGTCACGTGATGATCGAGCGGCTTGGCGGTTTCGGCGGCTTCCCGCGCACAGGTGTCATAGGCGATGGCGATGTCGCCCAATGCGATGCCCTCGTCATCCTCATCCTCGTCGAAGGCGAAGGGGTCGTCCTGCGGGGTGGCGTCGGGGACATAGGGGGCCTCGCCCGCCTCCTCGGCGGCGAGATCCTGCGCGGGCCAGCTGAGCACATTGGTGGGGGCGGGCTTGCCGCGGAATTCGGCGTTGAGCACCGCGATGCGCGCGTCGTCGCAGCCCAGCAGGCTGATGACATAGAGGTCAGGGTCAAGGCCCAGATGGGTGAGCGTGGCGCGGGTGGCGGTTTCGGCCAGGCTTTCCAGCCCGGCCTTCAGCCAGCGGTCGTCTTCGATCTGTGTCTCTGTCAGCATGTGGATGCGATGCAACCTGAGTAAGCGGGAAGGGGCTGTCTGCCCCAGCCTTTGGTAGAGGGCGGGGGCTGTCTGCGCCAGCCTTTGGTAGAGGGCGGGGGCTGTCTGCCCCCGGGGTCGAACTGCGTTCGCCCCCCCCCGAGGATATTTGGTGCAAGAAGATGCGGGCGGTGGTCGTCAGACCGTTCCGTCCGCCTCGTAGGCTTCGATGATCGCGGCCACAAGGGGGTGGCGGACCACATCCTTGGAGGTGAAGTAGTTGAAGCTGATCTTGTCGATGGATTTGAGCAGCCGTTCCGCATCGGCCAGACCCGAGGAGACGCCGCGCGGCAGGTCGATCTGGGTGCGGTCGCCGGTGATGACCATGCGGCTGCCTTCGCCCAGGCGGGTGAGGAACATCTTCATCTGCATCGAGGTCGCGTTCTGCGCCTCGTCCAGCACCACGAAGGCGTTGGAGAGGG
>JAMWZG010000092.1:1010-8122 GCA_024304855.1 Paracoccaceae bacterium
CGCCGGGCAGGTAGCCCAGTTTCTCGCCCGCCTCGACCGCGGGGCGGGACAGCACGATCCGGTCCACCTGTCCGGTGATGAACATCGACACGCCGGCGGCCACGGCGAGATAGGTCTTGCCGGTGCCGGCGGGGCCGATGCCGAAGCAGAGTTCGTGTTTGAAGAGGTTCTGGACATAGGCTTTCTGCGCCTCGGTCCGGGGTTCCACGGTTTTGCGGCGCGTCTTGATCTCGACCCGTCCGGCGCGGAACATCTCGAGCTGGTCGCCGGGGAGAAGGCCGGTATCCTGCGCGGAATGGCCCATGCGGATCTGCATGTCGATGTCGCCCTGTTCGAGGGCGCGGCCTGATTCGAGCCGCTCGTAGAGGGCATCCAGCACCTCGATCGCGTTGGCGGTGGCATCGGGATCACCGAAGACGGCCAGTTGATTGCCACGCCGCAGGATCTGCACGCCCAGTTTCTTCTCGAGATCAGCCAGATTGCGATCATATTCGCCGCAGAGGTCGATCAGAAGCCGGTTGTCGGGAAATTCGGCGAGACGTTCGATCTGGGAGGATGGGTCGAAGGGCGGGGGCAGCACTGTGATAGCCAAGCAGATCTCCTTGCTGGGGCCGGATCTGCGGAGGGCAGAGCCTGTCGCCTGAGGGGAAGGGTGCCAAGTTGCGCGGCGGCGCGCAAGCGGCTTGGACTGAATGTAGGGTGTCGGGGATGAAAAAACACCACAGGCGGGGGCCTGTGGTGTCTGGACGGGCAATTTGTCGCCGGGGTCAGTAGTTGGGAATGATGTTGCGCGCCTTGAACGGGCCGACCGCCGTGCCCGGAGGGGCCGCGTTGGAGCAGACCGGCGCGCCATCGGGTTGCAGGCGGGGCGAGAGATAGCCTTCGAGCCCGTCGTCGATGATCCAGTGATCGCAGCCATTGGGATCGACCCAGACACCCGCGACAAGCTGGCTGAGGTGTTTGCGGTCCAGATAGCGGTCATTGCCCTTGTCGGGGCCGACCATGCAGCCCGAGAGGGCCAGCGCGACCCCGAGCATCACGCTTGCTTTGAAAGTGGTCATTGCCGTTCTCCTCAGCGCAGGCAGATGATTTCGACGCGGCGGTTCTGCGCCATGCCGTCTGCGGTGGAATTGGTGGCGCGTGGCATCCGTTCGCCGAAGCCGCGCGCGTCGATCACATTGGCGCCCACGGCGGCACCGACCCGTGCCACGGCATCGGCGCGGCGCTCGCTCAGGCGCATGTTGTATTCATCCGAGGCGCGGCTGTCGGTGTGACCATGCACCAGAAAGGCGCGGGCATTGGCCTGACGGAAGAAGGATTCGAGGCTTTGCCGGGCGTGGGGGTGGATCTGGTAGCGGTCGGTGGCGAAGAACTGATCCGTCGGCATGACGCCGCACACCTCGCCCCGGCGGCAGACGGGGTTGCCCTTGCGATCCAGATGCGGCGACATGAAGCCTTCGGCCCCGTCATCCATCACCCAATGCTCGCAGCCATCCGGGTCGATCCAGATGGTCGGGACATATCGCTCACCCTTGACGGTGCTTTGCTGGGCGGTTGCCGTCCCTGCGACCCCCGCGATGGCGACCGCGGAAATGACCGCGCAGGCCCATGCCGCGCGCATTGCTGACCATGTCATCTTGGCACTAGTCCCCTTGACTACTGATTAAACACTTCGCCCGACAGGAGACCCCAGGGGCGCACATAACATGGCGGTAGTTTACAAAATTCGTGGCGATTGTGAAGGAAATTCCACAAGATATTGTGGAGAATGGCGCAACAATCCCCATGGAGGGGGAGGATTGGCCTGTTCTGGCTTCTCTATCGCGGCTGACTCAACCAGAGCGAAAGTGCCGCCGGTCGCCTTTCGCCTTCGGGGCAGGTTCAGGCCATCACGGCGGCCAGCGAATTGGTGCCGCTGGCGGTGATTCTGACGCGGGCGATCTGTCCCAGCGTGGCGGTCGCATCCTCGACATGCACGGCGTGGAGATATTCGGATTTGCCGACCATCTGCCCCGGCATCCGGCCCGCGCGTTCGAACAGGACCGAGACATCGCGGCCGACCATGCTGTCCTGCACGCGGCGCTGCTGCTGCGCGAGCAACGCCTGAAGCCGGTGGAGGCGGTCGGTCATCACGTCATCGGGCAGTTGCGCGCGTTCCGCCGCCGGGGTGCCGGGGCGGGTGGAGTATTTGAAGGAATAGGCCTGTCCGAATTCGACCGCGCGGATCAGATCGAGAGTGGCGGTGAAATCTTCCTCGGTCTCCTCGGGGAAGCCCACGATGAAATCGCTGGACAGCAGGATGTCCGGGCGGGCGGCGCGGATGCGGTCGATCAGGCGCAGATATTCATCGGCGGTGTGGTTGCGGTTCATCCGTTTCAGGATGCGGTCGCTGCCCGATTGCACAGGAAGATGCAGATAGGGCATCAGCTTGGCGCAATCGCCATGAGCCGCGATGAGGTCATCCGACATGTCATTGGGGTGCGAGGTGGTGAAGCGGATGCGTTCCAGCCCGTCGATGCCGTCCAGCGCGCGGATCAGACGGGCGAGCGACCAGTCCCCCCCTTCGCCTGCGCCGTGATAGGCGTTGACGTTCTGGCCCAAGAGCGTGATCTCGCGCACGCCGCGGTCCACCAGATCGCGGGCTTCCTCAAGGATGCGGTCGGCGGGGCGGCTGACTTCGGCGCCACGGGTATAGGGCACGACGCAGAAGGCGCAGAACTTGTCGCAGCCTTCCTGCACGGTCAGGAAGGCGGTGGGCCCGCGCGCGGCCTTGGGGCGGTGGCGGAGGGTTTCGAACTTGTCATCCTCGGGGAAGTCGGTGTCGAGGGCGCGCTTGCCGCTGCGGGTCGTTGCCTCGAGCTGGGGCAGGCGGTGGTAGCTTTGCGGGCCGACGACCAGATCCACCAGCGGCTGACGGCGCATGATCTCGGCGCCTTCGGCCTGGGCGACGCAGCCTGCGACGCCGATCTTGAGGTCGGGTTTCGCCTCTTTCAGCACGCGCATCCGGCCCAGTTCGGAATAGACCTTTTCGGCGGCCTTTTCGCGGATGTGGCAAGTGTTGAGCAGGATCATGTCCGCGTCTTCGGGCGTGGACGTCTCGACATAGCCTGATCCGCCCAGCGCCTCGACCATGCGTTCGCTGTCATAGACGTTCATCTGGCAGCCATAGGTCTTGATATAGAGTTTCTTGGGCGTGCTCATGCGGGTGTCCTGACGGTCAGCGATCCGGGGCGTGGGTCGGATGCGTGCCTATACCAGAACCGGGGTCTCTTGCAATGCGCCCGGATTTCGCGGACCTTGCGCGGCAACAGGCGATGACGACAGGTGCGGGGCGATTACGGGGCGATGCGGTATAGCAGTCTGAAGGATTTTCTGGCCCGGTCGGAGAAGGTGCTGGCCAAGGGGCCGATTGCGCTGATCTTCGTGGAGGACGAGGTCGAGGTGGCCTCGACCCTGCGGCATCATCTGGGCTCGGGTTTCGGGGCGGTGCTGGCCTTCATGCCGGCGGCCTTTGATCTGGAGGCGGATCTGGCGGCGGTGGTGCACCGGATCGACCATGACACGCTGGCGCAGGACATGCTGACCGTGACGGTGAATGCGCTGATCGCGGCGGCACCGGGGACGTGGTTCTATTACTGCTACAACGCGGAATATCTGTTCTATCCGTTCTGCGAAAGCCGCACGGTGGCCGAGATGCTGGCCTTTCATACCGAGGAGCGGCGCGATGCGATGCTGTGCTATGTTGTCGATCTCTATGCCGGGGATCTGACGGCGCATCCGTCGGCGGTCAGTCTTGAGGATGCGCATCTGGACAAGTCGGGCTATTACGCGCTGGCGCGGGTGGATGCGGACAATCACAACCATCCGCGCGAGCGGCAGCTGGATTTCTTTGGCGGGCTGCGCTGGCGCTATGAGGAGCATATCCCCGCGCCGCGCCGCAAGATCGACCGGGTGGCGCTGTTCCGGGCCAAGCCGGGGCTGGAGCTGCGCGAGACGCATACGTTCAATGACGAGGAATACAACACCTATGCCTGCCCCTGGCATCACAACATCACGGCGGCGGTCTGTTCCTTCCGCACGGCCAAGGCGCTGAAGTCCAATCCGGGATCGACCTTCGACATCCACAATTTCCGCTGGCACAATTCGGTGCGGTTCGAATGGCAGTCGCGGCAGTTGCTGGATCTGGGGCTGATGGAACCGGGTCAGTGGTTCTGAGGCGGCAGGGCGGCGGGGTCGATCGGGCCGAGGATGGCGGGCTGGGCGTTCAGCACCTCGATCGAAAACCCTGAGAGGCGTTTGTATTTCTCGGCATGGGCGGCCAGATCGGCGCGGGGGATCACATCCTCGATATCGGTGAAGGTGCCGCCGCAGCGATCCTCGACCATCTGCATGACGGCATCGGGGCCGGCACCGCGATTGGCGCGCAGGATGCCTTCGGCGCGGGGGCGCATCTCGGCCTCATAGGCGTCAAAGGCGGCGGGGGTCACGCCGTGGTCGCGCAGGGCGGCGCCCAGTTTGCGCGCGTCGATGATGGCCTGGCTCGCGCCGTTCGATCCCACCGGATAGGTGGCATGGGCGGCGTCGCCCATCAGGGTCATGCGGCCATCGGTCCAGCGGGCCATGGGTTCGCGGTCCACCATCGGATATTCATAGATCGGCCCGGTGGTGGCGCGGATCATGGCGGGGCAGTCGATCCAGCCGAAATCCCAGCCCTCGAAAGCGGGCAGGAATTCGGCGGGGTCAGCGGGCTTGTTCCAGTCACCCTTGGCCATGACGCGGCCGGGATCGACGCGCAGTTCGGCGATCCAGTTCATCTCGGCCAGGCCCGTTTCGGGATCGGTGGCCGAGATCGGGTAAGAGACGAAGCGCTGCGTGTCATGCCCTGCGAGGATCATCGCGGCCCCGCCCAGAAAGGGCACACCGGGGCTGGTGCCGCGCCACATGATCGCGCCGTTCCAGATCGGCTCGCCCTCATCCGGGACCATCTGCGCGCGGATGGCCGAACGGATGCCGTCGGCGGCGATGGCCAGAGTGCCCGAGACGGTTGTGCCGTCCGAGAGGAACAGCGTGGCCCCCGTTGCATCCGTCGCGTAGCGCATCACGCCCGCGCCGGTCGTGATGCAATCGGCCCCTGCCCTTGCGCGCAATTCATCAAGCAGCATCATCTGCAACTTGCCGCGATGGATGGAATATTGCGGCCAGGTATATCCGGCAAAAAGCCCGCGCGGTTCGGCCCAGATCTCGAGGCCCGTCTTGGTATAGAAGCCATATTGCCGGGTGCGCACGCCGATGGCGTCCAGCTGGTCGCGCAGGCCCAGATCATAGAGTTCGCGCACCGCATTGGGTTGGATATTGATGCCCACGCCCAGCGGGCGCATCTCACCCACCCGTTCGAAGATGCGGAACGGAATGCCCAATTGATGCAGCGTCAGGCCCATGGCCAGACCCGCAATCCCCGCGCCTGCGATCAGAACCGTCATGACGTGCCCCCGGACCCCGTGGTTTCTTCTTGCCTCAAATATCCCCCGCGGAGCGTCCCTGCCCCGCCGCCCTTGCGCCCGTCAGATATTGTCGGGCTGCGGCATACCCAGAACGTGATAGCCGCCATCGACGCGGATGATCTCTCCGGTCGTGCAGGCGCCTGCGTCTGAGGCGAGGTAGACCGCCGTGCCGCCCACCGCCTCGAGCGTGGCGTTGGAGCGCAGGGGGGCGTTCATGTCGGTATGCTTGTAGGTCTTGCGCGCGCCGCCGATCGCAGCACCGGCCAGCGTCTTCATCGGGCCGGGGCTGATGGCGTTGACGCGGATACCCTCGGGGCCAAGGTCATTGGCCAGGTAGCGCACGGCGGATTCGAGTGCCGCCTTGGCGACGCCCATGACGTTGTAGAAGGGCGTCACGCGGTTCGAGCCCTGATAGGTCAGGGTCAGGATGGTGCCGCCGTTTTCGACCATCAGGGGATGGGCGCGGCGGGCCACTTCGATCAGCGAATAGCAGGAGATGTCCAGCGAATTGCGGAAATTGGCGCGCGAGGTGTTCAGGAACCGGCCTGTCAGTTCGTTCTTGTCCGAGAAGGCGATGGCATGGACCACGAAATCAATGGTGGGCCAGCGGGCGGACAGCGCCTCGAACGCGGCATCAAGGCTGGCGTCATCGGTCACGTCCACATCGACCATGAAATCCGAGCCGACGCTTTCGGCCAGCGGTTTGAGGCGCGAGCCGAACGCCTCGCCCTGGTAAGTGAAGGCGAGTTCGGCCCCGGCTTCGGCCATCGCCTTGGCGATACCCCATGCGATCGAGCGTTCGTTGGCGACCCCCATGATCAGGCCGCGTTTGCCCTGCATCTGTCCTGTCATGTCAGATCACCCGTGATATTTCGACAAAAGCATCGAGCCGTTGGTGCCGCCAAAGCCGAAGCTGTTGGTCATCACCGTGTCCAGCCCCGCGTTGTCGATGCGCTGCGTGGCGATTTCGCCTGCGTCAATCGCAGGGTCGAGTGTCAGCACATTGATCGAGGGGGCGATGAAGTCATTGTCCAGCATCAGGAGGCAATAGATCGCCTCTTGCGCGCCGGTGGCGCCCTGGCTGTGGCCGGTCATGGATTTGGTCGAGGAGATGAGCGGTGTCGTGCCGCGACCAAAGACGCGGCGGACGGCTTCGACCTCGCCCACGTCGCCCACCGGGGTGGATGTGCCATGGGCGTTGATATAGCCCACTTTGCGATCCTTGTTCAGGCCGGCCAGCGCAAGGCGCATCGCGCGTTCGCCGCCTTCGCCCGAGGGGGCGACCATGTCGTGACCGTCGGATGTGGCCGCATATCCGGTGACTTCGGCATAGATTTTCGCGCCGCGCGCCAGGGCGTGTTCCAGATCTTCCAGCACGACGATGCCGCCGCCGCCTGCGATGACGAAACCGTCGCGGTCGGCGTCAAAGGCGCGGGAGGCCAGTTCCGGCGTGTCGTTGTATTTGCTGCTCATCGCGCCCATGGCGTCGAAGAGGCAGGACAGCGTCCAGTCCAGCTCCTCGCCGCCGCCGGCGAACATCACGTCCTGCTTGCCCATCATGATCTGCTCCGCCGCGTTGCCGATGCAATGCAGCGAGGTCGAGCAGGCCGA
>JAMWZG010000092.1:8132-10515 GCA_024304855.1 Paracoccaceae bacterium
GGAGTAGTTGATGCCCTTGATCTTGTAGGCGGTGCTGAGGTTGGCGGAAATGGTCGAGGACATGCATTTGGGCACGGCGAAGGGGCCGATGCGCTTGGGGCTGCCGTTGTTCAGCACCGTCTGATGCGCGATCAGCATCGAGGAGGTGGAGGGCCCGCCAGAGCCTGCGACCAGCCCGGTGCGTTCGTTGGAAATGACAGCCTCGGTCAGGCCGGCATCGGCGATGGCCTGGCCCATGGCGATATGGGCGTAAGCGGCCCCCGGCCCCATGAAGCGCAGGGTGCGTTTGTCCACATGTTCGGTGATGTCCAGCCTGATGTCACCGGCGATCTGGCTGCGGAAGCCGTGTTCCTTCATCGCCTCATTGGCGCGGATGCCCGAGCGGCCCGCCCTGAGCGAATCCAGAACCTCGGAGGCATTGTTGCCGATGCTGGACACGATCCCCAGCCCTGTGACGACGACGCGGCGCATGGACGCCCTCCCTTACCTGTGTTCAGGTCTGTGTAGGACAGCAGGGATGGAGGGGCAAGCGGTTAGGCGGCGGGACGGTGCGTTCCGTGGTCAGGCAGGTAGGCCGGCAGGGGGTCAGGAAGGCAGGTGTCGGGAAGGTGGGCCTCAGCTTTCGCTGAGGGCCACTTTCATGTCCTTGACCTGATAGATGACTTCGCCATCCGCCTCGACGATGCCATCGGCCACGCCCATGGTCAGGCGGCGGGTCTGGATCGCCTTGGTGAAATCCACCTTGTAGGTCAGCAGTTTGCGGTCGGGGCGGACCATGCCGGTCAGTTTCACCTCGCCCACGCCCAGCGCATAGCCGCGCCCCTGCCAGCCGCGCCAGCCGAGGTTGAAGCCGGTCAGTTGCCACAGGCCGTCAAGGCCGAGGCAGCCGGGCATGATCGGGTTGCCGGGGAAGTGGCAGGCAAAGAACCACAGGTCCGGGGTGATGTCGAATTCGGCCACGACATGCCCCTTGCCATGGGCGCCGCCATCCTCGGAAATCTCGGTGATGCGGTCCATCATCAGCATCGGAGGTTCGGGAAGCTGGGCATTGCCGGGGCCGAACAGCTCGCCTCGGGCGCATTTCAGCAGGTCTTCCTTGTCGAAACGGTTCGGATAGGGGGCCATGCGGGCGCGGTCCTTCTTGGTGGTCTGGTGGGGTTGCACGCGTGAGAGGGTGTGCTTCCTCCTAGCATCGGGTCGACGGGCCTTGCAAGCCTGCGTGACCCCGAGGCGCTGGCGCGGCTGTTGCAGGTGAGTATGGTTTGCAATTGAAATTTCCCCTTTTCGGGCTTTATAAGAGGGGCAGAGACGGGAACGGATGACCATGACCAAGACAGCAAGCGCATTGACCACCCAGCATGACAGCGTCCGCGCCCAGCGGCGTGGCACGGCGTGGCTGGCCACGGCGGGGCTGCGGCCGACCCGGCAGCGGGTGGCGCTGGCGTCGTTGCTGGTGGGGGATGGCGAGCATCGGCATGTGACGGCCGAGAGCCTGTTCGCCGCCGTGCAGGAGACTGGCGAGCGGGTGTCGCTGGCGACCGTCTACAACACGCTGCGGGCCTTTTGCGATGTCGGCTTGATGCATGAGATCACGGTGGATGGCACCAAGAGCTATTTCGACACGAACACCCATGACCATCCGCATTTCTATTGGGAGGACAGCGGCACGCTGACCGATGCGCCCAGCGAGGAGCTGGAGATTGTCCGCATCCCCAAGGCCCCTGACGGGGCCGAGATCGCCTCGGTCGATGTGGTGATCCGGTTGCGGCGGAAGTAAGCCGTTTCAGCGATTGAAGGATGGGCCGCGCCCTGCCACTGTGGCGGGGCGTTTTGCGTTTCTGACAAGCCCCTTTCAGACAAGCCCCCAAGGAAAGACATGCCCATGAAAGCGATCACCTATTCCGCCTTTGGCCCTGCGGCCGATGTGCTGCGCCTGACCGAGCTGCCGACGCCTGATCCCGCGCCCGGCGAGGTGCTGGTGCGGCTGACCCATTCGGGGGTGAACCCGTCGGATGTGAAGGCAAGGGCCGGGTCGCGGCCCGGTGTGACCAAGCCGCCCTTTGACGTGATCGTGCCGCATTCGGATGGCGCGGGCGTGATTGCAGCCGTGGGCGAGGGTGTCGAGGCGGCGCGGATCGGGCAAAGGGTCTGGATCTGGAACGGGCAATGGCGGCGGCCCTTCGGCACGGCGGCCGAGATGATCGCCCTGCCCAGCGCACAGGCGGTGGCGCTGCCCGGCGGGATGGGCAATGACGAGGGCGCGACGCTGGGTATCCCCGGCCTGACGGCGGCGCATTGCGTCTTTGGCGGGGGGCGGATCGAGGGCAAGACCCTGCTGGTATCGGGCGGCGCGGGCGCGGTCAGCCATGATGCGGTGCAACTG
>JAMWZG010000093.1 GCA_024304855.1 Paracoccaceae bacterium
CCCGCCGCCCCGGCCCCGTTGCAAGAAAGGATGTCCTACATGACCGTCCAGCGCCCCACTCATGCCCAGATGAAAACCATCGTCGAAGAGCTGGGGATGCATATGTCGGACGCCCGCGTGCAGGAGTTTCTGGACGTGATGCAGCCCACGCTCGATGCCTATGACATTGTCGATGCGCTGCCCGATTACCTGCCCCCTGTGCTTTATCCCCGCACCTCAGGCCACCGCCCCACGGCCGAGGAAAACCCGATGAACGCCTGGTATGTGAAGACCGAGATCCGGGGCGCGCCGCGCGGGCCCTTGCTGGGGCGCACCATCGCGCTCAAGGACAACGTCTGTTTGGCGGGCGTGCCGATGATGAACGGCGCGGCCACGCTCAAGGGCTATACGCCCGATATCGACGCCACCGTCGTGACCCGCCTGCTGGACGCCGGTGCTACGATCATGGGCAAGGCGCATTGCGAATATTTCTGCCTGTCCGGTGGCAGCCATACCAACGCCACGGGGGCGGTACACAACCCGCACAAGCACGGCTATTCGGCGGGTGGCTCCTCCTCTGGCTCTGGCGCGCTGGTGGGGGCGGGGCTGGTGGACATGGCCATCGGCGGCGATCAGGGCGGTTCGATCCGGATGCCCGCGTCCTTCTGCGGGATCTACGGGATGAAGCCGACCCATGGCCTTGTGCCCTATTCGGGCATCATGCCGATTGAAAACACCATCGACCATGCCGGGCCGATGACACGGACCGTGATGGACAACGCCCTGATGCTGGAAGTCATCGCCGGGGCCGACGGCCTTGATCCGCGCCAGTATGATGTGGTCACGGACCGCTATACGGCGGCGGTGAACCGGGGTGTCTCGGGCCTCAGGATCGGGGTGGTCAAGGAAGGCTTCGGCCATCCGCAATCCGAGGCGGATGTGGATGCCTCTGTCCGCGCGGGGGCCGAACTGTTCCGCCGTCTGGGCGCGACAGTGGACGACATCTCGATCCCGTGGCACCTGCACGGCCCTGCGATCTGGACCCCCATCGGTCTGGAAGGTCTGACCAACCAGATGATGATCGGCAATGGCTTCGGCACCGGCTGGGAAGGGCTCTACACCACCTCGCTGCTGGATTATCACTCCAACTGGCGCAGCCGCGCGGATGAACTGTCCGACACGCTCAAGATTTCCATGCTGGTCGGCCAGTATCACCTGAAACACACGCGCGGCCGCTATTATGCCAAGGCGCAGAACCTGTCGCGGCAATTGCGCGAGGAATATAACAAGGTGCTCGCCTCCTATGACCTGCTCTTGATGCCTACCACGCCGATGAAGGCGACGCCCCTTCCACCCGCCGACAGCACGCTGGCGCTCTGGGTGCAGCGCGCCTTCGAGATGCTGCCCAATACCTCGCCCTTCGATGTGACAGGCCACCCTGCCATGTCGATCCCCTGCGGCATGTCCGACGGCCTGCCCATCGGTCTGCAACTGATCGGGCGGCGCTATGAGGAAAGCACGATCTACCGCGCCGCAGGTGCTTTCGAGCAGGCCGGCGACTGGCGCAAGATGTAAGGGCAGGGGGCAAGGGCGGATCATGTCGGCACGGGTCACATCACAGCCGGGCATCCGCCCCGCCAACGGCCTGTCGCATGTGGCGGGCAGCACCGACCGCCCACTGATCGAGGCGACGATTCCCGCCTTCATGGCCGAGGTGGTGCGCCGTCACGGCCACCGCACGGCCGCCGTGTTCCGGCAAACCGGCGACAGATGGAGCTATGACGAATTCGCCCGCCTGATCGACCGTCTGGCGGCTGGCCTGCTGTCCATCGGTGTCTACAGGGGCGACCGCGTCGGCATCTGGTCCCCCAACCGCCCCGAATGGCTGCTGGCACAATTCGCCACCGCCCGCATCGGCGCGATCCTGGTGAACATCAACCCGGCTTACCGGACATCCGAGCTGGACTATGCGTTGAACAAGGCGGGGGTGTCCTGCCTGATCGTGGCGCCGCAGTTCAAGACCTCAAATTATATGGCGATGCTGACAGAGCTTGCGCCGGAAATGGCCACCTGCCCGCCGGGCCGCCTGCGCGCCGCGCAGCTGCCCGCCTTGCGCAGCGTGGTGCAGCTTGGCCCCAAACCGCGCCCCGGTGCCCTGTCCTTTGACGAGGTGATGGACCGGGGCAATCGCGCCGTCCGGACCCGGCTGGATGCGATCAGCGCCAGCCTGAACCCGGATGACGCGATCAACATCCAGTTCACATCCGGCACCACGGGCGCGCCCAAGGGCGCCACGCTCAGCCATCGCAACATCGTCAACAACGCCATCTCGACCGCGCGCGCCATGCGCCTGCAACCGGGCGAGGGGCTGTGCATTCCGGTGCCCTTTTACCATTGTTTCGGCATGGTGCTGGGCAATCTGGCCGCCTGTTCCTATGGTGCCGCGATGGTCATCCCCGGCGAGGCGTTCGATGCCCGCGACACCCTTGCCGCGATCGACGCCGAAGGCTGCGCCGCCGTCCACGGCGTGCCGACGATGTTTCAGGCGATGCTGGATCACCCCGATTTCGACAGTTTCGACATGCGATCCTTGCGCACCGGCATCATGGCAGGCGCACCATGCCCCGAACCCCTGATGCGCCGCGTGATGGAGCGGATGCATTGCCGCCAGATCACCATCGGTTACGGGATGACCGAAACCAGCCCGATCTCGTTCCAATCCGCCGTCGATGATCCCGTGGATCGCCGCGTCTCGACCGTGGGGCGCATCCAGCCCCATGCGGAATGCAAGGTGGTCGGCCCCGATGGCCGCACCTTGCCTCTGGGCCAGCAGGGCGAATTGCTGACACGCGGCTATCTGGTGATGAAAGGCTATTGGAACGATCCCGACCGCACGGCGGAGTCGATCCAGCGCGGTTGGATGCATACCGGCGATCTGGCCACCATCGACGCCGAGGGTTACTGCCGCATCACGGGCCGGTCCAAGGACATGCTGATCCGGGGCGGCGAAAACGTCTACCCGGCTGAGGTGGAAGAGTTCCTGACAACCCATCCCGACATCTCGCAGGCGCAGGTCTTTGGCCTGCCCGACCCGAAATACGGCGAGGAGGTCGCGACATGGGTGATCCTGCGCCCGGGGGCCTCGATGACCGAAGATGGCTTGCGCGAATTCTGCCGGGGCAAGATCGCCCATTACAAGGTGCCGCGTTACATCCGCTTCGTGTCCGAGATGCCGATGACAGTAACGGGCAAGCCGCAGAAATTCGTGATGCGCGACACGATGATGGCCGATCTTGGGTTGTCGGCCTGATCAGGAAAGGAAAGCCCGATGTTCACCCTGACCGCGATATTGCGCGCCCAGAAGGGGCACGAGGATAAGGTGAAAGCCGAACTGCTGAAGGTGGGCGACTATGTCCGCGCCCATGAACCCGACACGGCCAGTTTCTACGTCACGCAAAGCGCCGACGATCCTTGTGTCTTTGTCACGCATGAACGGTTCAAAGACCGCGCCGCGATGGACCGCCACAACAACGGTGCAGGATCGCAGGGTTTCTTCGCCGCCGCGGGCCATCTGCTCGACGGCCCCGCCACCGTGGTGACAGGGCCAGAGGTGTTTTCACGTTAAAGCTGCACGCCCTTGGTCAGCGCCCCGTCGATCACCAGATTGGTGCCGCTGGTAAAGCTGGACGCGGGCGAGGCGAGGAAAACGACCCCGCGCGCAATCTCTTCTGGCTTGGCCATCCGCCCCATCGGGTTCATCCCCAACGCCTCGGCGAACAGCGCTGGGTTGTTCTTCTCGATCGACTGCCAGATCCCGCCGTCGAAATAAGTGTTGCCGGGTGACACGGTATTGGCGCGGATGCCCTTGGGGGCTAGTTTCATCGCCAAGCCCTGCGCGTAATGCACCAAGGCGGCCTTGAACGCGCCATAGGCGGGGCCGGTAAAATCAATCTCGCGCCCCGAGACGGATGAGATCAGCGTGATCGACGCCGCATCCGATTTCTCCAGCCAGGGCATCGCCGCATTCACCAGACGCACGGAATGCATCATGTCGGTGTCGAAACCGGCCTGCCACGCCGCCTCATCATCGGCCACGGCCAGCGCCGAGACATTGGCCACCACGATGTCGATCCCGCCCAGGGCAGCGGCGCTGTCCTGCACCCATGATTTCAGCGCATGGGCGTTCGACACATCCACCGCGCGGCCAAAGGCATGGGCGCCCTTGGCCTTCAGCGCCTCAACCGTGGCTGTCACGCCACCCGCATCGCGCGAGCAGACGGATACGGCCGCACCTTCCGCCGCGAAAATCTCGGCGCAATGCAGGCCGATCCCCTTGGTGCCGCCCGTGACCAGCACGCGCTTGCCCTTCAATCCCAGATCCATCTTGCTTGTCCTTTCAGCCCAGGTATTTCTTCAACATCGACGCACCCAGCGAATATTTCGGGTCCACCATATTGCCCACGCGCATCTTGCCGGCCTGTGTGGCCAGAAAATACGCCTCGGATTCCTCGAACCCGTAATCATCCACCATCCAGCGGATCAGATCGCGGTAAGCCATGCGGGCGGCATCCTCCATCGGGCGGGCACTGCCCACCGACATGATGAAATCCTCGGTCTCAAGGCGCACGCCGGGAATGGACCAGCCCTTGATCAGGTCGATCTGCACCGTCACCGTGGCGGGAATTTCCACCGCCACACCGCATAGTTCGCCGTCGCCCTGCCGCCCGTGGCAATCGCCGATGAAGAAATAGGCGTCGTCCCGTTGCACGGGGAAATAGATCACCGCACCGGGGGCCACATCGGGCAGGTCCATGTTGCCGCCATAGTAATCGGGCACCAGAGAGGAAATCGCCTCAAGCTCTGGTGAAACCCCCATCGTGCCCACAAACGGTTCATAGGGCAGGGTGATCCTGTCCGAGAATTTCACGCCATCGGGCGTTACCTCCATCTTCTTCACCCGCTCGGCAATCGGCGCGTTCAGATGGGTCAGGCTTGACGCCACCAGCCCCCCGAAATCCGGGATCAGCGCCGTGGTGCCCGCAGGCTGCGGCCCGCGCGGCAGCAGGTTCTGGATATAGACTGCCAGCACATCGCCCTTTTTCGCGCCCGTCACGGCAATCGGCCCGTTCTGCGGGTTCACGAAAGGCATGTTCAGCACCTTGGACGGCAGATCGTCCTCGGTCTTGACCGCCCCGCCAAAGGCATCCAGCGTTTCCACCGCCACCACATCACCGGGGGCGATGGTCATCACCGGGTCCGCATAGGGACCATAGACATAGTGATACTGCCCCTGCGCCTTTTCCGTCAGCTGATGTTGCGCGCCCGCGCGCCCCTGCGCAACGCCGCGCCGCCCCATGACCGAGGATGCAAGCCAAGTCATTCCGATACCCCTCCGTTCAGTTTACCTTGCGGAAGAGTAAGTCATCCTGATGCCATAGCAAGGCGGATCATGAGCGAGATCGGCAAAGAATCGAGCATTCGCCCGATTTTCGGGCGCGGCTCAGGCCTGTGCCGCCAGCCCCTCATGCAGCGCCGGAGCATGGCCCAGATCCGCCGACAATTGCCGCGTGAAATCCAGCACCGCCCGCACCGTCCGCCCCTCCGGCGCAAGGTCGATCTGTGCTGTCGGCCCGACCACCGTAATGGCCAGCTGGATCGTCCCGCTATAGTCGAAGACCGGGGCCGTCACCGCGCTGACACCGGGGATCGGCGCGTCCAGCGTCGTCTCATAGCCGCGCGCGCGAATGGCGGCCACCTCGGCGCGATAGCGCGCCTCGTCAAAGGCGGGGGCATTGCCTGTCGCACTTTCGCGCAACTCTCGCGCGATCACGGGTTCGGTCAGGGCCGGGCTGTGAAAGGCCGCGAACAGCCGCCCCGTGGCGGTCGATGTCATCATGAAGCCGCCGCCCGCGCGCACATTCGCATGGATCTGCGCGCTGCCTTCGGTCACATGCACGATCGTCACGCCATGCAGCCCCCAGACCGACAGGGCCACCATCAGCCGCGTCTCTTCGGCCAGGGTGCCCACGCGCCGGATCGTCTCGTGATAGGCGTTTTGCGCGCGCAACCGGCTCAATCCCAGTTCCAGCGCAAAGGGGCCAAGCTGGTAAAGCCCCGTCTCCGTCTGCTCGACCATCCCAATCGCGCGCAGACTGACCAGATAGGGATGCAACTGCGCCGGCGCGATATCCACCGCCTCGGCCAGATCGCGCAGCTTCATCGGATCATGTGACAGTGCCATCGCGCGCAGGATCGCGCCCCCCGTCTCCAGCGACCGGATACCGCGCTGCGCCTTGGTGGGTTTGTCCTCTGCGATGTTCACATCCGCGCCCTCTGCTATAAGTCCCCAGATCTAGTGCCGGGCACACTCTGCGGCAATGGCGTGTTGCGCCCCGCCCACAGATCCAGCGACACGATCAACCCGACCGACGCCAGCACCACCCCCGCCCATTGCAGCGGTTCCGGCCATTGCCCCGTCAGGGGAATCGCCAGCAGCACAGCAGAGGATGGCACCAAAGCCGCGAACAAGGCTGCCCGTCCCGCGCCCAGCCGTCCGACGGCTGCGGCAAACACCACAAAGGCCAGACAGCCGCCGATGACGCCCTGATAGAAGAACTGCTCGCTCCACAGCGTCACGCTCATCACAGGCAATCCCCAGACGATCAGATAGACCGGCATGAAGACCAATGTGGCAAGGCTGGCCACGGCCGCCGTCGTCTCGATCGGCGGCAGGCGCCAGCGTCCCATGACATAGACGTAAATCCCCCAGAGGCTGCCCGATCCCACGAAACACAGATCGCCCAGCAGCACCGACCCGCCCCAGGCCTTTGGCGCGGGCTGGTCGGCGGCAATCACCAGCAGCCCCGCGATCAGCACCGCCATGCCGATCCGGCGATTGACGCTCAGCGGCACCCCATCGCGCCAGCGCACCAGCGCGTTCGCCATCAGCATCGACATGCCCGGCCCGATCACCACAGCATGAGACAGCGGCGCGCGCTGAAAACCAAGGTTGAACAGCAGCGCGAAGGGCGGCCCGATCAGCAGCGTCACCCAAGCGATCTGCCGCAGCGGCGGCAGGCGGTGCCTCGCCAGCCACAGCAAGGGCAGCATCAGCACCGCCGCCCCGCCATAGCGCAACATGGTCAGATCAGCCGGGCGAAAGCCGCTGGCCTGTCCGATCTCGGCCCCCACATTGTAGATGCCCCAGCAGAAGGCTGCCGCCAATCCCAGCGCAATGCCGATGCGGGTGTTGCGCGCCTCAGTCATTGGCGCCCGACATGTGCCGGGCCGCGATATAGCCAAAGGTCAGCGCAGGCCCCAGCGTGATGCCGCCACCGGGGTAATTGCCGCCCATGATCGAGGCGGCGTCATTGCCCACGGAATAAAGCCCGCCCAAGGGTTTGCCCGCCTCGTCCAGCACCTCGGCATTGGCATTGGTCTTCAGCCCTGCAAAGGTGCCCAGATCACCGACATAGAGCCGCACGGCATAGAACGGCCCCGTCTCGAGAGGGGCCAGACAGGGGTTCGGCCCGTGTTCAGGATCACCCAGAGAGCGGTTATAGCTGGTCGTGCCCTTGCCGAATTCAGGGTCTTCACCGCGCCGCGCACCTTCGTTGAACTGGCGCACGGTCGCCTCCAGCGTGGGGGCATCCGCCCCGATCTGCCGCGCCAGATCGGCCAGCGTCTTGCCTTGCAACAAGTAGCCATCCTTGATCAGCTTGCCGAAAGGCACCGGCGCGGGCTTGGCAAAGCCCAGCCCGTATTTGCGGAACGCGCGGTGGTCCGTGATGAACCAGGCCGCATTTTCAGCCCCCTCGCCACCTTCCTCGCGGCAGCGCGCGACCATGGCCTGACAGAAATCGTGATAGGAATTGGCCTCGTTCACAAAGCGCCGCCCCGACCGCGTGATCGCGATCACACCGGGTTTCGAGCGGTCCACGAAATGCGGAAACGTGCCCAGCGTCCCGTCCGGGCGGCGCGGGCGCGAAATCGGCACCCAGGCCGCCGCATGGGGCAGGGTGGTATCGACCACCGCCCCCACGGATTCGCCCAGACGCAACCCGTCGCCCGTATTGCCCGGCGGGGCTGGCGAGACGTGTTCATGCCCCGTCGGCGCATGTGGCATCAGCTCCTTCCGGCGCAGCGCATCCTGCGGGAAACCGCCCGCCGCCAGCACCACACCCTTGCGGGCCATCACCTCGACCGGGCCTGTCGGGCTGTGCACCCGTGCGCCGATCACCCGCCCCGCATCATCGCGGATCAGGCCGCGCACCGGCGCGTTGGTCCAGATCGGCACCCCCTTGTCAAAGGCCGACCGCGCCAACCGCCCGACCAGCGCATTGCCGTTCATCAGCCGCATCGGACGGCCGTGAAAGGCCATGTCGCGCAGGAACTTGAGGAACAGCTTGCCCACATAGAAGGCCGACACGGGCGAGCGCATCACGTTGAAGAAATGCAGCAATTCCTTGCCCGACCCGATCATCATGCCCAGAAAGGTGATCTCGGACAGGGGCGGGCGCAGCCGCGCAATCTCCGGCCCCAGCTCGCGCCCGTCGAAGGGCCGCGCCACGATGGACCGGCCCCCGTCCATGCCGCCCGGCGCATCGGGGTGGTAATCGGCAAAGAACGGCCCCAGATCGAATTGCAGCGCGGTGTTCTCCTCGAAGAACTGCACGGCCTTTGGCCCCGCCTCAAGAAAGGCATCCACGCGTGGCGCGTCGAAATGCGCGCCCGCCTCATGCTCCAGATAGGTGCGCGCCTTGGCGGCATTGTCATCCACGCCCGCGCGCATCGCAGGCCCGTTGCCCGGTATCCACATCCAGCCACCGGAGCGTGCCGTGGTGCCACCAAAGACCGGCTCTTTTTCCACCACCAGCACATCCAGGCGGCGATGCGCCGCGGCGACGGCTGTCGCCAGCCCGCCCGCGCCCGATCCCACCACCAATACGTCCACATCCTTGCGTGTCATCGTCGTCATTCCTTCCATCAGGCGGACAGGTATCCGCCATCCACGGGCAGCAGCGCGCCCGTCACATAGCTTGCAGCGTCAGACGCCAGAAACAGCACCGGCCCTGCCAGTTCCTCGGGGCGGCCCACGCGGCGCATCGGTGTATGGGCCATAAAGCGGCCAATCGCGTCCGCGTTGGCCCGTGTCGCCTCGGTCATCGGCGTTTCGATCACCCCCGGGGCAATCGCGTTCACCCGGATGCCAAAGGGGGCCAGATCATGCGCCATCGCGCGCGTCAGTTGCAGCACTGCGCCCTTTGATGCGGCATAGGCCGACAATCCCGCCCCCGCCGTGACCGACATGATCGAGCCGAGATTGACGATAGCGCCCTGCGTTGCCTTCAACTGATCCAGGAAGGCGCGGCTGACCTGCATCACGCCGGTCGCATTAACCGCCATCACCGCGTCCCAATCGGCGGCGAATGTGTCCGCATCCAGGGGCGTGCGCCGGATGATGCCTGCGTTATTCACCAGAATACCCGCATCGCCCAGTTCTGCCTGCACCCGTGCCGCTGCCGCAGCGCATTGCGCCGCATCCGTCACATCCAAAGCCACGGCCAGCGCGCGGCCCCCGGCGACAGTGATTCCCGCCACGGTCGCGGCCAGCGAATCGGCCTGCATATCGCAGCAGGCGACGGTGGCTCCCGCTGCGGCCAAGGCTTCTGCGATAGCCTTGCCATTGCCCTGCGCCGCCCCCGTGACCACGGCCACACGCCCGCTCAACCCTGTCATCATCGCGCATCCTCCCCATTTCATCCTGAGGCTGTTCCTAGCAAAGAATTTGTTTCTTGCAAACGCATTTGATTATATCTAACAAATAGAGAGCGGCCGGGGAGTGCCGCCCATGATGCAAATGACGACCGCGCCGCCCCTTGCGGCCGGCGACTTCAGGGAGGAGAAACCATGAAACATGTGTTGAGTGCGGCTGTTCTGGCCGCTGTGATGACCACGGGCGCGTCCGTCGGCGTGGCGCAGGCGCAGAGCTTTGATCTGCAAAGCGTGTTCGGCCTGAACGTGCCCTCGATCGGCCCAAGCCCGCAGCTCTGGGCGGACCGCGTGTCGAAAATGACCGGCGGCGATGTCACCATCAAGGTGCATGGCGCGGGCGAATTCGTCCCCCCCTTCGAAGTCTTCGGTGCGGTCAGCTCGGGTGCCTTGCAGATGGGCTTTGACTGGATCGGCTACTGGGCGCAGCAGATCCCGGTTGCAAACCTTGTCGGCTCCATGCCCTTCGGCCCCAGCCCGGACATCGCCCTGGCCTGGATGTTCGAAGGTGGGGGGCTTGAGATCATCCAGAAAGCCTATGATCCGCTGAACGTCAAAGTCCTGCCCTGCCATCTGGTCGGCGCCGAGGCGGGCGGCTGGTTCAACAAGGAAATCAACACGGTTGACGACCTCAAGGGTCTGAACATGCGCATCGCAGGCCTTGGTGGTCTGACCATGGCCA
>JAMWZG010000094.1 GCA_024304855.1 Paracoccaceae bacterium
TGTCTCGGTGAGGTACCACCGTTATCGGTCCGAAAAGTACAATTGCAAATGACAATCGTGCTCCGGTAGCAATGGCCGCGTAAGCGGTCGGAGATACCGAAACTTAAGCCCTTGGGCCTAGCAGCTTAAGGCGGGGTTCGCAGGCACCTGGCAACAGAAGCCTGCACTTCACTCCCATATTGACAGTCTCGGCCATAACCGTGCAGATAAGCCCATGGGGCCTGCCGCGACTGCCCCGTGAGGCTTCGGCCCAAAGTCGCATCCACTGACGCGACAGAGGATGTGCCATGCCAAGCACTCAGGAAATCACCGTTGCCCAACTCAATCGCCTGATCGGGACACCCGATTGCCCGGCGATTGTGGACATCTGCCTGCAAGACGATTTTGACGCGGACCCGGTCCTCGTGCCGGGGGCTTTTCGCCATTCCCATACCGATATTCCCGGCCTGATCCGCCGCCTTGACGGACAACGCGCGGTCATTCTTTGCCAAAAGGGTCTCAAGCTCAGCCAGGGCGTTGTGGCATGGCTGGCCTCGGAGGGGCTGCGGGCGGAATACCTACAGGGCGGGATGCAGGCATGGCGCGCCGCCGATGGCACCGCATCGGTGCCTTTTGCCGCCCTGCCTGCCCCGGTGGACGGCGCGACGCTCTGGGTCACGCGGCACCGTCCCAAGGTGGACCGGATCGCCTGCCCGTGGCTGATCCGCCGCTTTGTTGATCCGACCGCACGGTTTCTCTTCGTCTCTCCCTCCGAAGTCGCCGCCGTTGCCGATCGGTTCGGCGCGACACCTTTCGACATCGAGGGGGTCTTCTTCAGCCATCGGGACGAGACCTGCACCTTCGATGCGATGCTCCAGACCTTCGGCCTGACCTTGCCTGCCCTGCACCGTATGGCGCTTGTCGTGCGTGGCGCGGATACCAACCGCCATGATCTGCATCCGGCGTCGGCCGGGCTTCTGGCCATGTCGGTGGGCTTGTCACGCCAGTATCGCGATGATCATGCACAGCTACAGGCCGGAATGATCCTCTACGATGCGCTCTATCGCTGGGCGCGTGATGGGTATGAGGAAGGCCATGACTGGCCCGCAACAAGGATCTGAGATATGGCTGAACAATCCACACCCGAGCTTTTCCGCGTCTTCGGGCGTATCGGCCTTCTGTCTTTCGGCGGTCCCGCCGCGCAGATCGCCCTCATGCAGCGCGAACTGGTCGAGGAGCGCGGCTGGCTGGATCAGGCCGAATTCCTGCGCGCCCTGTCCTTCTGCATGTTGCTGCCGGGGCCCGAGGCGATGCAACTGGCCACCTATGCGGGATGGAAGCTGCGCGGCACCGCGGGCGGGTTGATCGCGGGGCTCTTGTTCGTGCTGCCGGGGGCGGCGGTGATCTTCGCGCTGGCGCTGGCCTATGCCAGCTATGGGCAATTGCCGCTGGTGCAGGCGCTGTTTCTGGGGATCAAGGCGGCCGTTGTGGTGATCGTGCTCATGGCCCTCAAGGGTCTGGCCAAGCGCGCTCTGCGCGGGCGCGGTGACATCCTTCTGGCGCTGGCCGCCTTTGTCGCCATTTTCGCCCTGCAACTGCCCTTTCCGCTGATCATCGCGGTGGCGGCCCTCTGGGGTTTCTGGCGCAGCAAACATGACAGCGCGCCAGAGCAGCCCATCGCCCGACCCGTCCCCCTCGGCCAGACCCTTTCGACCGCAGCACTCTGGCTTGCGCTCTGGCTGGTGCCGCTGGGCCTGCTCATGCTGTCGGACCAGAGGCTTCTGGCCGAGCTTGCACAGTTCTTCTCGACCCTTGCCGTGGTCACGTTCGGCGGCGCCTATGCGGTGCTGGCCTATATGACGCAGACCGTGGTGAGTGATTTCGGCTGGTTGACCACGGATCAGATGATCGACGCGCTGGGTCTGGCCGAAACCACCCCCGGCCCGCTGATCCTTGTCACGCAATTCGTGGGCATTTTGGCCGGGATCGGTCAGGGCGGCGCGGGCCTTGGGATCGCCGCCGGGATCGTCGCGCTCTGGATGACCTTCACGCCCTGCTTTTTGTGGATCTTCACAGGCGCGCCCTATATCGACGCGCTGGCCCACCGCCCCCGCCTGCGCGGGGCCCTGGCCAGTATCACCGCCGCCGTGGTGGGGGTCATCCTGAACCTGTCGCTCTGGTTCGCGCTCCATGTCCTCTTCGGGCGGGTGACGCCGACAGGTTTCGGCCCCCTGCCCGACTGGACCAGTTTCCACTGGCAGGCCGCAGCCCTCACCCTCTTGGCCGCGCTGCTTTATCTGCGGCTGGCGCTGCCGCTTCCGGCCTTTCTGGCGGTGATGGCGGTGGCGGGCTTTGCACTGGACCAGATCCCGCTCTGACCCTCTCCGCAGGGGCCTCATGTCTTTTTTTCGCACCCCGTCTTTTGTTTTACCCCGAATCCCCTATGCTTGCCGCAGATGAACCAGGGATCACGCAATGTCGCGCATCATTGATTACGGCAACCTGATGCACCGTGCGATGCGCGGGCTCATTCAGGAAGTCTTGCAGGATGTGTCCGATCACGGCCTGCCCGGCGCGCATCATTTCTTCATCACCTTCGACACCACCCATCCGCAGGCCAAACTGGCCGCATGGCTGCGCGACCGCTATCCGACGGATATGACCGTGGTGATGCAGCATTGGTATGATGGTCTGGATGTCACCGATGACGGCTTTTCCGTCACGCTGAACTTCGGCGATCAGCCAGAGCCGCTCTATATCCCCTATGATGCGATCAAGACCTTCGTGGACCCGTCCGTCGAATTCGGTCTGCGCTTCGAGACGCATTCGCATGAGGGTGACGATGATCTGGAGGATGACGGGGATGACGATGATCCCACCACCCCCTCCGGCGGCCCGCGCGAGGCCGAGGTTGTCCGCCTCGACACCTTCCGCAAATAACGCGATGCTGCCGCGCGTTTGCGGTATCCCACAGTATGCAATATTGATCTTGCCGCCCATTTCGGTATGAGGGGGCAAATTTTCAACGCAAGAGGCACAGGCCATGACGAATACCCGCACCGAGACCGACAGCTTCGGCCCTCTTGAGGTTCCCGCAGACAAATACTGGGGCGCGCAGACCCAGCGCTCGATCCAGAACTTCCCCATCGGCTGGGAACGCCAGCCTGTCGCGATCATCCGCGCGCTGGGGGTGATCAAGAAGGCCGCCGCCGTGGTCAACGAAGGTTTCGGCGATCTGGACCCGACCCTCTCCAAGGCCATTCAGGCCGCCGCGACCGAGGTGATCGAGGGCAAGTTCGACGACAACTTCCCCCTCGTCGTCTGGCAGACGGGCTCGGGCACGCAGTCCAACATGAACGCGAATGAGGTGATCAGCAATCGCGCGATCGAGATGCTGGGCGGCGTGATGGGTTCCAAAAAGCCGGTCCATCCGAATGACCACTGCAACATGGGCCAGTCCTCGAACGACACATTCCCCACCGCGATGCATGTCGCCATCGGCATGATGGCGCGCGACACGCTGCTGCCGGGCCTGCGCAAGCTGCACGCGGCACTGGTCGCCAAGTCGGAAGAATTCAAGGACATCATCAAGATCGGCCGCACCCATACGCAGGATGCAACCCCTCTGACGCTGGGTCAGGAATTCGGCGGCTATGCGCATCAGGTCAAGAAGGGGATCGAGCGGGTCGAGGCTTGCCTGCCCGACATCTATGAGCTGGCGCAGGGCGGCACCGCCGTCGGCACCGGGCTGAACACCCGCGTGGGTTTTGCCGAAAAGGTCGCGGCCGAGATTGCCGCCATCACCAACCTGCCCTTCGTCACCGCGCCCAATAAGTTCGAGGCGCTGGCCGCCCATGACGCGATGGTCATGTTCTCGGGTGCCTTGAAAACCGTGGCCGGGTCGCTGTTCAAGATCGCCAATGACATGCGCCTGCTGGGCTCCGGCCCTCGCTCCGGTCTGGGCGAGCTGATCCTGCCGGAAAACGAGCCGGGTTCCTCGATCATGCCCGGCAAGGTCAACCCGACGCAGGCCGAGGCACTGACGATGGTCTGCGCCCATGTGATGGGCAATGACGCCGCCGTGGGCTTTGCCGGGTCGCAGGGGCATTTCGAACTGAACGTCTACAACCCGATGATGTCCTATAACGTGTTGCAATCCATGCAGCTTCTGGGCGACGCGGCGGGCAGCTTCACCGACAACATGGTCGTGGGCACGCAGGCCAATGTGGCGCGGATCGACAAGCTGATGAAGGAATCGCTGATGCTGGTCACGGCGCTTGCGCCCACCATCGGCTATGACAATGCCACGCTGGTGGCCAAGACCGCGCATAAGAACGGCACCACCCTGAAGGAAGAGGCGATCCGTCTGGGCCTTGTGGACGCCGAAACCTTCGACCGCGTCGTGCGCCCTGAGGACATGATCGGTCCCAAAGGGTGAGCACGCCGGTCAATCTGAACCGGATACGCAAAGACAAGGCGCGGGCCGAAGCCAAGGCCCGCGCCACTGAAAACGCAGTGAAATTCGGTCGCACCAAGGCCGAGAAAGAGCTGGAGAAGGCGCGTGCCGCGCAGGCCGCCGCGCGCCTTGACCAGCACCGCAAACACCCCGACACAGACCCCGACACAGACGCATGAGCACGGGGCCGCAGAAACATTCCCTGACATTGCGCGGTCATCGCACCAGCGTCACGCTGGAGCCTGCCTTCTGGCAGGCATTCCGCACGATTGCTGCTGAAAAAGACATGGCCATCAATGTTCTGGCGGCGCAGATTGATGCGTCACGCGATCCCGAAACGGGGCTTGCCTCTGCGATCCGGGTCTATGTTCTGGAGCATTACCGCAAAGCTGCGGGGCATTAATCAAGGATTCATGGGTGGTGGCTAAACTGCGGGAATGATCCGCATGTTGCCTCCCTTGCTTGTCCTTTGCGCCCTGTTGTCAGGCTGCATCCGGCTGGCGCTTGGTCACTTGCAGCCAGATGCCATCCTTCGCGCGCACGGTCAGATGCGCCACAGGCACAGGTTCGCGGCCCGCGATCACCTCGAACCGGAAGGCGCGCAGCAACATCGACAGGATCAACGGCCCCTCGACCATGGCGAAACCCGCACCGGGGCAGACGCGCGCGCCGGCCGAAAACGGGATGAAGGCCTCGCGCAAACACGCCCGCCCGTTCTCGGTCCCCCAGCGGGCGGGATCGAACCCGTCCGGATTCTCCCACAGCCGCGTATGGCGATGCAGATGCCAGGGGCTGATCACGATCTGCGCGCCGGGTGTCACATCGCGATCCCGCAACCGCTCGGGGCAGGTCGTCTCGCGCACCATCATGGGCACCGGCGGATAAAGACGCAGCGCCTCGCGGAACACATCCCGGCTGATCCGCAACTGCGACATGACCGCAAAATCAGGGGTGTGCAGGGCACTTGCCTCGGCGGCGACCCTCTCCTGCCAGTGGGGGTGCATCGCCAGCAGATAAAGCGCCCAACCCAGCGCCGAGGCGCTGGTTTCATGCCCCGCCAGAAAGAAGATCGCCACCTGATCCACCATCTCGGCGGTGTCGAAACGCGCGCCCGTCTGCGGGTCGGCGGTGGTCATGATCTTGGTCGCCAGATCGTCTGGGGCGGTTCCGGCGGCAATCTGGGCCATCCGCGCCGCCGTCAGATCGGTGATCAACCCCCTGATCTGCGCGGCGGTGCGCCGCGTGCTGCGCCGATGGAAGCGGGGCATCCAGCGTGGCAGCGGCAGGAATGCCGCGATATTCAGGATCGGCTGGCTGCGCTGATAGTCGCGAAAGGCGGTAAAGACGCGCGCGGCAATCGCATTCTCGATCGGGATCGAAAACAACGTGCGAAAGATCACATCGGCGGCCGCATGGCTGGTGACTTCCTCGATCTCGACCGGCTGGCGCGCAGCCACCTGCCCGTCCAGCCGGCGCACAGAGGCTTCGGCCGCGTGCCACATCGCCTCGAACGTATCGCGCAGCCGTCCGCCCTCGAAGGCCGGATCAATGATCCGCCGCTGCCGCTCCCACAGCGCGCCATTGGTCAGGAAGACCGAATTCCCCAAAAGCGGGCGCAGGCCTTCGGCAACGCGCATGGATTTGGGAAAATCACCGGGCCGTTCCTTCAGCACCAGCCGCACCAGTTCGGGCTGATTGGCCAGATAGGACCGGAAGAAGGGCGTGCGGAACTCGGCCATCCAGGCGCGATAGAGCCGCGCAGGCTGCGCAGACAGAATGTCCTGCCGGAACAGCCGCAGATACCGCCAGAGCGATACCTTGTCGGCGCGCACCGCAGGCTTTGGCGGCAAGCCGGTCATGGCATCACCGAAACATGGCCCGAAACGGCCCGGTCAATCCGCGATTTCGACGGCGCGCGCCCGTGGTAACGGGCGGCCAGCGTGACAGGCCCTGCCGTGATCGCGAAATAATCATAATCCTTGGGACGGTCAAAGGCACAGAGATACTGAAAATGCAGACGAAAGAACCGCCAGCGCAGCGCGCGCCAACGCGCCTCGCTCAGCGTCTGGGTAAAGGCCGCCGACAGCACCAAGGGCCAGCGTTTACCAGTCCGCGCGACACCCGACACGGCCACCGGATCGCACAGGGCAAAGGCGCAGCCATCGCCGGGGGCGGTCACATCCACCCATGTCAGGGCCTCGCTCTCGCTCAGGAACTGCAGATCACCGCGCAAACGATGCGCCTCTGGCAGAAAGGACATCATCGGCACCACCTGCCCCAAGGACAGAAAGGCCAGCGCAGGCCCCGCCGGGGGAACCCGACCTGCGCGGATCAGATCGGCCAGAACCGAAACCGCCAGATGCGCCCCCGAGGAATGGCCGACGACCAGCACCTCCTCCACAGGGTCTTGCAGGGCGGCGGCAATCGCATCCCCGAAAGCCGCCATCCGCGCCTCCAGCGCAGGGGGATTGGCCCCTTTCCAGCGCGCGGAAAAGGCATAGTCATGCATCAGGTAATAGGCAAAGAACCGACCATCCCGCGCCCGGAACCAGCGCAGCACGGCATAGCCCATGATCAGACCGGCCAGCGCAAACAGAAGGGTCAGGATGAGGGTGCTTGCCTGCCCCTCCAGCCCGGTCAACGCCACCAGCCCCAGACCCGAGCGCAGCACCACCCCGGCCATCACCGCCGCCAGCGCCAATTGCAGCAACAGGAACATCACCGGATAAAGCGCCGCGATGACAGGCCCCTTGCGCAGCCGCATCAACCGCCAAAGCGCGCCCGTCCCGATATAGACCCAGGCCGTGCGCAACAGTTGCAAATAGGTGGAGGGGATCGAATTCGACATGCTGTCCCGCACGATATCCGACCAGATCAGCACCTCGACATCCGCTGTCACCGCCGCGCCGGCCATGCGGCCCTCGACCTGCCAACCATAGGCGCCGCCGCCGCTCTTGGGCCGCAAGCTGATGTCATAGCCCGAGATTTCCGCCTGCGCCGCGCTCTCCTTGCGATAGAGTTCGCGGTAACGTCTGGGATGGATCGGATCATAGCCCGGAATGTAGAAAACCCTGCGGTGCGTGACCTGACCTTGGGACATACTGCGCATCCAGACCTCGTTACAGGTCCGACAGTAGCGCAGGTTTCGGCCCGGTGTAAGACCTTTGACGGGCAGGACCGGGGCGCGCGCGCCTCAGCCCAGCACGGCCAGTGCCGGAAATGTTTCCAACAGCCAGAAGGAAAAGGCCGAGAATCCCCCTGTCAGCATCAGCAGGCCGATCGTCCAGAGGAGCAGGCCCATCACCTTCTCGATTCGGTCCATATGGCGCTTCATCCAGCCCATCACCCCGGTCAGGCGCGGCAGGAAGGCCGCGACCAGCAGAAAGGGAATGCCCAGACCCGCCGCATAGATCCCCAGCAGCAAGGTGCCCCGCGTGACCGAAGCCTCGGACGCGGCCAGTGACAGGATCGCGCCCAGTTGCGGGCCGATGCAGGGCGTCCAGCCAAAGGCGAAGGCAAGGCCAAGGATATAGGCCCCGAAGGCCGAACCGCCGCGATCCCCCGCATCCAGCCGCGCTTCACGGTCCAGAAAGGGGATGCGGTAGACGCCGATGAAATGCGCGCCAAAGGCCATCACAAGCACACCGGCCACCGTGTTGAAATAGGCCTGATATTGCAGGAACGCCGCCCCGATGGCCGAGGCCGTGAAGCCCAGGAACAGAAACACCGTGGACAGGCCCATCACAAAGAACAAGGCCGGCAGCAAGGCCCGGTTCCGCGCGCTGGTCTGGTTTTGCAGATCGGCCAGTGACACGCCGCTCATATAGGCCAGATAGGGTGGCACGATCGGCAGCACACAGGGGCTGAGGAAGGAGATCACCCCGGCCAGCAGCGCCACGAACATGGCGGGCATCAGACCCGCGTCGATGATCTCGATTCCAAACATGCCAAAGCCTTACGCCATCGCGCCCCCCGCGTCACGCGCGCGGTTGTCACATCCTTGTGGACAGGGCGTGACCGGGCTTCTATGTGCTGCGCCATGACCGAGGAAACCGAAATCGACGCGATCGGGCTGCTCTGCCCCCTGCCCGTGTTGCGCGCGCGCAAGGCGCTGGCCGCTCTGCCCAGCGGCGCGGTGCTGCGCCTTCTGGCCAGCGATCCTGCGGCCATTGTCGATGTGCCGCATTTCTGCGCGCAGGCGGGGCATGTGTTTCTGGGTCAGTCCGAAGCGGCGGATCACGTCGTCTATCGTCTGCGCAAAGGGTGATCGGCCCCTTGCACGCATGGACCTCACAGGCATGACAAAGGCCGCCCCGTGGGGCGGCCTTTTCGGTCTTGTCCGGTCTGGATCAGCGACCCAGTGACCACCAACCCTTGCGCCGGGGCTTGCCATCATCCTCGGCCGGCGCGGCCTCGGTCTTGGGCGCCTCGGGGGCGGCTGCGGCCGGCGCCGCCTCGGGCTTGGGCGTCTCTGCGGCCTTCGGCTCTGTCGCGGGCACCTCTGTCACCACAGGTGCTGCGGCGGGTGCGGCCACAGCCTCGGCTGCGGTGCTTCCCTCGGTTGCCGCCGTTGGCTCGGCTGCGGGTTTGGCCGTGCGACTGCGCGAGGCGGGCTTCTTGGCAGGTGCTTCGGCCCCCTCTGCCGCCTCTGCCGTGCCGGTGGCCTTGGCGGTGCTGCTGCGCGGCTTGGCCGTGCTCGTCTTGGCCGCGGTCTTGGCCGGTGCCTTCGGCTTGGGCGCGGCCTTGGGTTTGGCCGGCGCCTTGGTCGCGGCCTCATCCTTGGGCGCGGCTTCCGCCTTGGCTGCCGGGCTGCGGCTGGAGCTGGACCGCGTGCGGGTCACGGTCTTGCGCGCGGGCTTTTCCGCGTCGGGGGCAACCTCGGCCTCGGCCTCGGCCTGCGCAGCCGGGGCATCCTGCGGCGCGGCCTCGGGTGACGCCTCCGCCGCTACCTCGGGTGCGGCCTCGGTCGGGGTTGCGGTCTCGACCGCGTCATCGCCCTCCTCCGTGCCATCATCCTCGTCGCTGCCATTCTCGCTGTTCAGCTCGCCATCCGCGCCGTATTTCGACTTGCTCCGCCGACGCCGACGCCGCCGTTTCTTCGGCTTGCCCTCATCATCACCGGATTCCGCAGGCCGTTCGGCCCGTTCCGCGCGCTCTGCCCGCTCGGAGCGTGCGGCCGCCTTGGCGGATGCTTCCTCCTCTGCGGCCTCGGCCTCCTCCAGCTCCCAGACATTGACCGAGCTGTCCACCTCATCCATCAGCGCCGCATCGCCCGAGACGACCTGCGGCAGTTCGACCACCACGCGGGTGGCGGTCTTGAACTTCTCCATCGTGAAATCGGGGCTGATGAGCGTGGGATCACCCTCGATCCGCACCGACAGGCCATAGCGGCCCTCGATCTGGGCCACATGGTCGCGCTTCATGTTCATCAGATAGTTGGCGATGCCCACAGGCGCCTTGATCAGCACCTCGCGCGAGCGGCGGCGCACGCCTTCCTCCTCGATCTGGCGCAGGATCGACAGGGCCAGATTGTCATCCGACCGGATCAGACCCGTGCCATGGCAATGGGCGCAGGGCTGGGTCGTCGCCTCGATCATACCGGGGCGCAGACGTTGGCGCGACATTTCCATCAGGCCGAAACCGCTGATGCGGCCCACCTGGATCCGGGCGCGGTCGGTCTTGAGCTTGTCCTTGATCCGTTTTTCCACGGCCGCATTGTTGCGCCGCTCGTCCATGTCGATGAAGTCGATCACGATCAGACCGGCCAGATCGCGCAGACGCAGCTGGCGCGCCACTTCCTCGGCGGCTTCAAGGTTGGTCTTGAGCGCGGTTTCCTCGATCGAGCCTTCCTTGGTGGCCCGGCCAGAGTTCACGTCGATCGCCACCAGCGCCTCGGTCACGCCGATCACGATATAGC
>JAMWZG010000095.1 GCA_024304855.1 Paracoccaceae bacterium
GCGGGGCCGAGGGGATTGGCGAATACCTGGAAACCAAGGCGTTCCACATGATGCTGGACTGATGGATGGGGCGGGGGGGCACGCATCCCCCTTGCCCCGCTCCTCAGGACACAAGATCACGCGCGCGGTAATACATTCCCACCAGTGGCAGAAACCAGGGGCTGCCGGTATGGCCGGGCACCGCCCCCCAGGGCAGGTGATCGAAAGGGTTGCCGTTCCGCAGGCCCATCATCTGATCCGCGACGGTTTCGCCCAGATGGGTGGCCAGTTGCGCGCCATGGCCGGAATAGCCCATCGCATACCACAGCCCATTGGCCTGCCCCGCGCGGGGGTAGCGGTCGGCGGTCATGTCGACCAGCCCGCCCCAGCAATGGTCCACCTCGACCCCTGCCAGTTGCGGAAACACCCGCAGCATGGCCGCGCGCAGGATGGCCCCCGCCTTGGCGTCGCTGCGCTGGTCAGACCGCGCCGAAAAGCGCGCCCGCCCGCCGAAGATCAGCCGGTTGTCGGGCGAAAGCCGCCAGTAATTGCCGATGTTCATCGAATTCACACAGGTGCGGTTGCCGGGCATGATGGCCTGCGCCTCGGTCGCGCTGAGGGGGCGGGTGGCGATCAGGAAACTGCCCACGGGCACCAGACGACGGCGGAACCAGGGCAGCACCGCGCCGGTATAGGCGCCGGTCGCCACCAGAACCTGCCGCGCCACGATCGGTCCGCGCGGGGTGTTGATCTGCCACGCGCCATCCTCGCCCGCCAAAGCGGTCATGGGCGTCTGCTCGGCGATCATCGCGCCGTGACGGGCGGCGGCCTGCGCCAGACCCGTGACGAAACGGCCCATATGCATCATCGCGCTACGCTTTTGCAGCATCGCGCCGTGAAAGATGTCCGAGCCGATTTCACGCGCCAGATCGGCGCGGGTCAGCAGTTCGGTATCCGGGTCCACCTCGGCGCGGATGGCGGCGTAATTGCGGGCGATACTGTCCATATGCGCGGGTTTGGAGGCCAGTTTCAGCTTGCCTGCGGGCCGGAAGTCACAGTCGATCCCTTCCTCGGCGATGATCTGCACGATCCGATCGATGCCGTCGTCGAAGGCGCGCCACATGGCCTGCGCCCGCGCGGGGCCAAAGGCGGTGCGGGCGGCCAGATAGGAATGGGCCAGCCCGTTGTTCAGATGCCCCCCGTTGCGCCCGGATGCGCCGAAGCCCACCGTCTGCGCCTCGAGCACCACGACCTTGCGCCCCGCCATCGCCAACCTGCGCGCCGCGCCAAGGCCGGTGAAGCCGCTGCCGATCACCGCCACATCGACGGTGGCGGGCAGCAGCGTGCCGCCGGCAAAGTCCGGGGCGCTGTCATGCCAATAGGAGGTATAGCGCGTCACAGCCCGAACACCCCCGGCAGGCCGCCGATATCGGCAATCTCGGTGTAGCCGTAATAGGGGTTGGCCGGTTCATGGCCCCGGTTCACCCAGACCTTTGACGTGATGTTCAGATCATGCGCCGTCATCAGGTCATAGCGGAAGGACGAGGAGACATGCGTGACATCGCCCGGCCCGCAATCAAGGATCTCGAACATCCGCTCGAACCCGTTCATCTGCGGTTTGTAACTTCCCACCTCCTCGGCGGTGATGACGCGGTGGAAGGGGGCGCCCAGCTTTTCGACATTGGACATGATCTGGCTGTTCATCGCGTTGGACAGGATCACCAGCGGGATCTCCTGCGCCACGCGGGCCAGACCGGCGGGCACATCCGGGTGCGGACCCCAGGTCGGCACTTCGTTGTAGATGTGCCGCGCATCCTCGGGGCGGAAGGGGACGCCGTGGCGTCGGCAGGTCCGCTCCAGCGCGTTATGCACCACATCGGCATAGGGTTTCCACGCGCCCAACACCTCGTCCAGGCGGAAGGCGGAAAAGCTGCGGATGAAGGCGGTCATGGTGGCCGCGTCCAGTGCCGCGCCATAGATGCGGCGCGCGGCCCCCGCCATGTCGAAGTTGATCAGCGTGCCGTAGCAATCGAAGGTCACGAATTTCGGTCGGAAGGTCATCTGCACCCCTTGGGTTTGTCTGGTGGATTGTCCTGCGCCCTGTGGCGTCCGGGATGATCTTAGCAAGGATCGGCACGCCGTTGCGCCACAGAGGTGCGCGGCTTCGCAGATTCCACCGATTCTTCTGTGCCCCCCGGCAGCATCTTCTGCCGCACCGGGCCTTCGCGCCCCGGATGGGTGATTTTGCGGGTGGGGATTCCCGGCCTGCTGGCATATCCTTTCGCCGCGCCGGGGTGGTTCGGTGAAAGATACTGCCAGAGAGGGCGATGCGGATCACCTCTGCGCCGGGTGCGGGTCTACCTTGGTCGCGATTGACGCATTCGAGGACTTGCCATGGATACCCTGACCTTCTGCCCCTTTGATACGGGCCACATCGCGGGCGCGCATGCCCTGTCGCAGGGCGAGCACTGGCCCCACCGGGCAGAAGACTGGGCGCTGTTCCTGTCGCTGTCGGAAGGCCGCGTGGTCATGGATGGCACGCGGGTCGTGGCGACGGCGCTGGCCACCGGCTTTGGGCCTGTGGCCTGTGCCAATATGATCATCGTGTCCGGGGATTGCCGGGGGCGGGGGCTGGGCCGCCAGGTGATGGAGGCGGCGATGGCGCAGGTCGCGGCGCAGGAATGGCGGCTGATCGCCACGGAATCGGGCCTGCCGCTGTATCGCAAGATGGGTTTTGTCGATTATGGGCGGATCGTCCAGCATCAGGGGATCGTGACGGCGGCCCCGCTGGCCGGGGCGCTGCCCGACCGGGCGGGGATGGCGGATCTGGAGGCGCTGGTGGCGCTGGATCAGGCGGCCACGGGCATGGACCGGCGCGCGCTTTACGCGGCCTTGCTGCGGCTGGGGGCGGTGCATGTGCTGCGCGAGGGTGGCGCGATCTGCGCCTTGGCCGTGCTGCGCCCCTTTGGCCGGGGCGAGGTGCTGGGGCCGGTGCTGGCGCGCGATGCCGACGCGGCGCGGGCGCTGATGGCGCCGCTGATCGCATCCTGCGCCGGGCGGTTCCTGCGCGTGGATACGCCCGAGGTCAGCGGGCTTGCGCCATGGCTGGCGGCGCAGGGCCTGACCCATGCCGGGGGTGGCGTGCAGATGCGGCGCGGTGCGGAAAGCCGGGGTGACGGGCCGCAACAGGTCTTTGCGCTGGCCGCGCAGGCCTTTGGATGAAGGGGGGCGCGCAGATGCTGGCGAATGATCTGATCGAACTGGACCGCGCGCATCTGGTGCATCCCGTGGCCAGTTGGCGCGGGCATCAGGCGGCGGGGGCAAGGGTGCTGACGGCGGCGCAGGGCGCGACCGTCACGGATTCCGAGGGGCGGCAGCTTCTGGATGGTTTCGCCGGGCTGTGGTGCGTGAACGCAGGCTATGGCCATGACAGCATCGTGCAGGCGGCGGCCACGCAGATGGCGCAACTGCCCTATGCGACGGGCTATTTCGGGCTGGCGTCAGAGCCGCCGATCCGGCTGGCCGCGCGTCTGGCCGAGATGGCGCCGGGCGATCTGAACCACGTCTATTTCACGCTGGGCGGATCGGACGCGGTCGACACGACGATCCGCCTGATCCGCTATTACTGGCAGGCGATGGGGCAGCCGGGGCGGGATCAGTTCATCTCGGTCAGGGCGGGCTATCACGGGGCAAGCACGATGGGCGCGGGGCTGACGGCGATCCCGCTGTTTCACGCGGGCTTTGGCGTGCCGCTGGACTGGCAGCACAAGATCGCCTCGCCCGACCCCTATCGCCACCCGGCGGGACCGGGGGCGGAGGCGATCATTGCCGCGTCACTGGCCGAGTTGCGCGACCTGATCGCGCGGCTGGGCGGGCCGGAACGGGTGGCGGCTTTCTATGCCGAGCCGATTCAGGGATCGGGCGGGGTGATCGTGCCGCCGCCGGGCTGGTATGCGGCGATGCGGGCGGAATGCGCGGCCCATGGCATCCTGTTCGTGGCCGATGAGGTGATCACCGCCTTTGGCCGCACCGGCCCCGCCTTTGCCTGCGCGGATGAGGGCGTGGTGCCCGATTTCCTGACCTGCGCCAAGGGCCTGACCTCGGGTTATGTGCCGATGGGCGCGGTGCTGATGCGCGCAGGCGTGTTCGACGTGATCGCCGATGCCGCCGGGGCTGCGGTGATCGGCCATGGCCAGACCTATTCGGCGCATCCGGTGTCAGCCGCCGTGGGATTGGCGGTGCTGGACCTGTATAATGGCGGGCTGTTCGCCAATGGCCGCGCGCGTGGCGCGCAGTTGCAGGCGGGGCTGGCGGGGCTGGCCGATCATCCGCTGGTGGGGGATGTGCGCGGGCGCGGGATGCTGGCGGCGGTGGAACTTGTCACCGACAAGGCCGCGAAAACGCCGCTCCCCGCCGCCGCGCAGGCCGCAACCCGTGTGTTCAACCGTGCCTGGGAGCAAGGGCTGGTGATCCGCGCCTTTGCCCAGGGCGTGATCGGTTTCGCCCCGCCGCTGTGCTGCACCGCGGCCGAGATCGACAGCATCGTCGCCCGCACCCGCGCGGTGCTGGACGCGACGCTGGACGACCCGGATGTGCGCGCGGCGCTGCGCTGATGGCGATCCTCTATCTGTCCACGCCCGAGCGTGGGGCGGTGTTCCGTGAGGTTCTGGCGCGGGCCTTTCCGGACCTGCCCTTTCACGACGGCACGGCCCCTGATCCCGGGGGCGTCACCGTGGCCATCGCCTGGACCTGCCCGCCCGATCTTTTCTCGCGCCATCCCAACCTGGCCTTGCTGATCTCGGTCGGGGCGGGGGTGGATCAGCTGGACCTGTCCGCCGTGCCGCCCCATGTGCAGGTGGTGCGGATGCTGGAACCGGGCCTGCCCGCGCAGATGGCCGAATATGTGACGCTGGCCACACTGGCCCTGCATCGCGATCTGCCCGCCTATCTGGATCAGGCGCGGCAGGGGATCTGGCGGGCCGGGCGCAACCGGCCCGCAGCGGAACGGCGCGTGGGTGTGATGGGGATGGGCCAACTGGGCGCGGCCGTGCTGGCGGCGCTGGCCCCCTTTGGCTTTCCCTTGGCCGGATACAGCCGTGGCGGTGCGGCCCCGGCAGGGGTGGAGGGATTTTCCGACCTTGCCGCCTTTCTGGCGCGGACCGATCTGCTGATCTGCCTTCTGCCGCTGACCGGGGCGACGCGCGGCCTTCTGAATGCGGCGCTATTTGCGCAACTGGTCACGGCTGATCTGATCGCCGCGCTGGACACAGGGCATCTGGTGGGGGCGGTGCTGGATGTGACCGATCCCGAGCCGCTGCCGCAAGATCATCCGCTGTGGCGCCATCCGCGCGTGATCGTTACCCCGCATGTCGCCTGCCAGACCCGCGCCGCCGAGGGGGCGCAGCATGTGGTGCAGGTTCTGCAGGCCTGGCAGGCCGGTGGGGCGATCCCCGGTCTGATCGACCGGGGACGCGGTTACTGACGCGGTCGTTACAGCGGAAACAGGGTGCGCAGCGGCAGATGTGCCTTTACGAAGGGCGTCTTCATCACGACAAAGCTGAAATACTTGTCGATCCCGATATCCTGATCGGTCAGCCGTTCCATGATCTCCTGATAATCGCCGATCGAGGCTGCGACGAATTTCAGCAGATAGTCATAGCCGCCTGAAATCAGGTGGCATTCGATCACCTCTTCGACCTTTTCGATGGCTTGCTGGAAGCGGGCGAAATCGATCTGGCGATGGTTCTTGAGTGTGATTTCGGTGAAGACGGTGATCGTCGGGCCAAGCCGTGCCAGCGCGATCTGCGCGGAATAGCCGGTGATGAAGCCTGCTTCCTGAAGTTTCTTGACCCGCATCAGGCAGGGGCTGGGCGACAGGTGCACCAGTTCAGCCAGTTCGACATTGGTGATGCGGCCGTTCTTCTGAAGCTCATGCATGATGCGGATGTCGATTCTGTCCAGCTTCATACCTAAACCCCTTACGCACCCTCGCGCTCAAGTGTTATATTATCACGCAGTCTAGCGCAAGCCAGTCTCTTTGTGCGGTTGAATGATCCGCTCTTGGCGGCAGAATATGCTGACGGGGCGGCGCAAGCGGTCAAACCTTGTCCGGGGCCATGATAATGTCGGGGCAACATTCCTGAACTGGTGGACCCATGCGCGCGCCGCTTTTGCATATCGACACCCCTGCCAACCTGCCGCCCGAGGCTGATGCCGTCATCATCGGGGCCGGGATCGTGGGCACCTGTGCGGCCTTTTTCCTGGCAGAGCGTGGCCTGCGGGTCGTGCTGGTCGAAAAGGGCAGGGTCGGGGCCGAGCAGTCCAGTCGCAACTGGGGCTGGTGCCGCCAGCAGAACCGCGATGCGCGGGAATTGCCGATGTCCACCAAAAGCCTGGATCTGTGGGAGCATCTGACCCGCGCCACCGGGCAGGATCTGGGCTTTCGTCGCTGCGGTCTGCTTTACCTGTCCAATGATCAGGCCGAGATCGACGGCTGGGCACGCTGGTGTCATTTCGCGCGTGATCTTGGGGTGGTCAGCCATCCGCTATCCGCGGCAGAGGCGACCGAGCGGGGCCGCGCGACCGGGCGGGACTGGCGGGGCGGTGTCTTCTCGCCCTCGGACGGGGTGGCGGACCCGGAGCGGGCGGCGCCCCTGATCGCGCAGGCGCTGGCCTTGCGCGGGGGGGTGGTCCTGCAAGGCTGCGCGGCGCGCGGGCTGGACGTGCAGGGCGGGCGCGTGGCCGGTGTGGTGACGGAGCGTGGCACGATCCGCACGCGGATGGTGGTGCTGGCGGCGGGGGCATGGGCCTCGTCCTTTTGCAGGCAATATGGCATCCGTTTTCCGCAAGCCTCGATCCGGTCGTCGATCCTGTCGGTGGCGGCGGGGGCGGATCTGCCCGATGCGCTGCATACGGCGCAGGTCTCGGTCACGCGGCGCAGCAGCGGGCATACGCTGGCGATTTCGGGCCGGGCGCGGGTGGATGTGACGCCGCAGCAGCTGCGCTTTGCCACATCCTTTGTGCCGATGTTCTTCAAACGTCGCCGTTCGCTGGCCCCCGGCGGGATCGAAGGGCTGCGGTCCGGGCATGAAACCCTGCGTCGCTGGGCGCTGGACCGCCCCACCCCGATGGAGGCGCGGCGGATTCTGGACCCCAAGGTGGACCAGCGCCAGATTGCCGAAACCATCGCGCGGGCGCGGGCGCTGTTTCCTGATCTGCACCGCGTGCCCGTCACTGCGTCATGGGCCGGGTATATCGACAGCACGCCCGATGGCGTGCCCGCCATTGGCGAGACGGCAGAGCTGCCCGGTCTGATCCTGGCTGCCGGATTTTCGGGTCATGGTTTCGGGATCGGGCCGGGAGCGGGGCATCTGATCGCGGATCTGGTGACGGGGGACAGCCCGCTGGTCGATCCGCTGCCCTATCATCCTGCGCGCTTTGCCCGTTCAGCCTGGGGCAAGGTGGCGGAGTTCTAACCGAAAGCCTGATTGAGCAGACCGAAGGTCCGCGCCTCGCCCAGCGGGGCGGGCAGGGGGCGGCCCAGCGACATGCGCGTGACCGTATCGTGATGCACCATCCCATGCGCCACCAGAAAACGGCGCAGAGGGCCGTCGGGGGTGCGCGTATCCATGCGCAGGAACTGTCCCCGGTGCCCGGCGACAAGGGGTGCAATCAGGTGCAGCGCCTCGGCCTCGGTCTCGGCCACGACGGGGCCGATCACATGGCCGCGCCCGAATTTGCGGCACAGGGCAAAGCCGCGCGGCCTGCCGTTGCGTTCCAGAACGGTGCCATGGGACAGATCCATCACCTCGGCCAGCACATCGGGACGGGCAAGACCAAAGGCGCCGTGATCCAGCGCCATGATCGCCTCCCTGTCCTGCGGGGCGAAGGGGCGCAGGCTGGCCCCCGTCAGGGCGGGCAACTGGCCCATGTCGGGCGTGCCCGTCACCTCGCCATTGTGCTGGAACACGGGGGCCATCGGCATGAACCCCAAGGAGATATAAAGACGGTAGGCCGGGCGTGTGGCATTCAGCACAAGCCCGCGTTCGCCGGTCTGTTCCGTGATCAGCCCCATCAGCCAGCGCCCGGTGCCCTGCACCTGAAGGCGTGGCGCGGTGATCAGCATTCCCACCGCGGCATGGCTGTCGCCCAGCGGAAACCACATGGCCGAGCCGACGATCCGTTCAATCTCGTCCCGCGCGACAAAACCGTGGCCGTGGCGGATCGCCAGCGACCAGTCCTCGGGGCGGTGCGGCCAGACGACCGATACCGACAGCTCGTGCAGGTCGGGCACATCGGATGACGCCATGGCGACGGCACGCAGTTCGTAAGGATCGAGTGTCTTGGTCAGCCGCATCTGATTGGGCATTCCCGGCTCTCCCTTCGGATCAATGTCCATAGTCTAGGACCGTCGCCCAAGCAGTTTTGACGGGAATGCGCCCCGAAAAACGCAGAAGCTGCCACGCGGGGCCGTGATCAATGGGAAGCATGATCATGGTCCGCAAGGGGCCCATGCCCTTCGTCGTGATCCGGGTGCAGGCAGAGATCGTGGTTGCCCAGAACCTCGATCACCCGGCATTCGCCCACCGAGCCATGCGCGCATTGCGCCACCATCTTCTCAAGCTCGCAGCGCAGCGCGTTCAATTGCGAGATGCGCCGGTTCACCGCCTGCAACTGCGCCTGTGCGATGGCATCGGCGGCGGCGCAGGGCTGGTGCGGATCATCTTGCAGGGCCAGCAGGTCGCGAATCGCTTCGAGCGGAAAGCCAAGGTCGCGGGCATGGCGGATGAAGGCCAGCCGCGACAGGGTTTCGGGCGCATAGAGGCGCTGGTTCCCCTCGCTCCGCGTGGCGGGGCTGAGCAGGCCGATCTGTTCGTAATAGCGGATGGTTGGCACCTTGACGCCCGCCGCCCGCCCCAATTTTCCGATCGAGAGCATTTTTCCTCTTGAACCTATAGCTACTAGAGACATTAGATATTGGAGTCGCGGCAGACAAGAGGATTTTGACTATGCGCGACGACACGGCTCTGAGCCTTGAATTCAAGGTGACAGGAATGGATTGCGGATCTTGCGCCGCCAAGGTGCAGCGCGCGGTCGAACGGCTACCTGGCGTGATGAAGGCCGAGGTGGCGCTGATGTCCGAGCGTTTGCGGCTGGAACGGCGGCAGGATGGCGCGAGCGGGGCAGAGATCGAAGCCGCGATCCGCGCCATCGGATTTGGCGTGTCACCGCTTGCGCCGGCAAAGGCAGTCGTCAAGGGTCATGCGGCCTGCTGTGGCGGGCATGATCACGCGGATCATCACGATCACGATGATCATGACGAAGACGATCACAAGCACGATCACGGATCGGACGCGGCGCAGGATCTGTCTCTGCCGCAGAAAGCCGCCGCTGCCTTGGCCGGCGCGGATCCGGTGACGCGCTGGTATCAGACGACAAAGGGCCGCTTTCTGCTGGCGACGGCCGCACTGCTGGGGCTGGCATGGTTGGGCAAATGGGTCTTGCCGGCCGGGCCGGCCTATGCGGTTTTCGTGCTGGCCTGCGTTCTGGGCACGATCCCCGTGGCGCGGCGCGCCTATGCCTTGATGCGGGCCGGGGTGCCCTTCACCATCGAGGGGTTGATGACCATTGCTGCCACCGGCGCGCTGATCATCGGTGCCGCCGAGGAAGCGGCGATGGTCGTGTTCCTGTTTGCCGTGGGCGAGATGCTGGAAAGCCTTGCTGCGGCGCGCGCCCGCAGCGGCATTCGTGCGCTTTCGGCGCTGTTGCCCGATACGGCGCTGCTGGTGCATGGGGATCATACCCATGCCGTGCCCGCCGAAAGTTTGCGGCCCGGGCAGGTGGTGCGCTTGCGTCCGGGGGATCGGCTTCCCTGCGACGGACGGATCGTGAGCGGCGAGGCCGGTCTGGATGAGGCGGCGATCACGGGGGAAAGCCTGCCGGTGGCGCGCGGTCCCGGTGACAGCGTGGTGGCCGGGTCGATCTGCACCGATGCTGTGATTGATGTCGAGGTGACGGCGGGCGCGGGAGAGAATACCATTGCCCGTATTGCCCGCATGGTCGAGGAGGCCGAAGCCTCGCGCGCGCCGACGCAGCGGTTCATCGAAGGCTTTGCCCGCATCTATATGCCGGTGATCGTGGGGCTGGCGCTGCTGGTCGCGCTGGTGCCGCCGCTTGTCATGGGCGGGGTCTGGAGCGATTGGGCCTATCGCGCGTTGACGCTTTTGCTGGTGGGCTGCCCCTGCGCGCTGGTGATTTCGGTTCCGGCCTCGGTCGCGTCGGGGCTGGCGGTGGGCACGCGGGCGGGCATCCTGTTCAAGGGCGGGGCCGCGCTGGAAGCGACGGCCAGGCTGCGCCATG
>JAMWZG010000096.1 GCA_024304855.1 Paracoccaceae bacterium
GATCTGCTGCTCCGCCGAGACCGAGTCGATATTGCGCCGGATGTCCCGGCTGCGCGTGACCGCCATGGCGACCGAAAAGATCAACAACAGAACGGCGACAAAGACCGCAATCAGGATCAGGGTGTCAGTCATGGCGCGCTCACGAATGAGACCCTCAGCCGCAAACGCCCCCAAAAAAACCGCACCCGCGCCGCCATACTATCTCGGAAGGTGCACCTGATCTGCCCCTCACCCCGCAAGAAATTGGTGTGAGATTGGCGCGGGCGCCCGCTCTGCACCGTCCCGTGGCGGTGTCAGCTTGCAACCGGCGGCCATTTGTCGGCCCAGGGCAACAGGGTCTCGACAGCCGCCGCAATCGCCAGAAGCCGTTCCTCGCTGTGCCAAGGGCCGACGATCTGCATCCCGATCGGGATACCGCTCGAGGAGAAGCCGACCGGCACGGAAATGGCCGGATGACCGCTCGCGTTCTGCGGAACGGTATAGGGATACCACGCCTCGCGCAGCGGGCCGCGGTCGATACCGTCCACGATCAAGGGTTCATTCTGCTTTTGATCCGCCAACAGCGCCGGCGTGGCGATCGTTGGCGTGATATAGACATCTGCCCCGTCAAACTGCCGCTCAACCTCGTGGAAAATGTCGGTCCGCGCCCGCATGGCCTTGGCCAGTTTCTCATAGCTGTGCTGGTCGCCCTGAATCAGCGACATCCGCGCGGTAGGGTCCATCCGCTCTCCGAACTCTTCCAGCAAATGCCCGAAGCGACCGTATTGATAGGCGCGCATATAGATCAGCGCGTTGGAATGATCGTAAACGGGATCTGCGATCTCGCCCACGTTTTGCGCACCTGTATCCATCAGGGCGTCAACGGCATGGCGCACCGCCGCCTCGACATCGGGATCGACCCAGTCGTTGACGGTGCGCATGACCAGCCGCAGCCGCAATCCCCGCAGCGCCGCCAGCGGATCGTGCGGCAACCGAAAGGGATGGTCCGACCCGCCAAAACTCCAGGGATCGCGCCGGTCCGCGCCTTTCATTCCGTTCAGGCCCAGCGCCACATCCTCTACCGTGCGGGCCATCATCCCCACGCAAGTGAAAGAGCCGAAAACATCCGTTGTCGTTTCATGCGGAACGGTGCCCCAGGTCGGCTTGATGCCGACAACGCCGCAAGCCGAGGCCGGAATACGCCCCGATCCGGCCCCGTCCGACGTGACGTGAAGCTGACCAAAGCCCATGGCGGCAGCGATACCGGCACCGCCCGAGGAGCCGCCGCAACTGCGCTGAAGATCCCAGGGGTTGCGACTGACCCCGTTGGTGGGGCAATCGGTCAGAACCTTGTGACCGAACTCGGGCGTCGCGGTCTTGGCAAAGGGGATCGCACCTTGGCGACGCAGCCGCGCGATGGCCTCCGCATCGTCCTTTTGCACCTGCCCGACGAAGGCGAAAGACCCCATGTCCAGCGGCAATCCCTTGACCTTGAGCAGGTCTTTCGCCGTCACCGGCAAGCCGTGCAGAGCGCCGGGCGCATCCCCGCGGGCCAGCGCCTTGTCGCGGCTCTCCGCCTCGGCCATGGCCAGCTCCGGCGCCACATGCGCGATACCGTTTGTGTCACCATCCAGCCGCTCGATCCGGTCAAGAACGGCGCGCATCAGACGCGCGGCCTTGACCTCGCCTGATGTCATCCGTGAAACAAGCGCGCTTGCCGTCATCCGGCACAGGTCATCGTCAGTCATCTCGGTCTCACTTGCATTGATCAGGCTTCATTGACCCCGCGCATTGCGGCGCGGGGGGTTACTCTGCGGCAAAGGGATCATCGACCAGCGGCCAGTAATTGGCACCGCGACGCTTGAACGGCGACACCGGCCCCTCGAACTGGATGGCGGACTCCGTCCGGGCAAACAGCACCGCACTCGCGACAGGGGCAAAACCGGCATGAAAATGCTGGACCGACTTGACCACCACGATGGGCGCCTGCGTCAGATCCAGCCCCAGCCGCTCAAAGACATCGGGATGAAAGACCTGCGTGCGCTGATCATTCAGCACCAGCAGGAGACCGTCCGCCGTCTCCAGCACGACAGCATTTCCCACACTCATCCGGGGGCCGCCCACGGTGGTCTGGCTGTGGTTCTCCCTCACGGTCAATACGCGCACATCCAGATCCAGCGGCGGGCCGGATTGGGGCGAGAATTTCCCGCCAATCCGCAACCGCATCGCCGCCCCCTCCCCCACGCCGAGGCAGATTTCAACGACACCCGGATCAAAGATCATGCCGACAACGGCACCTCTGACCCCGGCCTTTTGCAGGGCTGTCACCAGATAGGTGCTGTCGCTGCCCGCGCCAGAACCGGCATTGTCCGCCGTATCGGCGATCACGACGAAATTCCTGTGCAGCGCAAGGGCCTGCTGCACCGTCTCATCCGCGCCAAGCAGCTTCAAACGCGTCTGATCCCTCAACTCCCAGATCTTGACCCGAAACTCTTCGGCGATGGATTGCGCAAGGGCCGGATCGCCATCCGTATAGACCAGCACCCATGAGCCTTGTTGCGGCACATCCCCCAAGGCGAAACCGTGGCAGAAACTGACCATCAGCACGCCGTCCTTGCCTTCGCGCGCCACCATATCCGCCACAAACCCGTCCATGGGCGGCGTTGTCGTGCGCCAGACAGACACCATGCGCGCCTCGGCCCGCCCCGCGACCGGGGTGATCTCGCCCCGCGAGGTCTGATACGCCAGTCGCCAAAGATCATCGGCCCGCGCGGCAATATCCGTATGTGGATATTCCTTGTAGGGCATCAGAATGGTCGCGGCCTCGACCATGGCATCCGTCAGGTGGCAATGCAGATCAAGCTCGGCCCCGATCACCGCATCCGGCAATATCGCCCGGATCTCCCGCAGCAAGGTGCCTTCGCAATCGTCCTCTGCATCCGCAATCATCGCGCCATGCAGGTTCAGCAGCACCATATCCACATCGCCCGCCGCCCGGATATCCTCCAGCAGCATGGCCTTGAGCGCGGCCCAGACAGGGGCCAGCGTGGTCCCGCCGGGCTGCGCCGCCGCCATCAGCCCCTCGACCACCTCGCAGCCCGCGGCCTCGGCCAGGGCACGCCACCGATGCAGCGGCGCGGTGAAATGCGCAGGCGCCGCCGCCGTCGCGGTGCCACGATGCACCCCCAGCAAGTCGAAGTCGCGCATCGTCGTGGGAATGGTCGCAAAGGAATTCGTTTCTGTGGCGATGCCGCCGATGAACACGCGTGTCATGTCAAACTCTTTTCCAATCTTGTTTGCGAAAGCCCTTGTGCCGTCAATCCGGCGGCCTCCAGCATGGCGGGCACCGCCTCTCCGCGCAGGATGCAGGCAGCCACTTCCGACAGCGCGGGTGAGGACTGCACCCCGAAACCACCCTGCCCCGCACACCAGAAGAACCCCTCGGCCTGCGTATCGAACCCGATCAGCGGATCGTCATCCTCTGAAAAACAGCGCAGCCCCGCCCAGCTGTGACTGACCCGCCTGACCGGAAGATCAAGCCATTTCTGCATCCGGTCGATGGCAATGGCCACATCCATCTCGTCTGCAAAGGCCTCTGCGGCCTCATGCGGCTCCGCATCCGACGGGCTGACCAGAAGCCCCGTCCTCTCGGGCTTCATGTAAAAGCTGAACGCGGCATCCGCCATCAAGGGCCAGCCATGCGCCTCCATCCCCTCGGGGATCGGCACCACGGCAATGGTGCGCTTCTTGGGCGTGATGGTCAGGGGCATGGCACCGGCCATCCCCGCCACCGCATCCGAAAAGGCACCGCTCGCATTCGCCACAACAGCGGCCGTCACGGTCTCGGCACCTGCCCGCACATGCCAGACACCGGCCCGCCTGTGCATCGCCGTCACCCGGTGGTTCAGCCGCAGCACCGCCCCCTGACGCATCGCCCCGCGCAGAAATCCCTGATGCAGGGCATCCACATCAATGTCGCTGGGCTCGCTGTCCGACAGTCCCAGCGTGACCTTTCCTGCAATGGGATACCCGCGTTCCAGCATCTGCGCCCGGCGCAGCAATTCGACAGGCCGCCCCTTGGCAGAGGCCAGCGCAAAGGATGCCTCAAGACCGGCCATGCCCGCATCATCGCTCAGGCGCAGCACACCGCGCGGCGACAGGATCGGTGCCTCGGTGAACCCGGCGGGCGGCTTTGACAGAAAGGCCCGGCTTTGCAGACTGGCCGCGCTGATGAGGGGTGTTCCGGCATAAACCGTCTGGATCGCGGCGGAGCGTCCGGTGCTGTGATGGGACGGGGTGCTTTCCTGATCAAGGATCAAGACCCGATGCGTGCGCGCCAATTGCCAGGCCAGCGACGCGCCCGCGACACCTGCCCCGATGATGATGACATCCGCGTCGCTCATGCGCGCCACAGGACCGCGACCGATGAAACCCGGTGCAAAACAGGCAGCCCCGCGCCCCGGACAAGCGCGGCCTTGCCCTGATCGGCACCCATTGTGACCGCCACCCTCTGCCTGTCCATCTCTTCTGTCCCGTTGCCTGTTTCAGACCACGATAGGCAAAGGGACGGGATGATCATAATACCTTTTGATCCGCTCGTTATTCGCAGATCTTATGTTTGCGCGTATCGCCCGTTCTTTGGGTCGAAACGGCCCATTCTCTCTTTCGTGCCGGGGCATCACCGCCTCACCGGGCCAGTGTCATAACTCAGTGGAATGTTATTCCAGCCGGTTTGAATTTTACACAACGCCAGTCCAGCCTCGACAGTGCGAAGGACTTGGATGGCGAAAAGCCAACTGACGTTTCAGGGAGAGACAAATGAAAATCACACTGAGTTTTGCCATCGCGACAGTCTGTGCAACCGTTGCCACCATGGCCCCGGCCGAGGTCATTCACGCCACATGGGGCGGCGGCGGTGCCGTGACCTTGAATGACTATGTCATGAAACCCTTCAGCGAAAAGACCGGCATCGAAACGCGCGTGGCCGAAGTGCCCAATACCGCGGGCGCCGTCCGCTCGCCCACCGCCACGCAGTATAACGTCGTGACCACCACCTATTTCGAAGGTGTGTCCCTGGCGCAGGCCGACCTTCTCGAAGGCTTCTCCGACGAAGAGCTTCCGAATGTCGCCGATCTGCCGCAGAACATCGTCCTGCGCAATGCGGCGGGGCAGATTGTCGGCGTGCCCTCCTATTTCACCTACTACGGCATCACCTTCAACAACGAGCAGGCCAGCGCCGAGGACTTCACCTCCTGGAACAGCCTGAAAGACCCCAAGTGGAAGGGCAAGCTCGCGATGACGCGCCCTGTCTATTCCTCGGCCTATGATCTGACGATCTACGCCCATGCCAATGGCGGCGACGCCGCGAATGTCTATGCGGGCAAAGAGCTTCTGGAAGGGCTGATCGGCAATTCGCTGACAACCTACACCTCGCTTGCTCATATGAACACGCTGCTGGGCACGGGCGAGGTGACAGCCGTTCCCTTCTATGCCAGCCGCGTCTGGGATCTGCGCCGCAAGGGTCAGACCAATATCGAAATGGCCATCCCGAAAGAGGGCGCGCTTCTGCTGGCCTATACCAATGTCATGCCCAAAGGGGCCGCAGACCGCGAGGAAACCCGCCAGTATCTGAACTTTCTCGCCTCGGCCGAAAGCCAGGTGAACATCTCGGTCCAGACCGGCAATATCCCGACCAACAAGAACGCCGTCCTGCCGCAGGCCTATATCGACACGATCGGCATGACCCAGGAAGAGCTGATGTCCAAGATGTATACGCCCGACTGGAACGCCGTTGTCGAAAACCACGAAGAGCGTTTGAACATGGTCGAACAGATGATGTCCAACGCGGGCAACTGATCGTTCTCATCCACCATTGATCAATCTCCTCCTTCCGGCCGGAGGTCTTCCGGCCGGATTTCATATTGGGGCTTCGCATGAACGTGCATCTTTCTTCCACCATCCAAACCTCTGACGGTGCCGACGGCAGCATCGACGTGAACGCCGTGTCGAAATCCTACGGCTCGGTCGAGGTGCTCTCGAGCGTCAATCTTGCCATCGCCGCGGGCACGTTCGTCACCCTTCTTGGTCCCTCGGGCTGTGGCAAGACCACGCTTCTGCGCCTGATCGCCGGCTTCATCGAACCCACGCAAGGACATATCCAGATCAACGGCGTCGATGTCAGCGGCGTGCCTACGCAAAAGCGCCCCATCGGCATGGTGTTCCAGAACCTTGCCCTCTTTCCCCATTTCAGCGTGGCCGAAAACATCGCCTACGGCCTCAAGATCAAGAAGGTCGCCGCGGATGAGATCGACCGGCGCGTGGCGCGCTTCATCGGCCTTGTCGGTCTGGACGGCATGGGCGACAGGCGCATCTCGCAGCTATCGGGCGGCCAGAAGCAGCGCGTGGCCCTGGCCCGGTCCCTGGTGCTGGAACCGTCCATCCTGCTGCTGGACGAGCCGCTGTCCGCGCTCGACATGCAGTTGCGCAGACAGCTCCAGATCGCGCTCAAGGACATTCAGCGCAAACTGAAAACCACCTTCGTCTTCGTCACCCACGATCAGGAGGAGGCGACGATCCTCTCCGATACCGTGGTCGTGATGGGTGACGGCAAGGTGCAGCAGGTCGGCACACCGCAAGACATCTATTCAAACCCGAACAACCTGTTCGTGTCGAAATTCATCGGCGAATTGAACGAGATCAAGGGCCGCGTGACCGCATCGGGCCGCGATCTGACCCTCGAGACCGAGGTGGGCCCCCTCACACTTCCCGCCAGCGCCGCACAGGGCTTCACCCCCCGCGCCGGCGACGAGGTGGTCGTCTGCCTGCGCCCCGAACATCTGCACGTCGCGGCCCCGGATGCGCCCGCGAACGGATCGGTCGCCCTGGCTGGTCAGATCACCGATTGCCTTGTCAGCGGCCCCTTGACCCATATGGGAATCCAGACGGGCCGCACCATCCTGTCCTCGGTGATGATGACACAGGCCGGCAACGCCGCCCTCCCCTCGGCAAGCCCCTGCAAGGTGCTCTTCGACCCGGCCCATGCCCGGGTCTTCGCGCCCCTGTCGGACAGGCTCGCCAAAGCCTTCGGAGAACAGCCATGAACAGCGGAGAACGCGTCACCTTCGGCAAGTTCCTGATGCTGCTGCCGATGCTCATCCTTCTGGCGATGTTCTTCACATCGGTCGTCACCCTGTTCAGCAATGCCTTTGTCGAACGCGGCGGATTTTCCTTCAAATACTTCCAGCAGATCATCGACCGGCCCGATTACCACGTCGTGTTCTACCGCACGGTGCTGTCCTCCATTCTTGTCGCCATTCTGGCGGTGTTGTTCTCCTATCCCATCGCCCTGTTGCTGTGGCGCGCAAACACATGGCGCAACATGCTGCTCATCGTGGTGCTGGTGCCCTGGCTCGTCAGCCTCGTGGTGCGCACCTATGGCTGGATCATCATTCTCGGCCCCAAAGGGTTCATCAACGCCTTCCTCGGCTGGCTTGGCGTGATCGAGACTCCGCTCAAGCTGATGTTCAACGACATCGGCATCATCATCGGCCTGACCCATGTGCTTGTGCCCTTCGCGGTCATCTCCATCCTGTCCTCGCTGCTGTCGATCGAAGAGAACCTCGAAGAAGCCTCGCGCGTTCTGGGGGCCTCAAGCCTCGAGACATTTCGGCGTGTCGTCTTTCCCTTGTCCCTTCCGGGCGTGTTCACCGCGCTGATGGTTCTCTACCTCGGCTCCGTCGGCGCCATCGTGACGCCGCTTCTGCTCGGCGGCATCACCGAGAAATTCGTGGGCACCCAGATCCATTCTGAGGTCATGTCCTCCTTCAACATGAGCAAGGCCGCCGCCTGGTCGCTGTGCCTGCTCGCGCTGTCCTTCGTGTCGCTTGTCATCATCAAACTCATCGAACGCCGCGCGCTGCGCGGTCAGGAGTAAGCCATGCAAAAGATGAGCCCCCTCACCCGGACATTGGGTATCTGCTTCCTGTTCCTGCTGCCCGCACCGATCTTCATCGTCTTCGTCGCCTCGTTCAACGGGTCGGCCTACATCCAGTTTCCACCTGAAAGCTACTCCTTCAGATGGTATGTCGAGGCGCTGACCGATGCACGCTGGGCAAGGGCCGTCGGCACCTCGCTGTGGATCGCAGCCGTGACCGCAAGCCTCGTGACGGTCATCAGCTTCCTGGCCGCCTATTTCACGCTGCGCTATGCCCCCCGGATCAACACGGCGCTGGAACTCGCGATCTTCTCGCCGCTGTTCTTCCCCCATGCCTGCATGGGGGTCGCGACCGTGGCCTTGATGGCCAATTTCGGCATCGTCGGCACGCCATGGGCGATCATTCTGGCGCATATGATGGTGGTGATCCCCTTCTCCTACCGTCCCATTCACATCGCCTTGCGCTCTGTCGATCCCGACCTGATCCGCGCCGCCGAGGTGATGGGCGCCTCCGAATTGCGCGCGCTCAAGGACATCATCCTGCCGATGTGCCGCTCGGGCATCCTGACCTCGCTGCTCTTTTCCGGCATCATCTCCTTCGACGAAGTGACCGTAACGATGTTCCTGATCGGCCCCGACGTGACGACCTTGACAGTGCAGATCTTCACCTTCATCCAGGACGATGCGTCACCCGTTCTGGCGGCCATCTCCACCATTTCGGTCGTGCTCACCTTCATCGCCATCATCCTGCTCGAACGGGTCGCAGGGCTGAGCTTCTTTGTCCAAAGGTCAGGAAGCTGATGCAGATCGCCCCCATCCCGCGCCCCAACCCCGCATCGAACCCGAAAAGGACTGCGTCATGAACGGTGCCGATGTCGTGGTGCGAACCCTGCTGTCGCAGGGGGTTGACCTGTGCCTTGCCAATCCGGGCACATCCGAGATGCATTTTCTGGCAGCCGTCGATGCCAATCCCGGAATGCGGGCAGTTCTTGCCTTGCAGGAAAATGTGGCGACCGGCGCCGCCGACGGCTATGCGCGGATCACGGGCCGGCCTGCCGCAACCCTGCTGCATCTGGGGCCGGGGCTGGCCAATGGCCTGTCCAACCTGCACAACGCCGCGCGCGCCCTCAGCCCGGTCGTGAACATCGTCGGCGATCATGCGATGGATCACCACAGTTACGATGCCCCGCTGACCTCGGACATCGAAGGGCTGTCACGCACCTTCAGCGTCTCGACCAGAACAATCTCTCCCGGTCGCGGCGCGGCCGCCCAGATCGAAGGTGCCGTGGCCGACAGCCTCGGGATCAAGCCGGGGGTCGCGACCGTCCTTCTGCCCGCGGATTCCGCCTGGTCGCCTGCCGACCTGCCAGACACCATCGCGGCCCGGGCCGTCAGACCCGAAACCGGGATCGACCCGCTGGCGGTCCGGGCCGCCGTGGACGCGCTTTGCCAGCCGGGTGCGGTGCTGTTGCTGGGATATGGCGGCACGCGCGGTCAGGCCCTCGTGGATGCCGGGCGCATCGCCGCCAGAACGGGCGCGCAGCTCATGGCGCAAACGGCAAGCCCCGTCACGGATCGCGGTGCCGGCACACCTGCGCTCGAACGCCTGCCCTACCCGCTTGATCTGGCCACCGCGCGTCTGGCGAAAGTGCCGGTGATCGTGCTGGCAGGCTCCAAGGCGCCGGTCGCCTTCTTTGCCTATCCCGGCAAAAAGAGCAAACTCTACGCCCCGCACACGCATCTGCTCGAACTGTCCCGACCCCAAGACGACACCGCCGCCTATCTCGCAGCCGTGGCCGAGGAATGTGGTGCAGCACCGGTGGCAAAGCCTGCCGGCGGCGCAATCCCGCAGATCCCGACCGACCGTTTCGACGCCGCCGCCGTTGGGGCCGTCCTCGCCCGCCTGCTCCCCGAGAACTGCATTTTCGTCGATGAAGGGCTGACCAATGGCCTTCCCATCTTCACCGCCACGGCCCATGCCGCCCCCCATCGCTGGCTACAGAACATGGGCGGCTCGATCGGCTTTGCCGCCCCCATGACGATCGGTTGCGCCCTTGCCGAAAAAGGCACCCCCGTGATCGCCATGATCGGCGACGGCTCCGCCATGTATACGCTCCAGTCGCTCTGGACCCAGGCGCGCGAGCAGTTGCATGTCGTCACGCTGATCCTCGCCAACCGGACCTACAACATCCTCAAGGACGAGGTCAGAAACCTCGACCTGCGCAACCGGGGTGCCGCCATCCAGGACATGCTGTCCATCGACAACCCGCTGCTCGACTTCGTCAAGCTGGCCGAAGGCATGGGCGTCCCCGCCCGGCGGGTGGACAGCACGACCGGCTTGCAGGACGCCCTGACAACCGCGCTCAAGACCAAGGGGCCAAGCCTGATCGAGGTGACGCTCTAACCCCGTCACCGCCC
>JAMWZG010000097.1 GCA_024304855.1 Paracoccaceae bacterium
GGGTTAATCCTGCGCCGCATCGCGGTTGATGCGGTCATGCACGGCGATCACGCGGGCGGGCCATGTGCTTTTGATATAGGCCAGAACGGCGGTGATCTCGGCATCGGTCAGGATGTCCTCATAGCCCATCATGCGGCTGCGATAGCCGTTGCCCACGATCGCCTCGATCCCGTGTTTGGTGATGTCGAAGAGTTGCTGGTCGGGGTGGTGCCATGTGTGGCCGCTGGGGTCATGGGGTGGTGCGGGCAGGTAGCCATCGGCGTCGCGGGTCTGCCAGTCCGGCTGGCCTTGCAGGCGGTCGCCGTGGCAGACGGCGCAATGGTCGGTGTAGATCCCCTGCCCCTGCGCCACGGTGGCGGGGTCGCGCCATGGCAGGAAGCCTGCGTCCTGGGCCATGGCCGGGGCGGTGGTGGCGGTCATCAGGGTGGCAAGGATCAACCTGCGCATCATCGGGCCTTTCGCTTGGGTCCGGGGCAGCATCCGCATCCGGGGGGTGCGGTGCAAGTCACAGACGCGTGACGCGGGTTGGTCATTCTTTGGCCCTACTGGGGGCTGGACCCGAGGCGCGACAGGCTTTACCTCTGCCAGTGACAGGAGACCGCGATGACCAAACCGCCCCTTACGCTTTATCTGGCCGCCCCGCGCGGGTTCTGTGCCGGTGTGGACCGTGCGATCAAGATCGTCGAGATGGCGCTGGAGAAATGGGGCGCGCCCGTCTTTGTGCGCCACGAGATCGTGCATAACAAATTCGTCGTCGATGGGTTGCGCGCCAAGGGGGCCGTGTTTGTCGAGGAGCTGGACGAGGTGCCCGGTGACCGTCCGGTGATCTTTTCGGCGCATGGCGTGCCGAAATCGGTGCCTGCGGCGGCTGCGGCGCGCGAGATGATCTATGTCGATGCGACCTGCCCCCTGGTCAGCAAGGTGCATATCGAGGCAGAGCGGCATCATGAGGCCGGGTTGCAGATCGTGATGATCGGCCATGCGGGGCATCCCGAGACGATCGGCACCATGGGGCAATTGCCCGCAGGAGAGGTCTTGCTGGTCGAGGTGCCAGAGGATGTGGCCCGGTTAAAGGTGCGCGATGCGGGCAAGCTGGCATTCGTGACGCAGACGACGCTGTCGGTGGATGACACCGCCGAGGTCGTGGAGGCGCTGAAGGCGCGGTTTCCGGGGATCGTCGGGCCGCACAAGGAAGACATCTGCTACGCCACCACCAACCGGCAGGAGGCCGTCAAGGCGATGGCCCCCAAATGCGATGCGATGCTGGTGGTGGGCGCGCCCAATTCGTCGAACTCCAAGCGGTTGGTCGAGGTCGGCGCGCGCGCGGGTTGCGCCTATGCGCAGCTGGTGCAGCGGGCCGCCGACATCGACTGGCGCGCGTTGGAGGGGATTTCCAGCATCGGGATCACGGCGGGGGCTTCCGCCCCGGATGTGCTGATCACCGAGGTGGTGGATGCGTTCCGCGCGCGGTTCGACGTGACGGTGGAGCAGGTCGTGACCGCCGAGGAGAATGTGGAATTCAAGGTGCCGCGCGTCTTGCGGCAACCGGCCTGAGGCGGGACATGGGCGGCGTTCCCCGTTCTGCGTTGCTGCTGGGTCTGGCGGGGTTGATCCCCTTTGTCTGGGGCGCGCTGACCGTGCTGTCGGAGCCGCTGAACGCATGGAGCGCGCAGACCTTGGGCGGGCGGTTCACCGGGCCCTATATCGGATTGTTCTATGGCGCGGTGATCCTGTCGTTCATGTCGGGCGTTTTGTGGGGGTTTGCCACCAAGGCCAGCGGGGCAGTTGCCGCATCAGGCTATATCATGTCGGTGATCCCGGCGCTGTGGGCGTTCTTCATGACGGGGGGCGGGCCGGCCAGCGCCTCGATCAGCCTGATGGCAGGCTTCCTCGGCCTGTTGGCGCTGGACTGGATGTTCTGGAAACAGGGGTTGGCGCCGGAATGGTGGATGGCTTTGCGGGTTCTGCTGACGGCGATTGTCGTGATCTGTCTGGCGGTCGTGGCCTTCGCCTGACATAGAGGCTGCGTGATTCAAACGGAGTGGTGCCATGACCGGGTTGACCCTGTATTCGATGCCGTCGTCCGGCAATAGCTACAAGGTGCGGCTTCTGCTGGCGCTGCTGGGGCGGGCCTATGTGCATGTGCCCTGCGAGGCGGGGTCCGTGGCGCTGCACGAGGCCAAGGCCGAGGGCAAAGCCCCCTTCGGCAAGCTGCCGGTGCTGCATCTGCCTGACGGGCGGGTGCTGAACGAATCCGATGCGATCCTGTGGTATCTGGGGGCGGGCACGGAGTGGGTGCCTGTGGACCCGTTCGATCAGGCGCGGATGCTGTCCTGGATGTTCTTTGAACAGAACCGCCACGAGCCTGTCATTGCCGTGCGCGCGGCGCTGCGCTGTTACCCCAATCGCGCGGCGCAGGCGACGCCGGAACGGATGGCCGCGCTGCTGGAGGAGGGTCACGCGCTGCTGGCGTTAATGGAGGATGGTCTGGCCGGGCAGGACTGGTTCTGCGGTGACAGGCCCAGCATCGCGGATATTGCGCTTTATGGATACACCTGCACGGCCGACACGCGCGGCGGGTTCGACATGGCGCGGTTTCCGGGCGTGCAGGCCTGGTGCGCGCGGATGGCCGCCCTGCCCGGCCATGTAACGCTGGAGCATCAGCCATGACGCGGCTGGTCGCCTATACCGACGGGGCCTGTTCGGGCAATCCCGGCCCCGGTGGCTGGGGCGCGCTGATGCGGGCGGAGCGGGATGGCAAGATCATCAAGGAGCGCGAGCTGAACGGCGGTGAGGCGGATACGACCAACAACCGCATGGAGCTGCTGGCGGCGATCAATGCGCTGGAGGCGTTGGAGCGGGCGAGCGAGATCACCATCGTCACCGACAGCGCCTATGTGAAGAATGGCGTGACGACCTGGATTCACGGCTGGAAGCGCAACGGCTGGCGCACCGCCGACAAGAAGCCCGTCAAGAATGTCGAGCTGTGGCAGCGGCTGGATCTGGCGCAGGCGCGGCACAAGGTGACGTGGGAATGGGTCAAGGGCCATGCGGGCCATCCCGAGAACGAGCGCGCGGATGAATTGGCGCGCGCGGGTATGGCGCCCTTCAAGGTGAACCGGGCGGCGGGCAAATGACGCTGCTGGTGCTGCTGGATTATGCCTCGGTTCTGGTGTTTGCGCTGACCGGGGCGCTGGTGGCGTCGCGGGCGCAGCTGGATATCGTGGGGTTCTTCTTCATCGCCTGCCTGACGGCGGTGGGTGGCGGCACGTTGCGCGATGTGCTGCTGAACCGGGAGTTCGTGTTCTGGGTGGCCGAACCCACCTATATCGCCATCGCCTGCACGGCGGCGCTGGTGGTGTTTTTCACCGCGCATCTGCTGGAGAGCCGGTATCGCGCGCTGATCTGGCTGGACAGTCTGGCGCTGGCCATCGCGGTGCCGGCGGGGGTGGGTGTGGCCATGGGGCTGGATCAACCCGCCGCCATCGTGTTGATCATGGGGATGGTGACGGGCTGTCTGGGCGGGTTGATGCGCGATGTGGTCTGCAACGAGGTGCCGCTGGTCCTGAAGCAGGGCGAGCTTTACGCCTCTGCCGCCTTTGCAGGGGCGGGGGCGGCACTGGTTGCGCGCGAGTTGGGTGCGGGCACGCTGACGGTGCTGGCGGCCTGCGCGGTGCTGACATGGGTGCTGCGGGCGGGATCGCTGGCCTTTGGCTGGCGCTTGCCGGTGTATAAAAGCCGTCCGCCCAAGGTGTGACGGGCTGATAACGCGGCTCTGACGCCGATGTTATCCCGACGCTATCCGATGTTATCGGCGCGGTGATTGTGGCGCGGGCGGCCCCTTCCCATCTGCGTGATGTTCCGGTGCTTATCGTTGAAAGGACATCACATGCGCCATCTGTTTCTGACTGCCGCCATCGTCTTTGTCGCCCTGCCTGCCCATGCGCAGAAGGACATCACCCCCATTGCACAGGCCGAACGCGGCAGCATGGTGACGGTTCAGGGCAAGGTGGCGCGGATTCTGGACGAGGATACGTTCCGGCTGGCCGATGACAGCGGCGATATTCGCGTCTATGTCGGCCCGGATTTCGTGCCTGCCGATGTAGGTGAGGCCGTCACGGTGCATGGCTTCGTCGATGACGATCTGGGGCCGCGAGAGATCTATGCCCGCAGCCTGACCCGCGCGGATGGGGCAGTTGTGACCTTCGATCACCGTTATTGATGGCTTGGCCCGGCGCAGGTTCCCCTAGCGCCGGGCATCTTCCAGGATCAGGTCAGAGGCGCGTTCGCCCACCATGATGGCGGGGGCGTTGGTATTGCCGCTGGGGATGGTCGGGAAGATCGAGGCATCCGCCACACGCAGGCCCGCGACCCCATGCACGCGCAGCCGCGCATCGACCACGTTCTGCGCGGGATCATCGCCCATCCGGCAGGTGCCGCATTGGTGGAACACGGTCCATGACTTTTCGCGGATCACATCGGCCAGCGCCTCGTCGCTGTCCACGGTCCAGCCGGGGGTGATCTCATCCGCGATGACGGCGGCCATGGCGGGGGTGCGGGCGATCTGCCGGATCAGGCGGAAGCCGGCCAGCATGATCGCGCGGTCGTAATCGGTATCGAGGTAATTCGTCTGCATCTCGGGCGCGGCGAAGGGATCGGGCGAGCGGATTTGCAGCCAGCCGGTGCTGGTGGGTTTGCAGGGGTTGAAGCCCAGCAGGAAGCCCGGAAAGGGATCGGGGTTCATCAGAGGCCGCGTGCCCACCGGCGCGCGGGTATAGCTGACGGGCGAGAAGTAGAGTTGCAGGTCGGGGCGGGTGGCGCCTTCCATCACCCGCACGAAGCCGCCGCCCTGGTTCAGGCTGAGCGAGAGCGGCCCCTTGCGCGTGAGCACATAGCGCAGCCCGGCGCGCAGCTTGCCCAGAAGCGGGTTCAGTTCCTGATTGAGGCTTGGCACATGGGCGCGGTAAAGCGCGTCCGCGCCCAGATGATCGGACAGGTTGCGCCCCACATGGGGGGCGTCGTGCAGGACCGGCAGCCCGTGCTTTTGCAGCAGCGCGCCGGGGCCGATGCCGGAGAGTTGCAGAATCTGCGGCGAGTTGATGGCACCGCCCGACAGGATCACCTCGGCCCCTGCCCGCGCGGTCAGGGTGCGGCCCTTCTGGACATATTCGACGCCCGTGGCGCGTTTGCCGTCAAAGAGGATGCGCGTGACATGGGCGCGGGTTTCGACGCGCAGGTTCGCGCGTTTCATCGCCGGGCGAAGGTAAGCCCGTGCGGCCGAGGCGCGCAGGCCGCCCTTGGTGGTGATCTGGTAGAGGGCCGCGCCTTCCATATCCGCGCCGTTGTAATCGGGGTTGGTGGGAAATCCCGCCTGCGCCGCCGCTGTCAGATAGGTGCGGGTCAGGGGGTGCACGTCATCCGCCACATCATAGACGGGCAAGGGGCCGCCCGCTCCGCGATAGGCATCCGCGCCATGCACCCAGTCTTCCATCCGCTTGAACACAGGGGCCACGTCATCCCAGCCCCAGCCGGGCGCAACCGCGCCCCATTCGGCATAGTCGGAGGGGTGGCCGCGCACATAGACCATGGCATTGATCGAGCTGGAGCCCCCCAGCACCTTGCCGCGCGGCCAGTAGGAGCGGTTGCCGTTGCGGTTGGGATCGGGTTCGGTGGTGTATTTCCAGTTCACCCTTTCGTCATAATAGACCTTGCCATAGCCGATGGGCACCTGCACCCAGAAGGTGAGGTCGGAACCGCCTGCTTCCAGCAGCAGCACGCGGTTTTTCGGATCCGCGCTGAGGCGGTTGGCCAGCACCGATCCTGCCGATCCGGCCCCTACGATCACATAGTCGAAGTCCTGCACTGACGGCCCCTGCCCTGTTCGGCGGCGCTGTGCCTGCCGGGGGTCAGATTAGCAAGGGCGGCGGGGGCAAAAACGATCAAAAACGACAGCGGCAGGGCGGTGTTGTGCCATGACGCCGCGTGAAGCGGGCGGGCGGGTCAGAGGCTCTGCCAGCCGGTCAGGAAGCTGGTGAGGTTCGCGCCGAGATCGGGTTGCAGATAGCCGCCTTCCTGCACGATCAGGGAAGGCAGGCCCATGGCGGCAATTGCGGCGGCGATGCGGGCGAAACCGGGGGTGGTGACGGCGAGGCCCTGGAACGGGTCATTCTTGTGCGCGTCCAGCCCCAGAGCCACGACGATCACATCCGCGCCGAAATCCGCGATCCGTTGGAGGGCGATGTCCAGCGCGGCGCGGAAGGCCGCGTCATCGGTGCCGCGCGGCAGCGGCAGGTTGAGGTTGTAGCCCAGCCCGGCATCCGCGCCGCGTTCATCGGCATGACCCCAGAAGAACGGGTAGAAGCGCGCGGGATCGGCATGGAGCGAGACGGTCAGCACATCGCGGCGGTGGTAGAAGATGCCTTGCGTGCCATTGCCGTGATGCACGTCCACATCCAGGATCGCGGGGCGTTTGCCGGCGCGCAGGAAGGCCTCGGCCGCGATGGCGGCGTTGTTCAGGAAACAGAAGCCGCCTGCCAGATCGCCAAAGGCATGGTGCCCCGGCGGGCGGGACAGGGCATAGGCGACGGGCGCGCCCGCCAGCACCGCATCCGCACCGCTGAGGGCGGTTTGCGCGGACCAATAGGCCGCCTCCCATGTGCCGGAGGCGATGGGACAGGCGGTGTCGGCCTGATGATAGCCCGCCTGCCCCACAGCCGAGAGCGGATAGGAGGCGGTGCGGCGGTCGGGGTGGATATTCGGGATCACCTCGTCGCTTGCGCCGTCGATGCGCGACCAGCGGGCGTGGATCGTGCGCAGGAAATGCAGGTATTCCGGCGAATGGATGGCGGCAAGCGGGCCGGTGCCGTGATCCGTCGGCCCGTCAAATCGGCAACCGGCGGCGAGGGCTGCGGTGTGCAGCACCTCGATCCGTGCGGGCTGTTCGGGATTGGGCGACATCGCGCCATTGGCCATGAACATCTTGGGGTCATGCGCCCATTGGCGTGTGTCGAAGAAGGCTTGCATCGGTCGGGGTTTCCTTTGTTGTGCGGGCGGCCGGTGGCGGGTGGCGGGTCAGAAGGCGACCTTGTCCGGCCCCTTGAGGCCCAGCATCGCCCGCGCCTCGGCGGGGGTGGCGAGGGTGTGGCCCAGGTCGTGCAGCATGTCGCGCAACTTGATCACCTGTTCCGCGTTGGACCGGGCGAGGACGCCGCGCGAGAGGTAGAGATTATCCTCGAGCCCGACGCGGACATGGCCGCCGAGGCTGGCCGAGACCAGCGCAAGCGGCATCTGCTGGCGTCCGGCGGCGAGGGTCGAGAAGAGGTAATCCGCGCCAAAGAGGCGGTCCGCGGTGGTTTTCAGATGGACCAGATGATCGGGTTCGGCGGCGACGCCGCCCAGGACACCCATCACGAACTGGATGAAGAGCGGCCCCTTGACCAGACCGCGATCCCGGAAATGCGCGAGCATGTAGAGATGGCCCAGATCGTAGCATTCGAATTCGAAGCGCGCGCCGCGTTCCGTGCCCATCAGGCGCAGCACGCCTTCGATGTCGCGGGGGGTGTTCTTGAACACCAGATCGTCGCTGTCGCGCAGAAAGGGCTCTTCCCAGTCGTGTTGCCAATCGGTGCGTTTGCCCAGCATCGGATAGAGCGCGAAGTTCATCGTGCCCATGTTCAGGCTGCACATTTCCGGCTCGGCGGCCATCGGGCCTGCGATGCGTTCATGCAGCGGCATCACGGCGCTGCCGCCGGTCGAGAGGTTGATGATCGCATCGGTCCCCGCCTTGATGCGCGGCAGGAAGGCCATGAAATTCTCGGGCCGGGCGGAGGGGCGGCCGGTCAGCGGGTCGCGCGCGTGCAGGTGCAGGATGGCGGCACCGGCGGCGGCGGCGTCGATGGATTGGGTGGCGATCTGGTCGGGCGTAACGGGCAGATGCGGCGACATCGAGGGCGTGTGGATCGAGCCGGTGATGGCGCAGGACAGGATGATGCGGGCCATGGGTCAGACTCGTTCCGTCATGGCGCGCAGGGCCGTTGGCGCAAAGGCGGTGAGGGCGGCGGTGAGTTTCGCGATGATCTCATCGACATGCGCCTCGGTCGCGGTCATGGGGGGGCAGACGAGGAAGTGATCGCCGGCCTGCCCGTTGCGGGTGCGGCGGGCATAGATGATCAGACCTTCGGCATAGGCCAGTTCGACCAGTTCGAGATAGGCGTTCATCGCGGCGGGCAGCGGTTCCATCGTGGCGCGGTCCGCGACCAGTTCAAAGGCCAGCAGCAGGCCCTTGCCGCGCACGTCGCCGATGAAGGGGAAGCGGTCCATCAGCCCCGCGAGCCGCGCCTTGAGGATTGCGCCGATGCGGGCGGCGTTGTCGGTCAGGGCTTCCGTCTCGATCACCTCGAGCACGGCCAGACCGGCGGCGCAGGCAAGCGGGTTGCCCGCATAGGTGAAGCCATGGGCAAAGCCGCCGTGATCCAGCACCGGATTCACGATCCGGTCATGGGCGATCATCGCGCCAAGGGGGGCGTAGCCTGCGCCGAACCCTTTGGAGAGGGCGATGATGTCGGGGGCCACGTCCCAGTGATCCGCACCCAGAAAGCGGCCGGTGCGCCCGCCGCCGCACATCACCTCGTCATGGATCAGAAGGACGCCGTGACGGGTGCAGATGTCGCGCACGGCCTGCATATAGCCCTGCGGTGGCACCAGCGCGCCGGTCGAGGCGCCGCCGATGGGTTCCACGATGAAGGCCAGCACGGTGTCGGGGCCTTGTGCGATGATCTCGGCCTCGAGCATGGCGGCATAATGGGCGCCGGTGGCGGGATCGCCCGCGTCCAGCCCGTCCAGATAGGCGCGCGGGGCGGGGATCTTGGGCATCATCTGCATCATGGGCGCGAAAGGGTCGGCCAGCGGGCCGTAGCCGGTGATCGCCAGCGCGCCAAGGGTGCAGCCGTGATAGCTGGGCTGGCGCGAGATCACCTTCCAGCGGGCGCCCTGCCCCGTGGCCAGCGCATATTGGCGCGCGATTTTCAAAGCACTCTCCACCGCTTCGGAGCCGCCCGAGACGAAGAAGACCTTCTCCATCCCCTCGGGCATCAGGGCAGCGGTTTTCGCGGCCAGCCGCTCGGAGGGGTCGGTTTCGAAATGCAGACGGTAGCCGAAGGTGGATTTGTCCATCTGCGCGCGCATCGCGGACAGGACATGCGGGTGGGAATGGCCGATATTGCTGACCATCGCGCCGGAGGAGCCGTCAAGGTAACGCTTGCCTTCGATGTCCCACATATAGACATCGCGCGCCTCGGCCAGCAGGGGGCGGCGGGCGCGGGTCTGATAGAAGAGGTGGCTTTCGGGCCGGGCATTCAGCAGGGGCTGGGTCATGAGGGCGGTCTTTCAGGTGGCGGGAAGGGCGGCGCAATCGCGCGGCAGGAGGCGCAGGGTCACACTGTCACCGGCGGCGAAGGGCACGGTGTCGATCATGTTGATCGCTTGTAGCGCGTGATCGCCGACCCGCAGGAAGTAGCGGGCGGCCTGACCCTGGTAATCCACCGCCTCGACCGTGGCGGGGATCATGATGGCGGTGTCGTCATGGCTGCTGGCGGGCATGAGCTTCAGCTTTTCGGCGCGGATCACCAGTTTGGCGGCGGGGGCATCGCCCAGTTTCGGGGCGCGGGCGCGCGGGATGACGACGCGGGCGAAGCCGGGCACATCAAGGGCCAGCGCGTCGCCCTGACGGTCGGTCACGCGGGCATCAAGGATATTGGCGGCGCCCAGAAAGCGGGCGACGAATTCGCTGGCGGGGGTGTTATACACCTCCTCGGGGGGGCCGACCTGTTCGATGCGACCGGCGGACATGACGATGATCTGGTCCGACATGGCCAGCGCCTCGGACTGGTCATGCGTGACGAAGATCGAGGTGACGCCGAGGCGTTTCTGGATGTTCTTCAGCTCGACCCGCATATCCTCGCGCAGGTTGGCATCGAGTGCGGAGAGCGGCTCGTCCAGAAGCAGCACATCGGGTTCCACCACCACGGCGCGCGCCAGCGCGATGCGCTGCTGCTGACCGCCCGACAGCGCGGAGGGGTAGCGGTCGGCCAGATGCGGCAGTTGCACCAGTTCCAGCGCCTGCATGACGCGGGCCTGCGCCTCGGCGCGGTCGATGGGGCGGTATTTCAGGCCGAAACCCACGTTCTGCGCCACGGTGCGA
>JAMWZG010000098.1:0-1177 GCA_024304855.1 Paracoccaceae bacterium
GAGCCCATGTGCCGCGATCAGCTCGGGCGTGATGGCCGGTTCTTGCACCATGTCTTGCATGTCTTTCGTCCCCCTGGGCAGGTCTGCGCCGTCTCTTTACGACAAGGTGCTGCGCGGGGAAAGGGGCAGGCGCGGTGAGAAAGCCCCCGGATGGGTGCAAATAACTGTCGCCATGCACAACTGCCGCGCTAGCTCTGCCTCAGCCGGCGCTCTGCCGGTTGATCACGGGGCAGAGGGCGACAGATGACGGTGGTGACGATCCTGGGCAGCGGGCCCAATGTGATCCGGGCGCAGGCCTGGCCGAAGGCGGCGCTGGGGCATGTGCTGGTGATCAACAACGCCTGGCGGGTGCGGCCTGACTGGGACAGCCTGATCCATCCCGAGGATTTCCCGCAGGATCGCTGGCCCGAGGGCGTTGGCATGGGTCAGAGCGTGGTGACGGCGCAGGATTACATCCCGGCCAACAATGCCTATGGCGGCGTGGTCTATGCCGGGGGCACGATGGCTTTTACAGCGGCCTATTGGGCGCTGTGGCATCATCGGCCCCGCGTTCTGGCGGTGATGGGCTGCGATATGGTCTATCCGGTGGCCGTGAATACGCATTTTTATGGCACGGGGACTGCCGATCCTTTGCGCCCCGACATGACCTTGCAAAGCCTTGAGGCAAAATCGGCGCGCATCCTGCTGCTGGCCGCGCGGCAGGGTTGCGCGGTGGTGAATCTGTCAACCGACCCCAGCCGCCTGCTGTTTCCGCGGGCGCAGGTGGCGGGGCTGTCGCGCCTCTGTCCGCTTTTGATTGATGAAGCGGCCGTGCGTCTGGCCTTGCAGGCCGAGCAGGATCTGGGCGCGCGGGTGCCGTCCGGGCGCTACTGGAAGGAGGGGCGCGGCATTGCCCCGGCCGCACTGGCGCGCGTGGATCAGCTTTGGTTGCAGGCATATGAAAGCAGCATGGCTCTGTGGTCGGTTGCTGCGCCGCAGAACCAGCTGACGCTGCGCTGAGCGACACAGACCCGGCTGCCGGGGCAAGGGCAAGCGCGCGATGCTGAGTTCAACCATGGATTGACAAGGCGGCTCTTGACGCGCTGTCAGATCGGATAAAACCGCTCTTTCCATCCGTTTGGACAAAAAAAAGGCCGAGCACTAAGCTCGGCCAAAGTCCAACAGGGAGGTATGATGA
>JAMWZG010000098.1:1187-9956 GCA_024304855.1 Paracoccaceae bacterium
GTATGATGATGATGCGAACCTAATCAGCATCACCGTCAAACGATGAATTAGGCATCCGTTTGTGAACGATCAAGGCTAAACATGCTGCAAGACAGCAAGGCCGCTATGCGGTTTTTGCATGGCTTGCTGAACATGTTAGCTAACTTCCTGATCTTTCATCTGTTTGCGATAACTCACGATCTCATCCTGCACGAAATCGCGGAAGGCGGCGACGCGCTTGGATTGCCGCAACTCCTCGGGGTAGGCGAGAAACACCGGAACCTCGACGGATTCGATGTCGGGCAGGATGCGGACAAGCTCGGGGAAGTCATGTGTCAGGTAGTCGGGCAACACGCCGACCCCCAGATCATGCAGCACCGCCTGCAACACGCCGAAGTAGTTGTTCACGGTCAGCGTGGATTGAATGTCATGGGTCATCAGGAACTGCACCAGATTGGCCCCGGCGCCGACCTGTGCCGATTGCGGGTTCTGGCAGATCAGGCGATGGCTTGAAATATCCTCGATCCGCTCGGGGGCGGCGCGCTTTTCCAGATAGCTGGGCGAGGCGTAGAGGCGCATCCTGATATGCATCAGACGCTTGCGGATCAGATCCGCCTGGCTGGGCTCCTTCATGCGGATCGCCACATCGGCCTCGCGCATGGGCAGGTCGAGCACGCGTTCCTCCAGCATCAGGTCGATCTTGAGGTCGGGATATTTCTCGTAGAGCCGGGGCAGGCGGGGGGCCAGCCAGAGGCTGCCGAAGCCGGTGGTGGTGGTCACGCGCAGCTCGCCGAACACCTCCTCCTCGCTGTCGCGGATGCGCGCGGCGGCGGTTTCCAGCCGTTTGGCCATGGAACTGGTCGCTTCGAACAGCAACTCGCCCTGTTCGGTCAGAATCAGCCCCCGCGCATGGCGGTGGAACAGGGTCGTGTTCAGACTGTCCTCCAGCGCGCGGATCTGGCGGCTGACCGCCGACTGGGACAGATGCAGCGTGTCGCCCGCATGGGTCAGGCTGCCGGCATCGGCAACTGCGTGAAATATTCTGAGTTTGTCCCAGTCCATCATGGTAATTTTCCGTCTTCCTGTGACGCCTGCGTGAAACAGGCGAAAATCATTACGCTCAAATGCTCCCCAAACTTCCTATAGCCCAAGGTGGCAATAAAAAATAGTTTGGTAGGTCATGATTTGTGACCTAATATCGCGTTATAGTTATAACAAGATCGTTCAGATGGGGAGATGCACGATGACACGGCAGGAAATTACGCTCAACGACAGGTTTGACCTTGAGAAGTCGCCGGTTCTGTTGAACGGAACGCAGGCTCTTGTCCGTCTGATGCTGATCCAGAAGGCGCGCGACCGTGCCGCAGGGCTGAACACGGCCGGATTCGTGACCGGCTATCGCGGCTCGCCCCTGGGGGCGGTGGACATGCAGATGAACCGGGCGGCCAAGCAACTGGCGGCCGCGGACATCACCTTCGAGGAAGGTCTGAACGAGGATCTGGCCGCGACCGCCCTATGGGGCGCGCAACAGGCCGAGCTGCGCGGCGAAGGCAGGTTCGACGGGGTGTTCGGGCTTTGGTATGGCAAGGGGCCGGGGGTGGATCGGTCCGGCGATGTGATGCGGCACGCGAATATGGCCGGATCGTCGCGCCATGGCGGTGTGCTGATGGCGATGGGGGATGACCATACCGGCGAATCCTCGACCGTGCTGCATCAATCGGAATGGGCGATGGTGGATGCCTATATGCCCGTGGTCAGCCCCGCCGGTGTGCAGGAGATTCTGGATTACGGTGTCTATGGCTATGCGCTGTCGCGTTTTTCGGGGCTGTGGGTTGGTCTGAAGACGATGAAGGACACGGTCGAGGCGACAGCGGTGGTGGATGGTCGTCCTGACCGGATGAACCTTGTGATCCCGGAGTTCGAGATGCCCGATGGCGGGCTGAACATCCGCCTGATCGACACGCCCCATGCGCAGGAAGCGCGGATGATCGACTACAAGCGTTTCGCGGCCGAGGCGTTTTCCCATGCCAACAAGATGGACAAGCGCATCTGGGGCAAGCCGGGGGCCAGGATCGGGTTCGTGGCGGCGGGCAAGAACTGGCTGGATCTGGTTCACGCGCTGGCCCTGCTGAATATCGACGAGGCCGAGGCGGAGCGTCTGGGCATCACCACCTACAAGATCGGCCAGACCTTCCCACTGGACATGAAGGGTTTTCACGACTGGGCCGAGGGGCTGGACCTGATCGTGGTGGTCGAGGAGAAGCGCAAGCTGATCGAGGTGCAGATCAAGGAGGCGATTTTCGACGACCGCCATGGCCGCCGCGTCTGGGGCTGGCACAAGGGCGGCGGTGCGGGGTCGATGCATGGCGAGGAGCTGTTCCCGACACGCGGTGCGCTGGACCCGATCATGATCGCCGAAAAGCTGGGTGGCATCCTGATCGACGAGGGGCGCAGCACCGATGGCATCAAGGCGGGCCTGTCGGCGCTGGCCGATGCGCGGCGCAATGACAACGCGCAGGAACTGGCCTCGCGGTTGCCCTATTTCTGCTCGGGCTGTCCGCATAATTCTTCGACCAAGGTGCCGGAGGGGAGCCGTGCCTATGCGGGAATCGGCTGTCACTACATGGTGCAGTGGATGGACCGTTCGACCATTGGCGCGACCCATATGGGCGGCGAGGGCGCGAACTGGATCGGTGAGGCGAAGTTTTCGACCCGCGATCACGTGTTCCAGAACCTGGGCGATGGCACCTATAACCATTCCGGCGTGCAGGCGATCCGCGCCGCGCTCGCCTCGAACGTCAACATCACCTACAAGATCCTGTTCAACGATGCGGTCGCGATGACCGGCGGGCAGACCAACGAGGGTGGCCTGACCTCGCAGCGGATCGTGGCCGAGTTGAAGGCCATGGGCGTGCCGAATATCGCTGTGGTCTATGATGAAAAGGAAGAGCTGGACCTGTCCAGCTTTCCGGCGGGTGTGGAAAAGCACGAGCGTGCGGAGTTTCAGACCGTTCAGGAGAACTATGCCAAGCTGAAAGGCGTGTCGGCCATCGTCTATGTCCAGACCTGTGCGGCCGAGAAGCGCCGCCGCCGCAAGCGGGGCAAATTCCCCGACCCCGACAAGCGCGTGTTCATCAATACCGATGTCTGCGAAGGCTGCGGCGATTGCGGTGTGCAGTCCAACTGCGTGTCGATCGTCCCGGTGGAAACCGAACTGGGCCGCAAGCGGGCGATTGATCAATCCAGCTGCAACAAGGATTTCAGCTGCCTCAAGGGGTTCTGCCCGTCCTTCGTGACACTGGAAGGGGCCAAGCCCAAGAAGGCGGCCACGGCTGATGTGGACCTGCCCGATATGGCGCAGCCGGTTCTTCCTGCGATCAACGGCACCTATAACGTGGTGATCACCGGCGTCGGTGGCACCGGCGTTGTGACCATCGGTGCCGTCCTGGCACAGGCCGCGCAGATCGACGGCAAGGGGGCTGGCATGATGGAGATGGCGGGCCTTGCGCAGAAGGGGGGCGCCGTCCACATCCATTGCCGCATCGCCAATGCGCCCGACGACATCAGCGCCGTGCGCGTCGCCACGGGCGAGGCCGATGCCCTGATCGGGGGCGATCTGGTCGTGTCCGCCGGGGCCAAGACACTGGGTCTGACCCGCACCGGCCGCACGGGCGCGGTGGTGAACAATCACGAGATCATCACGGGCGATTTCACCCGCAACACCGAATTCGCCCTGCCGTCTGACCGTCTGGCGCTGGCGCTGGAGGCGCGGTTGCAGGACCGGGTGATGCTGTTTGACGCATCCGAACTGGCGCGCGTGACGCTGGGGGATTCGATCTATTCCAACATGATGCTGTTTGGTGCGGCCTGGCAGCGCGGGTTGATCCCGTTGAGCCATGAGGCGATCACCCATGCGATCAAGCTGAACGGCGCAGCGGTCGAGCGCAACCAGCGGGCCTTTGAACTGGGTCGGTGGGCGGCGCTCCATCCCGATCAGGCGGCGCGGTTGTTGAAGCCCAAGGTGATCGAATTGCCGAAATCGCTGGAGGAGAAAATCGCCTTCCGCGCCGATCATCTGGTGGCCTATCAGGGCAAGCGGTTGGCCAAGCGCTATCGCAAGATGGTGGATGGCATCGCGGAGGCGCGCCTCAAGGAAGCGGTCGCCAAGGGCTATCACAAGGTCTTGGCTTATAAGGACGAATATGAGGTGGCGCGGCTTCTGCTGACCTCGCAGGAGAAGGCGGCCGAGCAGTTTGACGGCGACTTCCGCATGACCTTCCATCTGGCGCCGCCCATCATCTCGAAAACCGGGCCGGATGGCCGCCCGATGAAGCGGACCTTCGGGCCGTGGATGGCCAAGCCGATGCGGGTGCTGGCGGGGCTGAAGATGCTGCGCGGCACGCCGCTGGACATCTTTGGCCGCACAGCGGAACGCCGGATGGAACGCGCCCTGATCGCGCAGTTCGAGGCGGATATGGCCGAGGTTCTGGCCAAGGTGACGCCCGCCACGATGGATGCGGCCGTTGCTCTGGCCGAGTTGCCGTTGTCGATCCGCGGCTTCGGCCCGGTCAAGGAGGCGAATGAGGCCAAGGCCGCGAAACGGCGCGAGGAGTTGCTGGCCAGTTTCCGCGACGGCGGCAAAGGGATGGCGCAGGCAGCCGAGTAAGCTCTGCCTATGTGATGCACAGGCCCTTCGGCGTCATGGCCGGGGGGCCTGTTGCGTTTCGCGTATTTGCAAAATGGTGACGCAGGGGCGGGCAGGTCCGGGCGGCCTGCGGTGTCTGTCGGGTGTCATGGAAGTGTCACGGACAAACGGCATGTTTGCCGCGTTATCCTCGCGCAGACCGGAGCATCCCCGCGTGACCAGTCCACACAGTATCGCCCGCGACATCAGCTATGCGCATTCCGCCAGCACACGCGGCGGGCGCGCCCTGATCCGCATGATGGAGAATGCCACCGGCCGCATCAGCCTGATCCGCCGCGCCGCCGGGTATGAGCAGGAGGTCGCGCAGGGGCGTGACTTCTGGCAGGTCATGGTGGAACGCTATGGGCTGAGCCTGGACATCGTGCGGGGCTCGTTGGACCTGATCCCGCGTGACGGGCCGCTGATCGTGATTGCGAACCATCCTTACGGCATCCTGGACGGGTTGATGCTGGGGCATATCCTGTCACACACGCGGGGCGATTTCCGCATTCTGGCGCATCATGTGTTCCGCAAGGCACCCGATCTGGCGCAGGCCATCCTTCCCATCAGTTTTGACGAGACCAAGGAGGCTGTGCAGCGCAATCTTGAGACGCGCAAGGCTGCGCTGGACTATCTGGGGCAGGGTGGCGCCATCGGGATCTTTCCGGGCGGCACGGTCTCCACGGCCGCGACACCGTTTTCGCAACCGATGGACCCCGGTTGGCGCAGCTTCACGGCGCGGATGGTTGCCAAATCGGGTGCGACCGTGGTGCCCATCTATTTCGACGGTCACACCAGCCGCATGTTCCAGATTGCCAGCCACCTGCATTATACCCTGCGGATGGGCCTTCTGATCAAGGAATTCGCCAAGCGCGTCGATACGCCGGTGCGCGTGGCGGTGGGGCAGCCCATCCCTGCATCGCAGATCGCCGCGCGTGCCAGTGATGGCAAAGCAATGATGGATTTCCTGCGCAAAGCGACGTATGAGCTGTCTCCGACACCTCTCGGATCCTACGACTATGGGTTCGAGTTCGAAGAGAAACATCGGGCGTGATCCCTCGCGCCCCCGCACCGGGCGCATCATGGCAGTAGGCATATTCGATAGTGGTCTTGGCGGGCTGACCGTTCTTGAAGCGGTGACAAAGCGTCTGCCGGATGTGCATTTCGTCTATTACGGCGACAATGCCCATGCGCCTTATGGCGTGCGCGATGCGGATGATGTGTATCAGCTGACAAAAACGGCGGTCGAATATCTGTGGCTGCATGGCTGCGATCTGGTCATTCTGGCCTGCAATACCGCCAGCGCCGCTGCCCTTCGCCGGATGCAGGAGGCGGGCGTGCCCCCCGGCAAACGGGTTCTGGGCGTGTTCGTGCCGCTGATCGAGGCGCTGACCGAGCGGCAATGGGGCGACAATAGCCCGCCGCGGGAAGTGGCGGTGAAACATGTGGCGCTGTTTGCCACCCCCGCCACCGTGGCAAGCCGCGCCTTTCAGCGAGAGCTGGCCTTTCGCGCCATCGGCGTGGATGTCGAGGCGCAGGCCTGCGGCGGCGTGGTGGACGCGATCGAGGAGGGGGACATGATCCTGGCCGAGGCGCTGGTGCGCAGCCATGTCGATGCGTTGAAACGCAAGATGCCGCGCCCCGAGGCGGCGATCCTGGGCTGCACCCATTACCCCTTGATGCAGCAGGTGTTTCAGGATGCGCTGGGGCCGGAGGTGCAGGTCTATTCCCAGGCCAATCTGGTGGCCGAAAGCCTTGCCGACTATCTGGCCCGCCGTCCCGAGATGCTGGGGGCAGGGACCGACGATCTGTTCCTGACCACGGGTGATCCGCGCCGGGTGTCGGATCGGGCCACGCAATTCCTGCGACGACAGATCAGCTTTCGATCCGCCAGTTGATCCCGGTCAAGGTTTGCGCTTTGACTGTGGATGATGATGCAATCGGCATCGGCCCGCGCGCCGGTGCAATCAAGGACAGACGACATGCCGCATAATATCGCGATTCTGGGGGCTTCGGGCTATACGGGGGCCGAGTTGGTGCGCCTGATTGCCACGCATCCCAATATGCGCATCACGGCGATGGGGGCCAATTCCAAGGCCGGGCAGAGCATGGCCGATGTGTTTCCGCATCTGCGCCATCTCGACCTGCCGGTATTGCAGAAGATCGAGGAGATTGATTTCTCGGACGTCGATCTGTGCTTTTGCGCGCTGCCTCATGCGACCTCGCAGGAGGTGATCCGCGATCTGCCCAAGACCTTGAAGATCGTCGATCTGTCCGCCGATTTCCGGCTGCGCGATCCGGCGGAATACAAGCGCTGGTATGGCAATGACCATGCCGCGCTGGCGTGTCAGGCCGAAGCGGTCTACGGATTGACCGAGTTCTACCGGGCAGAGATCCGCGCCGCACGTCTGGTGGCGGGCACGGGGTGCAACGCGGCCACGGGGCAATATGCGCTGCGCCCGCTGATTGCGGAGGGTGTGATTGATCTGGATGACATCATCCTTGATCTGAAATGCGCAGTGTCCGGCGCGGGCCGCAGCCTCAAGGAAAATCTGCTTCATGCGGAATTGTCCGAAGGCTATCACGCCTATTCGGTGGGCGGTGTGCATCGCCATCTGGGCGAGTTCGATCAGGAGTTTTCCGCCGTCGCGGGCCGCCCGGTGCATGTGCAGTTCACGCCGCATCTGATCCCGGCCAACCGGGGCATCCTGGCCACTGTCTATGTCAAGGGCGAGGCTGCGCGCATCCATGAAGTCCTGAGCGCCGCTTATGCCGAGGAGCCGTTTCTGCAAGTTCTGCCCTTTGGTCAGCACCCCAGCACGCGGCATATCCGGGGATCGAATTTCTGCCATATCGGCGTGGTGGCCGACCGTCGGGCGGGCCGCGCGATCATCATCGCGGCACTGGACAACCTGACAAAAGGTAGCAGCGGGCAGGCGTTGCAAAACGCCAATCTGATGTTAGGTGAAGATGAGACGACGGGGCTGATGCTGGCCCCCTGTTTCCCGTAACCGGGACCGAGGAGACGACGCATGGCCATGGGTGGACTGAAAAAGAAACGCCGGATTCAGATCGTGGCTCTGGCGGCCGTGGCGCTGATCATCTCGACCGGGTTGATCGGCTATGCGATGCGCGACGGGATCAACTTTTTCCGCGCCCCCAGCCAGATCATCGCCGAACCCCCCGGCCCGAACGAGGTGTTCCGGATCGGTGGTCTGGTCGAAGAGGGCAGCATCGTGCGCGGTCAGGGCGAGCAGATCCGCTTTTCCGTCACCGATGGCGGTGCCAGCATCCCGGTTGTCTATACAGGTGTCCTGCCTGATCTCTTCAGCGAGAACGAGGGCATGGTCGGCACCGGGCGATTGGTGGACGGTGTCTTTGAAGCCTCTGAAATCCTTGCCAAACATGACGAGACCTATATGCCCGCCGAAGTGATCGACGCGCTGAAGGAGCAGGGGATCTACAAAGACCCGAATGCTGCGGGCGCGGATAGTTAATCCACTGCCTGCCGGGCCGCGCGGTCACTTTCCCGGCCCTTAACGCCTGTCGGCCATCCTGTTTCCGCATCACATGGGAACAGGTTTCATGCATAGTGTCATATCCATCGCGCGGGACATCGTGGCCCGCGAAGGCGGGTTCGTCAACGATCCTGCGGACCCCGGCGGGGCCACGAAACACGGCGTCACACTGGGCACGCTGCGCCGTCTTGGGCTGGACCTGAGCGGCGACGGGGCCGTGACGATCGCGGATGTCGAGGCCATGACCCAGACCCGCGCGGCCGAGATCTTCATCGAGCATTACTTCCGGCGGCCCGGATTGCATCACCTGCCCGAAGTCATTCAGGCCAGTGTCTTTGACATGTATGTCAATGCCGGGTCGAATGCGGTCAAGATCCTGCAACGCTTGCTGCGGCAGATGGGGCAGGCGGTGGCGGTGGACGGGATCGTGGGGACGCAGACCATCACGGCAAGTCAGGCCGCCGCGGCTGCCGCCCCGGCGCATCTGGCGGATGCCTATGGGATCGCGCGGCGCAATTACTATTTGCGGCTGGCTGACCTGCGCCCGCAAAGCCGCAGATTTGCCCGCGCGCGCGACGGGTCCAAGGG
>JAMWZG010000099.1 GCA_024304855.1 Paracoccaceae bacterium
GCTATATTTTCATCACGGGCGGGGTTGTATCGTCGCTGGGCAAGGGTCTGGCCTCGGCCGCGTTGGGCGCGTTGTTGCAGGCGCGCGGCTTTTCGGTGCGGCTGCGCAAGCTCGACCCCTATCTGAACGTCGATCCCGGCACGATGTCGCCCTTTGAACATGGCGAGGTCTTCGTGACCGATGATGGCGCGGAGACCGATCTGGATCTGGGCCATTACGAGCGTTTCACGGGTGTGGCCGCGCGCAAGACCGACTCGGTCAGTTCGGGGCGCATCTATTCCAACGTGCTGGAGAAGGAACGGCGCGGCGATTACCTGGGCAAGACCATTCAGGTAATCCCGCATGTCACCAACGAGATCAAGGATTTCCTGGCCGTCGGCGCCGATGAGGTCGATTTCATGCTGTGCGAGATCGGCGGCACCGTGGGCGACATCGAGGGTCTGCCCTTCTTCGAGGCGATCCGCCAGTTTTCGCACGACCGCCCGCGCGGCCAGTGCATCTTCATGCATCTGACGCTGCTGCCCTATCTGGCGGCGAGCGGCGAGTTGAAGACGAAACCGACGCAGCATAGCGTCAAGGAATTGCAGAGCATCGGCATCGCGCCCGATATCCTGGTCTGCCGGTCGGAACATCCGATCCCGGAGAAGGAGCGTGAGAAGATCGCGCTCTTCTGCAATGTGCGCAAGGAGGCGGTGGTGGCCGCCTATGACCTGAATTCCATCTATGAAGCGCCGCTGGCCTATCACCGCGAGGGGCTGGATCAGGCGGTTCTGGATGCTTTCCAGATCAGCCCCGCGCCGCGCCCCGACCTGACCGTGTGGGAGGATGTGGTGGACCGCATCCACAACACCGATGGCGCGGTGAACGTGGCCATCGTGGGCAAATATACCCAGCTTGAGGATGCCTATAAGTCGATCAAGGAGGCGCTGACCCATGGCGGCATGGCCAACCGGGTCAAGGTGAACGTGGAATGGGTCGATGCCGAGATTTTCGACACCGAAGACCCTGCCCCCTATCTGGAAGGCTTCCACGCCATTCTGGTGCCCGGCGGCTTTGGCGAGCGCGGGACCGAGGGCAAGATCAAGGCCGCCGAATTCGCCCGCACCCGGCAGATCCCCTATCTGGGCATCTGTCTGGGGATGCAGATGGCCGTGATCGAGGCCGCGCGCAATGTGGCGGGCCTGACCACCGCCGGGTCCGAGGAGTTTGACCACGAGGCGGGCAAGAAACGCTTTGAACCTGTGGTCTATCACCTGAAGGAATGGGTGCAGGGCAATCATGTGGTCGAGCGCAAGCTCGGTGATGACAAGGGCGGCACGATGCGCCTGGGGGCCTATGACGCGGCGCTGGCGCCCGGATCGCTGGTGGCCAAGGTTTACGGGACCACCACGATCGAGGAACGCCACCGTCACCGCTATGAGGTGGACATCCGCTACCGCGAAAAGCTGGAAGGCTGCGGGCTGCAATTTTCCGGCATGTCACCCGATGGCCGTTTGCCCGAGATTGTCGAGTGGAAGGATCACCCCTGGTTCATCGGCGTGCAGTTCCACCCCGAGCTGAAATCCAAACCCTTCGCGCCGCATCCTCTCTTTGCCGATTTCGTGCGCGCGGCGGTGGAAACCTCGCGTCTGGTCTGATGGCCGGGCCTGAGGCGGGTGTGACCCGGCCTCAGCTTTCCAGCTCGCAGGCGGGCTTGACCTGACGGTCGCGCCGGACCATCCGCGACAGCCGCTTCCACAGGCTTTCCAGCGCTGCCGGTTCCGTGGGGCGTTGCACGATGATGGGGCGCGCGGGGCCTGTCACCTGAATATCCAGCAGGCAGGTGTCAAAGACCCAGCGCCCCGACCGCCCGGCCGTGCCTTCCAGCCGCTGCCGCTCGATCCAGCTTTGCATCTGGCCGTGCGCCTGTCCCAGACCCCGCTCGGGATCGAGCAGATAGAAGCCGCAGGCGATGCGGCGGTGGATACTGTCCAGAAGATTGCAGCGCGCCTGCGCCTGCGGCAACAGATCGGCCTTGGCGATCATGTTGTAACGCTCTGGCGCGCCTTGGAAAAACACCAGCGCCGCGGTTTCCAGATCAACGCCCTTGCGCGACATCATCCGGCGCAGCCGGTCCAGCCCCTCGCCCGCGCTGTCCCAGTCAAAGGCCAGCGCCGCGTCACGCAGCGGCAGGGCCGCCAGGGCGGTCAGGGCGGCGTCCGGGTCGGAGAGGGCCGCATCCATGGGGGCAGATCCCACGGGTTCAGTGGCGCTGGTCATGGCAGGCTGTCCCTTTGCGCTGTAACATCGCGCCAGTCTGCCCGCGCAAAGGGGTGAATTTGAGGAGCGAATGTGACAAGGCTGTGCAACCTTTGCTTTCATTGCGCCATTGCGCTGTGGCTGCCCCTGTTTGCGCCGGTCTTCTGTGGCGCAATTCTGGCCGCAGCCCCTTTGCGGGCCGAGACGATCCTGCCGCGCCCCTATGCTGAGCTCAAGCAGGTGCTGGACCGGATCGAGGGATTCGCGGCCTGGCCCGCGCGCCCCGAACCGGGGCATCTGCTGCGCGCGCCGCATCGCGGTGACGGGATCACCGTCGCCAGCCATTTCGCGGGCCAGTCCCCCGCCGTGCTGACGCGCCGCGCGGGCGGGCGTTTCGATACGCTGACCCGCGCGCGCGCCCACGCCCCGCTGGTGATCGAGACCGGGCCACCCGGTCAGGGCATCAGCATCGCGCAGCATCGCGGCTTTGGCTCGAACGCGGCGCTGCCCATCGGGCCGGACGGGTTCGACGCCATCTCGGGGCGGGGCGAGGGGTCGCTGGCGATCCTGTTCGATCACGATCAGGCGGCGGTCGGCCTGCTGGTCCATGCCGATTACGCCGATCCGCTGGGCGCGCGCCCGGCCCCGCGCGGCACGGTCGAGGTGATCCTGCTGGACCGCGCGGGGCAGGTGCTGGCGCGGGATGTGACGCCCCTGTCCGAGGGGATCACCGCGCTGGGCTATGGCACGGGCGACGGCGCGCCGCGGATCGCGGGGCTGGTGGTGCTGAACACCGATCCGGGGGGCATTGCGGTGGATGACATCCTTTTTGCCCGCGCGGCGGTCATGGGCGGAATGCAACAGTCGCCGCACAACCGCCGGAGCGGATCTTGGCAGTCTGACAGGCCCGCGATACTGTCGCCCCATGCTTGGAAAACTGCTCAGATCCTTTCGGTCCAGCCATGAGGCCCCGCTGCCGCAACCGGATGCGCAACTGGCGCTGGGGGCGCTGATGGTGCGGGTGGCCAAATCCGATCACAGCTACAAACTGCCCGAAATCCAGCGGATCGACCGTCTTCTGGCGCGGCTTTACGACCTGAACCCGGTCGAGGCCGCCAAGATGCGCGCCACCTGCGAAAAGCTGGACGCGGCCGCCCCGCATACCGATGCCTTTGCCGCCTTGATCCGGGCGGAGCTGGACCATGCGCATCGCCTCTCGGCGCTTGAGGCGCTGTGCGAGGTGATGCTGGCCGACGGGATGCCCCATGTCGAGGAGATCGAGGAGATCCACGAAACCCGCGTCATGCTGGGGCTGGATGAGGGCGATCTTCACGAAGCCCTGACCCGCGCCCGCGCCGCCAGCGGTTGACCTTGGCCTCATAAGCATCATGCTTGGGGGGACGGCGCGCGTCCTGCGCCACCCCATGACCAAGGAAGACCCCGCATGTTTGCCGATCTGCTCAAACGCCTGACCCAACCCGAGGCCAACCGCCCCCTGCCCGATGCCGATGCGCGTCTGGCGCTGAGCGCGCTGCTGGTGCGCATCGCCCGCGCCGATGGCGATTACGCCGCGACCGAGGTGCATCGAATCGACCGCATCCTGATGCAGCGCTACGGGTTGGCACCGCACGCCACGATTGCGCTGCGAAAAGAGGCAGAGGCGCTGGAAAGCGAGGCACCCGATACGGTGCGCTTCACCCGCGCGATCAAGGACGGCGTGCCCTATGAAGAGCGCATTCTGGTGATCGAGGCGCTGTGGCAGGTGGCGCTGGCCGATGGGGGCCGCGACGGGGCCGAGGATGCGCTGGTGCGCATGGTCTCGTCGATGCTGGGGGTGTCGGATCAGGACAGCGCCCTGGCCCGGCAGCGGATGCAGGGCCAGTGACAGAGCCGGCACGCGCCATGATGGCCAGCCTGCCGATGTATGACTGGCCCGAAGTCCGGGCCGAGACGGATAGATACTGGCAGACGATCCGCGCGGCACTGGGGCATGGGCCGGACGGGCTGACGCGCGGGTTTGAGGATCACATGGCCCATTGGCAGCGGCCCGACCTGCTGCTGTCGCAGACCTGCGGGATGCCCTATCGCAGCCGCCTTCATGACAAGGTGGCGCTGGTGGGCACGCCGGATTTCGGCGTGGCAGGCTGCGCGCCGGGGTTCTATTGCAGCGTTCTGGTCGTGAACGCGCAGGATGATCGTGCACAACTGTCTGATTTTGCAGACGATCTATTTGCCTATAACGAGGGTGGCTCGCAATCGGGTTGGGCGGCCCCTGCAAGCCATGTGGCGCCGCTCGGGCGGCGCTTCACGCGCCTTCTCGCGACCGGGTCGCACCGCGCATCGCTGTGCGCCGTGGCCGAGGGGCGCGCCGCCATGGCCGCCATCGACGCCGTGACATGGGCGCTGGCGCTGCGGCACGATCCGGCCGCCGCGCGCCTGCGCGAGCTGGAGCGCACGGCCCCCACGCCGGGCCTGCCCTATATCACCGCGCAGGGGCACGACCCCGCGCCGCTGCGCGCCGCCATCACCGCCGCCATCGCCGGGCTGGACGACACCACGCGCGCCGCGCTGATGCTGCGCGGGCTTGTCGCGATCCCCGCCCGCGCCTATCTGGCCGTGCCCACGCCGCCCCCGCCGCAGGGGTGATCCGGCCGCCGGCGTGCCGCCATTCCGGGCTTGACCAAGGGTCATTTCGCCCGCAGCGGCGCGTATTCTTCCGTTTTGCAAGTTGCAATGAGCCAATTTTTCCGCCCTATTGTGACGCTAACGTGACGACGAACATGCCCCGAACAATGGACGCCCCCGTGACCGAGCCCGTGACCGACGCCCCGCCTGTCATCGAGATCCGCAACCTGCACAAGGCTTACGGCGCGCTGGAAGTACTCAAGGGCGTGGACATTTCTGCCCGGCGTGGCGATGTCGTCTCGCTCATCGGGTCATCGGGGTCGGGCAAGTCCACGCTGTTGCGCTGCGCCAATCTGCTGGAGGACAGCCAGCAGGGCGAGATCCTGTTCAAGGGTGAACCCGTGCGCTGGCGCGGCACCGGGCTGAACCGCCATCCGGCCGATCCGGGGCAAGTGCTGCGCATCCGCACCAACCTCAGCATGGTGTTCCAGCAGTTCAACCTGTGGTCCCATATGACGATCCTGCAAAACGTGATGGAAGCGCCGGTGACGGTGCTCAAACGCGCGCGGAACGAGGTCGAAGCCTCGGCCCGCCGCTACCTGGACAAGGTGGGTATCGGCGACAAATGCGATGCCTATCCCGCGCAACTGTCGGGCGGGCAGCAGCAGCGCGCCGCCATCGCGCGCGCCCTGTGCATGGAACCCGAGGCGCTGTTGTTCGACGAACCCACCTCGGCGCTGGACCCGGAACTGGAACAGGAAGTGGTCAAGGTGATCAAGGATCTGGCGTCCGAGGGGCGCACGATGATGATCGTCACCCATGACATGCGCATGGCCGCCGATGTTTCGGATCATGTCGTCTTCCTGCATCTGGGCCGGATCGAGGAACAGGGTCCGCCCTCGACCCTTTTCAGCGCGCCGAAAACCGAACGCCTGCAACAATTCCTTTCCGCCTCCGTCCCGGCCTGACCGGCTGGCGGATGCCAACCTTGGCGGGCTGAAACCCGCCTGACGCCTTCCAACAAGGAGACTGACGATGAAGACACTGATCCTGACCACCGCCGCGCTGGCGCTGAGCGCGGGCATGGCGCTGGCGCAAAGCCAGACCATCCGCATGGGCACCGAGGGGGCCTATCCTCCGTATAACTTCCTCAATGACAAGGGCGAGGTGGACGGGTTCGAGCGCGAACTGGGCGACGAGCTGTGCAAGCGCGCGGAACTGACCTGCGAATGGGTCACGACCGATTGGGACGGGATCATCCCCAACCTCGTGTCGGGCAACTATGACACGATCATCGCCGGCATGAGCATCACTGCCGAACGCGACGAAGTCATTGATTTCACGCAGAACTACATGCCGCCCGCAGCCTCGGCCTATGCCGGGCTGAACGCGGATGTGGATGTGGCGACCGGCGTGATCGCGGCACAGGCCACCACCATCCAGGCGGGCCATGTCGCCGCATCCGGCGCGACCCTGCTGGAATTCGCGACACCCGAGGAGACCGTGGCCTCCGTCCGCAACGGCGAGGCGGATGCCGTCTTTGCCGACAAGGATTACCTTGTGCCCATCGTCGAGGAATCGGGCGGCGAGCTGACCTTTGTGGGCGAAGACGTGCCGCTGGGCGGCGGCATCGGCATCGGCCTGCGCGAAAGCGATACCGAGCTGCGCGCGAAATTCGACGCGGCCATCCAGACGATGAAGGATGACGGCACGCTGAACAGGATGATCGTCAAGTGGTTCGGCGAGGGTGCCGCCACCTTCTGATCCGCTGACCCCGGGGGGCGTGGCCGATGATGCGCCGCGCCCCCTCTTTCATCATTCTCCAAATACGCATTCCGCCCGCCCGCATCAGGACACGCCATGTTCAGTTTCTGCACAGATCCAGCCACGCTGTCCGATCTGCCCTGGATGGCCTGCTATCTGACGACGGGAAAACATCTGAATTTCTACGCGGCCTTCGGCACCGTGCTGCTGCTTCTGGCGATCACCGCCCCTGCGGCGCTGGCCTTCGGCTTTGCCGGTGCCGCAGCGGCGCGCTCGCGCTTCGCGCCGCTCAGCCTGCTGGGCAAGACCTATATCGCCATCGTGCGTGGGGTGCCGGACATCGCGTTTTTCCTGTTCTTCGTGATCGCGCTGGATCAGGGGATCGAGTATCTCAAGCATCAATGGGTCTGCCCCGACTGGGATCAGCCGATCCGGCAGGGCAATGATTTCATCGTCTGTCAGGCCGCCAAGGTGCCCTTGGGCAATGCGGCGCAATGGGTGCACAAGACCTACAGCTTCTTTGTCGCGGCCTTCACCTTTGCCATCGTCTTTGGCGCCTTTGCCGCCAATGTCCTTTACGGCGCGATGCGCGCCGTGCCCCGCGCGCAGCTTGAAACCGCCGAGGCTTACGGCATGACCCACCGCCAGACCTTCTGGCGGATCACCGTGCCGCAGATGTGGGTCTATGCCCTGCCCGGCCTGTCGAACCTGTGGATGGTGCTGATCAAATCGACGCCGCTGCTGTTCCTGCTGGGGGTCGAGGACATCGTCTATTGGGCGCGCGAGTTGGGCGGGTCGAAAACGCCGCGCTTCACCGATTACCCGCATGGCGACTGGCGGATGTGGTATTTCCTGGTGCTGCTGGTCTTCTACCTGGCCTTCACCCGCGTCTCCGAGGTGGTGCTGGACCGCATCATGGCGCGGCTGACCCTGGGGCAGGCGACCACGGGCGGTGACGCGCAGCGGCGGGTGCAGGCATGAGCTGCGTCCAGACGATCATGGATTACGGGCTGCGCAGCCTCGGGGTAGGAGAGCGTCTTCTGCCGCGCTCGGACTTCACGCTTTGCCAGCAGTTCACGCTGATCGGGTCGGGGCTGATCTGGAACGTCTATTTCGGCGTCATCGCGCTGGCGGCGGGGTTCTTTCTGGCCACGGCCCTGGCGCTGGGCAAGGGCGCGCGCCCTGCCCTCATCCGAAAGCCGTCGGAATGGTTCATCTTCGTGTTTCGCGGCTCGCCCTTGTTCATCCAGTTCTTCTTTGCCTATTTCCTGTTCCTCAGCCTGAAATCCGTGCATCCGGTCTTTGATCCGTTCAGTTCGGCCTGGGCCGGGGCGCTGGTCGTGCTGTTCTTCAACACGGCCGCCTATTCGGCCGAGATTTTCCACGGTGCGCTGAAATCCATCCCCCGTGGCGATGTCGAGGCGGCGGATGCTTATGGCATGGCGGGCTGGCCGCGCTTTCGGCGGATCATCTGGCCCACGATGCTGCGGCTGGCCTGGCCCGGCTACACGAACGAGGCGATCTTTCTGTTCCACGCCACCACGCTGGTGTTCTTTTCCGGCTTTCCCGCGCAGGGGCAGAAGGGCGACGCGCTGTATTACGCGCGCTATTTCGCGGATCAGACCTTCAATCCCTTCATCTCCTACCCGATCCTGGCCTTCTATTTCATCCTGCTCACGCTGGCGATCATCGGGCTTTTCGGGCTGGTCAACCGCCGCCTGAACCGGCACCTGCCGCCCGAGCAGCGGCGCAAAATTCGCTTGCGTCCGAATCTGATCCGGTAGTATCAATATTTTGATCAAATTTTTTCGGGTGTGATCCGCTTCGCTTTTTCAGGTGTTTCGGGCAGCTACAACCCGGTGGTGAGAATGTGATCATAAACAAAGGACCAAGGGCATGGACCTGACCCCGCGCGGAGCGTGCATGATGCGCGCCCCGCTGGACTGTGCCAGCCCTCAACCCGTCAGGTGAGACGATGAAGAACTGGCTCAGAAAGCACCCAGAGGTGCGCACGATCCGCGTGGCCGCCGCGGATCTCAATGCCCAGGCGCGCGGCAAACGTGTTCCCACCCGCTATGCGGACAAGGTCGTGGACGAGGGCACGCGCTTTCCGCTGTCCGTGCTGAACCTTGACATCTGGGGCGAGGATATCGACGACAGCCCGCTGGTCTTCGAGACAGGCGATGCGGACGGCGTTCTGAAACCCACCGAGCGTGGCTTCATGCCGATGCCATGGCTGGAGGCGCCGACGGCGCTTCTGCCGATCTGGATGTTCCGCGAGGATGGCCGCCCCTATGAGGGCGATCCCCGCCACGCGCTGCGCGCGGTGGTGGACCGTTTCAAGGCCCATGGCCTGACGCCCGTGGTGGCGGTCGAACTGGAGTTCTTTCTGATCGACGACTCGGGGCGCAAGTTGCAGGTGCCCGTCAGCCCGCGTTCGGGCAAGCGGCGCAAGGCGGCCGAGACGCTGTCCATCCGGGCGCTGGACGCCTTCGATACTTTCTTCACCGACCTCTATGAGGCCTGCGAGGAGATGGACATCCCCGCCGATACCGCGATTTCCGAAGCAGGGTTGGGCCAGTTCGAGGTGAACCTGATGCATTGCGACGACGCGCTGCGCGCCGCCGATGATGCCTGGCTTTTCAAGATGCTGGTCAAGGGTCTGGCGCGGCGGCATGGCTTTGCCGCCAGCTTCATGGCCAAACCCTACGAGGATTATGCAGGTTCCGGCCTTCACACACATTTCTCGGTGCTGGACGCCGAAGGACGCAACATCTTTGACGATGGAGGTCCGCAGGGCACAGAAATGTTGCGTCATGCGGTAGGGGGTTGCCTGAACGCCATGTCCGGTTCGACCCTGATCTTTGCACCGCATTGGAACAGCTATGACCGTCTGGTGCCCGATGCCCATGCCCCCACGGGCATCTGCTGGGGCTATGAGAACCGCACGGCGGCGGTGCGTATCCCCTCGGGCAGCAGTCGCGCGCGGCGGATCGAGCATCGCGTGGCGGGGGGCGACGTGAACCCCTATCTGATGCTGGCCGCCATCCTTGGCGCGGCGCTGAACGGGATCGAGGCGCGGGCCGAGCCGCCTGCCCCCATCACCGGCAACGCCTATGCGCTGGACCTGCCGCAGGTGCCGACCACCTGGGCCGATGCAATCGACACATTCGAGTCCAGTCCCGAGATTGCCGCCATCTTCGCGCCCGAACTGATCCGCAACTTCGTGCTGACCAAGCGGCAGGAGCTGCATTACATGGGCGAGCTGACGCCGGAGGAGCGGGTCGAGATCTATCTCGACACGGTCTGACGGCGCGGGCATGGG